>NZ_JARVRO010000013.1:0-302684 GCF_030209645.1 Curtobacterium sp. ME-Dv--P-122a
GTGGAGCTGACCGGTACTAATAAGCCGAAGACTTGATAACACACTGATTTCCGTGTACTTGTTGCACGGGCTCGCGTCCACTTTGTGGTTCCCGACAGACGATCGGGAATCGAAACTGAATACACCGCTCTGCTCTCTTCACGGAGGGCAGCAGCTGGAACAGCTTTGAGACCAGATCATGGTCGAAGGTGTTCCGGTGGTCATAGCGAGAGGGAAACGCCCGGTCACATTCCGAACCCGGAAGCTAAGCCTCTCAGCGCCGATGGTACTGCAAGGGGGACCTTGTGGGAGAGTAGGACGCCGCCGGACTTAACGTATGAAAGATGTGGCCATCGGCCCTCCATCGAGAATTCGCAGGGGAAACCCTCGTTCTCGGTCGGGGCCGGTGGCCATTTCTGTTTTCGCCGCCGTTCGCTCGACGCCGGCTCTGGTTCGTGATGGACTGGAGGCCGACGTCGGGCGACCGACGCGGCACCCAACACAACGACACAGCGGACGAACGCCCGAGGCACTGCACCGGGCACGCGATGAGGAGCAACGGTGGCGAACGACGACGATCAGCGGCGGAACGACGGGGACCGCGGAGATCGACCCCGACGGGACGGCGACCGGTTCCCGCGTCGCGACGGCGCTCCGCGTCGGGACGGCCAGAGCGATGGTCGTTGGTCGTCCGGTCCTCGTGAGTTCGAGCGGCGCGAAGGCGACCGTCGTGATCGTCCGCAGGGTGGAGACCGCCCGTTCCGTGACGGCGCACCTCGACGGGACAGCGCTCCGCGTCGCGACGGCGACCGTCCGTTCCGTTCCGGCGACCGGAACGACCGTCCTTCGTGGCAGGGCGACCGTGGTGACTCCGGCCGGCCACCGCGTGGCGATGGTCCGCGCGGTGCCGATCGTCCGCGACGCGATGGAGATCGTCCGTTCCGTGGTGGCTCGGACCGCCCGGCTCGTGACGGTGATCGTCCGTTCCGTGGTGGGAGCTCGGACCGTCCGCGTCGTGACGGTGACCGTCTGTTCCAGGGTGGTTCAGGTCGTCCGCGTCGTGATGGCGATCGCCCGTATCGAGGTGGTTCGTCGGACCGTCCCGCTCGTGACGGCGACCGCCCCTACCGCGGTGGATCGTCCGCCCGCCCGGCGCGTGATGGTGATCGCCCGTACCGCGGTGGATGGTCCGACCGTCCCGCTCGTGATGGCGATCGTCCGTACCGTGGCGGGTCGTCGGACCGGCCGCGCCGTGACGGGGACCGACCCTTCCAGGGCGGCTCTGACCGTCCGCGTCGTGATGGGGACCGCCCGTACCGCGGGGGCTCCGACCGCCCTGCTCGCGACGGGGATCGCCCGTACCGCGGCGGATCCTCGGACCGTCCCGCTCGAGACGGCGACCGCCCGTACCGTGGTGGTTCGTCCGACCGTCCGGCCCGTGGTGGTTCGTCCGACCGTCCGTTCCGCGGGGGTTCATCGGACCGCCCGGCTCGCGACGGCGGTGAGGACCGTCGTCGTTTCGGTGACGGCAGCCGTCACGCCGGCGCCCGGTTTGGTGAGGCCGCGCGCGACGACTGGGAGGACCGCGACCCCTACGGCACCAAGTCGATCCGTCCGCGCCACGACGACCCGGAGATCCCCGAGGAGATCCAGGCGCGCGACCTCGACCCCGCCGCCCGGATGGAGTTGAAGACCCTCAGCAAGGACAACGCCGACTGGGTTGCCCGTCACCTCGTGGCCGCCGCACTCTTCGTCGACGACGACCCCGAGACGGCCAACCAGCACGCCCTGAGCGCTGCTCGTCGTGCCGGTCGTGTCGGTGTCGTCCGCGAGACGGCCGCGATCACGGCCTACCGCCTCGGCGACTTCGCCACCGCGCTCCGGGAGCTCCGCACCTACCGTCGGATCTCCGGTCGCAACGACCAGCTCCCGATGATGGTGGACTGCGAGCGTGGCCTGGGCCGTCCGGAGCGGGCACTCGAGCTCGGTCGTTCGGTCGAGCGCTCAGCCCTCGACACCCCGGTGCAGGTCGAGCTCGCGATCGCCATGTCCGGCGCTCGTCTCGACCTCGGGAATCCCACAGCCGCCCTCGGTGAGCTGGAGATTCCACAGCTCGACCCGTCCACCGCCTACACGTGGTCCCCGGCGCTCTACAGTGCTTACGCGGCCACGCTCGAGGAGCTCGGTCGACAGGACGAGGCCGACGAGTGGTGGGCCCGTGTGGACCGCGCGGCAGCGGCCCTCGCCGAAATCGCGGACGACAACGCTTGGGAGACAGTTGATGTGGTCGAGGAAACGCTCGAAGTCGAAGAACACGGAGACGCCGGGGACGACGACGCCGAGGACCTCGGAGCCGACGACGTCGCGACCGACGAACTCGACGGCGACGACGACACCGCCGACGACCTCGACGACGACGAACCCGTCCTCGACGACCTCGACGACGACGAACCCGTCCTCGACGACCTCGACGACGACACCTCCGCAGCCGACGAGCCCGGCGAGATCGACGACGACAACCCCCGCGACGTCGACGGCTCCGCAGCCGGCTGAGCACCCGGCGGCGCTGACCGACGGCGTCGACGTGGTCCTCACCGACCTCGACGGCGTCGTCTACCGGGGCCGCAACGCCATCCCGCACGCGGTCGAAGCCCTGACCCGGGCATCGCTCACGGCGCGGGTCGGCTACATCACGAACAACGCATCGCGCCGGCCGATCGACGTCGCTGAGCACCTCGAGCGCTACGGGCTCGAGGTGTCCGAGGGGGATGTCGTCACCTCGTCGCAGGCTGGCGTCCAGCTGCTCGCGACCCTGGTACCGGCCGGTGCCACCGTCCTGGTCACCGGCGGGCTCGGCCTGACCAGCATCGTCGAGGAAGCCGGGTTCACGGTCACCTCGAGTGCCGAGGACTCCCCGGCAGCGGTCATCCAGGGATTCTCACCGGACCTCGGTTGGAAGGAACTGGCCGAGGCCTCCTTCGCCCTGGCCGACCCGGACGTGCCGTGGGTGGCCACGAACATGGACTGGTCGATCCCGGTAGAGCGAGGCATCGCGCCCGGCAACGGCACGCTCGTGTCCGCCGTGCACCAGGCGGTCGGCCGGATGCCCGTCGTCGCCGGCAAGCCCGAGCGGCCGATCTTCGACACGGCGGTCGAGCGCTTCGGCGGCGGTCGGACCCTGTTCATCGGTGACCGGTTGGACACCGACATCAAGGGTGCGAACGACGTCGGGATCCCGAGCGTGCTCGTGCTCACCGGCATCGACAAGGCGAAGCAGGTGCTCGCGGCCGACCAGCGCTCGCGTCCCACCTACGTGCTCGAAGACCTCCGGGGACTGTCCCAGCCCTACCCGGAGACAGCGCGGCGCGAGGATGAGGACGGCACCCGGTACGTGACCGTCGGTACCTCGACGGTGGCGATGCGCGGGCACGTCGTCCGGGTGCTCGACGCCGGGACGGACATCGATCGGCTCCGTGCCGGCTCGACGCTCATCTGGGAGTCCGGGCTGGCCATCTACGGCCTCGACGTGGACCCGCAGCTGTACGGCGGCGAGTAGCGTGTCGGACGTGCCGAACCCCGAGCAGTCGTCCGCCGAACCCGAGCAGCAGGACGCCTTCGCCGCGCGCACCGCCGAGGCCGAGGCCCTGCCGCTCGCCGACCGTGCCGACGCCTTCTCCGCCCTGCACGACGAGCTGCGGACGCGGCTCGAGAGCGGCGGCTCCGCGAGTGCCTGAGCCGGACGGAGCCGTGCACGACGCGACCCCGGTCCGCCTCGACGCCCTCCTCGCTGCACGCGGGCTCGCACGGTCGCGCACCGTCGCCAGCAAGCTGATCCAGGACGGCCGGGTGCTCGTGGGCGGCCGTGCCGTCCTGAAGCCGTCGACGCCGATCGCGTCCGACGCGGACATCGAGGTCGACGCCGCGGACGAGTGGGTCTCGCGGGCGGCCCGGAAGCTCGTCGGTGCACTCGACGCGTTCGGCGTCGAACCTTCCGGTCGGGTCGTGCTCGACGTGGGTGCGAGCACCGGTGGTTTCACCCAGGTGCTGCTCGCACGCGGTGCGCGCCGTGTCATCGCGCTCGACGTGGGGCACGGACAGCTGCACCCCACCATCGCGCTCGACGAACGCGTCGCCGTGGTCGAGGGGACGAACGCGCGAAACCTCACGCGCGCCGACTACCTGGCGCTCGACGGCACCGCCGCCGAGACGAGCCTGGTGGTGGGCGACCTGTCCTTCATCTCGCTCCGACTGGTGCTGCCGGCGCTGGCCGAAGCCGTCCCCGCGGACGAGTTCGTGCTCCTGGTGAAGCCCCAGTTCGAAGTGGGTCGTGGCGGTGTCCGCGAGGGCATCGTGCACGACGCCGGGCTCCGGAACGACGCGCTCATGAACGTGCTGTGGGCGGCGTGGGACCTGGGCCTCGGCACCAGTGGGCTCGCCGCGTCCCCGATCGTCGGGACACACGGCAACCACGAGTACCTGGCCCGCTTCCAGCGCGGTGTCGGGGGCAATCCGACAGAATGGAGAGTCCGGGCGACCGAACTCACGGAAGGGTCTTCATGAGTGACGAACGGCACATCCTGCTCGTGTCCCACACGGGTCGCCGTGACTCGATCGACGCTGCGGTCGAGGTCTGCGACCTCCTGCACGCGGCCGGTCTCACGCCCGTCATGCCCTTCGACGAGTACGCCGACATCCGTCGTGCCGAGGCGTCGGTCGGCAAGGTCGACATCCTCGGCGTCGACGTCCAGCCGAACCAGCTCGAGATCGTCATCGTGCTCGGCGGCGACGGCACGATCCTCCGCGCGGCGGAACTCGTCCGGAACACCGGCGCTCCACTGATCGGGGTGAACCTCGGGCACGTCGGGTTCCTGGCCGAGAGCGAGCGCGACGGTCTGTCCGAGACGGTCGAGCGCGCGCTGTCCGGCGAGTACAACGTCGAGGAACGCGTCACCCTGCAGGTCGACGTCGTCGTGGGCAACCAGATCGTCTACTCGAGCTGGGCGCTGAACGAGGCCACGATCGAGAAGGCCTCGCGGGAGCGGATGCTCGAGGTCGTGACCGAGGTCGACGGCCGCCCGCTGTCGTCCTTCGGCTGCGACGGCGTGGTCGTGTCGACCCCGACCGGCTCCACGGCGTACTCGTTCTCCGGCGGTGGCCCCATCGTGTGGCCGGACGTCGACGCGCTGCTCATGGTGCCGCTGAGCGCCCACGCCCTGTTCGCCCGTCCGATCGTCGTCGGGCCGGACTGCACGCTCGCGATCGAGGTCCTGCGGCGCACGAGCGGCGTCGGTGTCCTGTGGTGCGACGGCCGACGGACCCACGACCTGCCGCCGGGCGCCCGAGTCGAGGTCCGGCGTTCGCCCGATCCGGTGCGGGTCGCCCGACTCAAGGACGCTCCGTTCACCGACCGCCTGGTCGCGAAGTTCCAGCTGCCCGTCGCCGGGTGGCGCGGCCCCCAGAGCGACGAGGATGACCGATGATCGAGGAGATCGCGATCCGCGACCTCGGTGTCATCGGTGAGACCACGCTCGAACTCGGGCCGGGCTTCACCGTCGTCACCGGGGAGACCGGTGCAGGCAAGACGATGATCGTCACCGCGCTCGGGCTGCTGCTCGGTGCGCGGGCCGATGCCGGTTCGGTGCGCCGCGGTGCGTCGAGCGCCGTCGTCGAAGGCCGCTGGCACGTCCCCGAGCAGGACGCCGTCGCCGAACGTGTCGAGGACGCCGGCGGCACCGTCGAGGACGGCGAGCTCATCCTCACCCGCACGGTCTCCGCCGAGGGGCGCAGCCGTGCCACGGTGGGCGGTCGGAGCGCGCCCGTGGCGGTGCTCGGCGAGCTCGCCGACCAGCTCGTCACCGTGCACGGGCAGTCGGACCAGATCCGCCTCACCTCGGCAACGGCGCAGCGAGCTGCCCTCGACGGGTTCGGGGGAGCCTCGCTCGAGAAGGCCCTCGCCCGGTACGTCGCCGCGTACGACGCCTGGCAGCAGCACGCCGGTGAACTCGAGGTCCTGGTCCGCGACCGGGACGACCGGGTGGCCGAGGCCGAGCGGATCCGCGCGGCCTCCGACGAGATCGAGGCCGCCGACCCGCAGCCCGGCGAGGACGTCGAGCTGGCCGAACGCGCCGAACGGTTGGGCAACCTCGAGGAGCTCCGGTTGTCCGCGGCCCTGGCGCACGAGGCGTTGTCCAGCGAGTCCCTCGACGGCGTCTCGGACGTCGTCGGTCTGGTCGAGTCCGCACGCCGTGCCGTGGAGCGCGTCGCGTCGTCGGACAGTGCCCTGCAGCCGGTGCTCGAGCAGCTCACGGAGCTCGGGATCCAGGCGGCCGAGGCGTCGGCGAGCATCTCGAGCTACCTCGGTTCCCTGGAACCCGAGGCCGGGCACGACCTCGAACTCATCAACGAACGCCGAGCCCTGCTGGCCGGCCTCACCCGCAAGTACGGCGAGACGGTGGACGACGTCATCGCCTACGGACAGCGCGCGAGCGACCGGCTGCTCGAGCTCGACGGCGACGACGACCGGATCGCGGCGTTGCAGCAGTCGGTCGAGCAGGACGAGCAGGCGCTCGAGTCCGCCGCCGGCGCGCTCACGACGGCGCGCACCAAGGCGGCGACCGACCTGGCGAAGCGCGTGACCGCTGAGCTGAAGACCCTCGCGATGGGTGGCGCGACCCTGGTGGTCGAGGTCACCGACGCCGGCGAGTACCGCCGCCACGGCCGTGACCAGGTCACGATCCTGCTCCAGCCGCACTCCGGCACCGATCCCCGGCCGATCGGCAAGGGGGCGTCCGGCGGTGAGCTGTCGCGCGTGATGCTCGCGATCGAGGTCGTCATGGCCGGCAGCACCACGGTGCCGACGTTCGTCTTCGACGAGGTCGACGCCGGTGTCGGTGGGGCGGCGGCGATCGAGATCGGCCGACGGCTGGCGAAGCTCGCCGAGCGCACGCAGGTCATCGTCGTCACGCACCTGGCCCAGGTCGCGGCCTTCGCGAACAACCACCTCAACGTCGTGAAGGACGCCAGCGGTGCCGTGACCTCGTCGAGCGTGCGCCGGCTCGAGGGTGAGGACCGTCTGCAGGAGATGGCACGGTTGCTCTCCGGACTCGGCGACAGCGCCAGCGGCATCGAGCACGCCCGCGAGCTGCTCGACGTGGCCGGCCAGCGGGCCTGACGACCAGGCCGGCCTCGTCCCGGTGACCTGGCCACGGCCCGAGGACCCGGCCACCCACCCGCGCAACGCCCACGGCGAACCGAGGTCGCGCCTCCCGGCAGTTCTGACGTACGATGGAATCCCGTGGCGGACACTCTCAGCGGCGGTACCAATTCTTCGAACTCGACCCCGAAGGTGACGAAGCAGATCTTCGTGACCGGCGGGGTCGTCTCGTCTCTCGGCAAGGGCCTGACGGCGGCCAGCCTCGGCAACCTGCTCACGGCTCGCGGCCTCAAGGTCGTCATGCAGAAGCTCGACCCGTACCTCAACGTGGACCCGGGCACCATGAACCCGTTCCAGCACGGCGAGGTCTTCGTGACCGACGACGGTGCGGAGACGGACCTCGACATCGGGCACTACGAGCGCTTCCTCGACATCAACCTGTCGCAGGCCGCGAACGTCACGACCGGTCAGGTGTACTCGACGGTGATCGCCAAGGAGCGTCGCGGCGAGTACCTCGGCGACACGGTGCAGGTCATCCCGCACATCACCGACGAGATCAAGCGCCGGATGCGCGAGCAGGCGCAGAACGACCCGCAGCCCGACGTCATCATCACCGAGGTCGGTGGGACCGTCGGCGACATCGAGTCGCAGCCGTTCATCGAGTCCGCCCGTCAGGTGCGGCACGAGCTCGGCCGCAACAACGTGTTCTTCGTGCACGTCTCGCTGGTGCCGTTCATGAACGCCTCGGGTGAGCAGAAGACCAAGCCGACGCAGCACTCCGTCGCCGCGCTCCGCTCGATCGGTATCCAGCCCGACGCGCTCGTGCTGCGGTCGGACCGTCCGGTGTCGGAGTCGAACAAGCGCAAGATCGCGCTGATGTGCGACGTCGACGAGGACGCCGTGGTGAACGCCGTGGACGTCCCCTCGATCTACGACCTGCCGACGCTGCTGAACAACCAGGGCCTCGACCAGGTCATCGTCGAGGCGCTCAAGCTCGACGCCGGTCCGGTCGACTGGACCGCGTGGACCCCGGTGCTGAAGGCCGTGCACGAGCCGAAGAAGGACGTCACGATCGCCCTGGTCGGCAAGTACATCGACCTGCCGGACGCCTACCTGTCCGTCACCGAGGCGCTCCGTGCCGGCGGCTTCGCGCACGACGCCAAGGTGACGCTGAAGTGGGTCGTGTCCGACGACTGCACCACGCCCGAGGGTGCGGCGAAGCATCTCGGCGACGTCGACGGCATCTGCATCCCCGGTGGGTTCGGCGTGCGCGGCATCGAGGGCAAGCTCGGCGCGTTGAAGTTCGCGCGTGAGCAGGGCATCCCGACGCTCGGCCTGTGCCTCGGCCTGCAGTGCATGGTCATCGAGTACGCCCGCCACGAGGTCGGTCTGACCGACGCGTCGAGCACCGAGTTCGACCCGGAGACCTCCACCCCGGTCATCGCGACGATGGCGGAGCAGGTCGACATCATCGCCGGTGGCGACCTGGGCGGCACGATGCGCCTGGGCCTGTACCCGGCGTCGTTCACGCAAGGCTCGCTGGCGGCGGAGCTGTACGGAGCGCCCGAGGCCTCCGAGCGCCACCGTCACCGCTACGAGGTGAACAACAAGTACCGCGAGCAGATCGCGGACGCCGGCCTCGTCTTCTCGGGCACGTCGCCCGACGGCACGCTGGTGGAGTACGTCGAGCTCCCGCGCGACGTGCACCCGTTCTACATCGCCACCCAGGCGCACCCGGAGCTCCGCTCGCGTCCGACCGATGCGCACCCGCTGTTCGCGGGGCTCGTCGCGGCCGCGATCGAGCGCCACGAGGCGTCCAGCCTGTTCGACCCGCAGACCGAGGAGCAGGTCGCGTAAGCGCCGGTCTCCACGATCGGACGGGAGGCGCGGTGCCAGCTGGCACCGCGCCTCCCGTCCGTCCGGGTCGCGTCCACGGCACCTGGTTCCGGACACGGAACCACGGAACGACGCGGTGCTGTGTCCGGAACCTGGTTCCGACGGGGGCGTCCGTCGCACGCGTGCTTGGATGGGGACGTGACAGACGCACCGATCGCTGACGAGTCCGCCTCCTTCGAGGTCACCGAATCCACCGTCGTGTACGAGGGCGCCGTCTGGGACGTGCGCCGCGACACCGTCGCGTACAACGGCGACTCGATGGTCCGCGAGTACATCGACCACACGGGCGCCGTCGCCGTGTACGCCGAGGACGACGAGGGCCGCGTCCTGGTCATCCAGCAGTACCGGCACCCGGTGCGGCTGCGCGACTGGGAGCTGCCCGCCGGTCTGCTCGACATGGAGGGCGAGGACCACCTGACGGCTGCGAAGCGCGAGCTGGGCGAGGAGGCCGACCTCGAGGCCGACACGTGGGAGCCCCTGGTCCGGTACAACACCTCGTCGGGTGGCAGCGACGAGTTCATCCAGATCTACCGGGCGCGCGGTGTCCGGTCGACCGAGTCCGCGTTCGAGCGCGAGGCCGAAGAGGCCGACATCGTGACCCGTTGGGTCCCCCGGACAGAGCTGCTCGAGGGGATCCTGGGCGGTCGGCTCAACAACTCGGCCCTCGTCGTCGCGACGCTCGCCGTCGAGGCCATCGAACAGCGCCGCAAGTGAGCGGGTCCGCGGGCGACGGCCTGCGCGACCTGGTCGCCGCCGGCACCTGGACGCACGAGCCGGAGGCCGCCGAGTTCGACGGCGACGTGTTCCGCGTCACCGCGGTCGAGGGCAGTGACGCCTGGCGGACCACCTCGTACGGGTTCGTGCACGACTCCGAGCACGCGCTGCTGCAGCCGACGGACGGGCCGTTGTCGGTCGAGGCGTCGTTCGTGCTCGACTACACCGAGCAGTTCGACCAGGCCGGGGTGTTCCTGCGCGTCGACGAACAGACCTGGATCAAGGCCGGCGTGGAGTTCTCGGACGGAGCGCCGCAGCTCGGCGCCGTGGTGACGCATGGGTTCTCGGACTGGTCGGTGTCGCCCGTGCCGGGGTGGGTGGGCCGCGTGGTGACCGTCCGCGCGAGCCGCGATGGTGACGCCGTGACGATCCGGGCGTGGGTCGAGGGTGAGGAGCCCCGGCTCGTCCGGGTCGCGTACCTGGACCCGGACGCCGTCGTGTCCGCGGGGCTGCTGTGCGCCGGGCCGACGCGGGCTGGCCTGACCGTGACGTTCACCGGGTTCCGCGTGGGCACGCCGGACGAGGCGTTGCACTGACGGCGGGTGGCCCCGCGCCGGTTAGCCTGCTGAGGTGATGCCCCTCGACCGTGCCGCGGAGACGTACCTGCGGCACGTCGCGATCGAGCGGGGGCTCTCGCAGCACACGTTGTCGGCGTACCGGCGGGACCTCGCCGCGTTCGCGGAGTGGCTCGAGGCCGCACCGGTGGTCGAGTCTGACGGAGCGGACCGGTCCGGGGGCTCCTCGGTGCTGCAGGACGTGGCACGGTTGGCACGGGCGGACGTCTCGGGGTTTGTCGAGCACCTCGCCACGCGACCATCGGGACCGTTGGCGCCACGGTCGATCGCGCGGATGCTCAGTTCGGTCCGTTCGTTCACCGCCTTCGCCGCGGGAGAGGGCTGGTTGCCGCTCAACCCCGGCACCGCCGTCCGGCCGCCGAAGGCTCCGATGCGGCTACCGAAGGCGATCCCCGTCGAGGACATGGAACGGCTGCTCGGGGCGGTGTCCGTCGACGCCGACGACCCCGTCCAGCTGCGGGACAAGGCCCTGCTCGAGCTGCTCTACGCCACCGGCGCGCGGATCTCCGAGGCGGTGGGGCTGTCGGTCGACGACGTGACGACGCTGTCGGACGCCGACGGCGAGCTCTCGGTCGTGAAGGTCACGGGCAAGGGCAACAAGCAGCGGATCGTGCCGCTCGGCAGCTTCGCCCGGGCAGCGATCGACGCGTACCTGGTGCGGGCACGGCCGGTGTTCGCGGCACGAGGGCCATCGACGCCGGCGCTGTTCCTCGGGGCCCGTGGATCGCGATTGTCGCGGCAGAGTGCCTGGCTCGTGATCCAGGCTGCCGCTGCTGCCGCCGACCTGGAGGCGCACGTGTCACCGCACACGTTCCGGCACTCGTTCGCGACGCACCTGCTCGAGGGCGGTGCTGATGTGCGCGTGGTGCAGGAGTTGCTCGGGCACGCGAGTGTCGCCACGACGCAGATCTACACGATGGTCACGGCGGACATGCTGCGTGACGTGTACCAGACGGCGCACCCGCGGGCGCGGCGGTAGGCGGTCTGCGCGGGCCGTGCTGGCCATGCGGGTGCGTGGGGCCGTGCGGGTGCGCGACGGGCACGTTTCGTGAGCAGAAATGGTCGGGTCGCGCCGTCGCACCCGACCATTTCTGCTCACGAAGCGCCGTGGATCGCGACGGTAGGCGGTCCCTACGCGCTCAGAACAGGTGGAACTGGGCCGACGCGGCGATGACGCTCGTCGTCACCGCGACGACGAGGGCGCTCGCCGAAGCGCTCCGCGCCAGGACTGCCCAGGCACCGACGGCTCCGGGACGGACGATGCCGATGACGCCGCACGCCACGGCGAGCAGTCCCGCCACGCCCCAGGGGTTCGCGACGACCGAGACCACGGCGAGCAGCACCGCGAGCACCGTGAACACGCAGAGCCGACGGTCGCCGGTGGTGCCCGATGCCCACGCGTCCGTCCGGATCGCGGCGGTCTGCACCGAGAACGACGGCCCCGCCGGAGCGACGACGATCGGCGTGACCGGTTCTGCAGCGGCCGCGGGGGCCCGTGTGGCTGCACCCCAGGTGCGACCGTCCCACCAGCGCAGACGACGGGCGTCCTGCGGGTCCGGGAACCAGCCTGCGGCCGGCAGCGTCACGGTTGCTCCTCGAGGTGCGGGGTCGATCGACGTTCCCGAGCCTAGGAGCGCGGTCGGCCTCGCCCCAGTCCCCAGCCGGGTGTCAGCACAACGGGGGACCGGACCGGTGCACTACGGTCGGGGCGTGCCCTCGACGCTCGACGACTTCTGGACCGCGCGACGCAGCGAGCGTCCGAGCCTTCCGGCGGCGGTGCCGGAGGCGTGGTCCTTCGGCGCGACCCCGGAACAGGCGGACGCGCTCCTGCAGCTCGTGCTCGACGGTGTCAAGGTCGGCACGGCGTCGTCGCTCTGGGACTACGAGGCGACCGGCGATCCACTGCCCGCGGCCGACGAGGTGAGCATCGTGACCGACGGCTCGGGTGCGCCCCGTGCCGTCATCGAGACGACGGCGGTCCGGGTGGTGCCGTTCGACCAGGTCGACGCCGACCACGCCTGGGCCGAGGGGGAAGGCGACCGGACGCTCGAACACTGGCGGACCGTGCACGAGGCGTTCTGGCGCGCACACTCGGAGAACCCGCGGGGGTTCGCGCCGGACATGCCGGTCGTGTGCGAGCGGTTCCGGCTGCTCTGGCCGGAGGGCTGAGCTCGAGCCCGAGCGGCTGCGCCCGAGACCGAGACCGAGCCGTGGTCAGGCGGGGACCGGCTCCGCGTCGACCTCGGTGAACACGTCCTTCACGGCGGCGAGCAGCCGGGCGTTGAAGTCCACGCCGAGCTGGTTCGGCACGGTGACGAGCACGGTGTCGGCAGCACGGACGGCCTGGTCGGCCGCGAGCTCCGCGACGAGCTGCTCGGGCTCACCGATGTAGGACCGGCCGAACCGGGCCAGCCCGCCGTCGAGGTGCCCGACCTGGTCCTGCCCCTCGACCTGCGCGCGGACGCCGAAGTAGTGGCGCGACTCGTCGTCGATGATCGGGATGATGCTCCGCGAGACCGAGACGCGCGGTTCGCGGTCCCAGCCCGACTCGGACCACACCCGGCGGAAGCGCTCGATCTGCTCGGCCTGCAGCTGGTCGAAGGGCACGCCGGTGTCCTCGGTCAGCAGGGTCGAGGACATCAGGTTCATGCCCTGCTCGGCGGTCCACTCGGCCGTGGCACGTGTGCCGGCGCCCCACCAGATCCGGTCGCCGAGCGAGTCGGCCAGCGGGGAGATCGGCAGGGACCCGACCGAACCGGTCATCTGCGGGTTGGCGTTGGCCATCGGCTCGCCGGCGATCGCACGGCGGAACACGTTCGTGTGCGCACGGGCCATGTCGCCGCCGTTCTCGTCAGCAGCGTCGGGCACGTAGCCGAACTGCTGGTAGCCGGCCAGCGCGGTCTCGGGTGATCCCCGCGAGACGCCGAGTTGCAGTCGCCCGCCGGAGATCAGGTCGGTGGCGGCAGCCTCTTCCGCCATGTAGAGCGGGTTCTCGTAGCGCATGTCGATGACGCCGGTCCCGATCTCGATCCGGCTGGTCCTCGCGGCGATGGCGGAGAGCAGCGGGAACGGTGCGGCCTGCTGCGGCGCGAAGTGGTGGACGCGGAAGTAGGCGCCGTCGACGCCGGCTTCCTCGGCTGCGACCGCGAGGTCGATCGCCTGCACCAGGGCCTCCCGCCCGCTGCGCACCTTCGACCCCGGCACGTCACGCCAGTGTCCGAACGACAGGAACCCGATCTTCGTCATGTCCATGCGAACGCATCCGGAGGCGGGGCCATTCCGCCGCGACTACCGTGGCCCGGATGGAGGACCCCCGCCCCGCACTCGACGCCGAACGCGCCCGCAACGAACGGCTGCTGCTCGAGGTCGAGCGGAGCATGCGTGACGTCAGCGACGCCCGGCAGGACGCCAACTCCGACGACGAGCACGATCCGGAGGGCGCGACCCTGGCCTGGGAACGCGGCTCGCTCGGTGCGGTCCGCGACGGCGCGCAGCTGCGGGTCCGTCAGGTGGACGCAGCGCTCGCACGACTCGACGACGGCACCTACGGGCGCTGCGCGGTCGGCGGCGAGCCGATCCCGGAGGCCCGGCTGGCCGCCGTCCCTTGGGCGGCGACGTGCGTCGCTCACGCGTGACACGCGACGATTCCACCGGGAGGTGAGATTTCTTTATTAATTTGCAGCCGACCGCGCGTCGCGCCCTACCGAGCGGCTCGCGTCCCGCGATCATGACGCCATGACGCAGACCACCATCTACCGCACGGAGCCGATGGCGACCCGTGCCCTCGGCGCCGAGATCCGACACGATCACGAGCGCTTCGTCCAGCTCCTCGAGCGCGTGAGCGGCAAGCAGCTCGGTTCGTTCGAGAAAGTCGAGTGCGAGGTGCCGCACAAGGACGTTGAGACCGAGTGGGGGACCGTGCGTCTCGACGTGCAACTGACCTTCGACAGTGGCTTGGTCGGCATCGAGGCAAAGCTCGACCACGAGCTGACCGAGCGGCAGGTGGACGCCCAGCTCGAAGCACTCGGCGACACCGGCGTGCTGTTCGTGCTGGTGCCGCGCAAGGAGTCGCTCGCTCGCTCGGTCACCGAGCACGAGCGCGTCAGCGTGATCGATTGGGACGAGGTCCTCGCGTGCTTCGACGCCCCTCGGCTGGTGAAGGACGACATCGAGGGGGAGGGGCGCCTGCTGAAGACGACGGTCGAGGCCCGGCTGCACGGCCTTGAGCTCGACGCGCGGATGCCTGGCTGGAAGGTGCGGGTGCAGCGCGGGGACGGCGGCATGCCGTCGATCGTCTTCGAGCGGCCGCTGCACGACGGCAAGGATGCAAAGTGGATTCGCGGGCAGATCCAGGTACCGGGGCGCGGGATGCCGCCGTACCTGGAGGACACGCAGTTCGAGGGGTTTGTCGGGATCTCGGTGAACCACCTCGACGAGGCTGACTTCCCCGATCCGAAAGGCCCTGAGCAGGCGCCGGCGTGGGTCCGGGCGCTTGAGGTCCTGGATGACCAGGTCCTGTCCAAGAACTCGGGACGGATCGCGGTGAGCCGGGGGTCGGCGGGCAACGGTCGGAAGGGTCTCGGCAAGCACAAGCTGCCGCTCGCGAAACGCCACCTCTCGGGGCGCACCCACCTGGCGAGGGGCTACACCGACTGGTCAATCGGCCCGAAGACCGAGCTCACCGCCATCGACGACCTCGACGCGCTGGTCGAGACGATGCTCATCTGGAGCAACGGCTGGTACGACGCCCTGCAAGGGACCTCGGTCGCGCGAGCGGCGCAGTAGCGGCGACCAGCTGACGGCCTGGAGGCGCGGGCTGTCCCCGCCACGCGCCTCCCGGCATGCGCACCCCGCGTCCACCCCGTGCGCCGCTGATTCCCAGCCGCGCGCCCTACGTTTTCGGCATGGACGGCGACCCGAACGACCGACCCGGCGAAGTCCGGGCCGATGGCGCGCCGCGCCAGCGCTTCCAGTGGTTCCACCGCCTGCGCACCTGGATCCACGCGCGGCCGCACGTGCACCTGCTTTACAAGGTGTTGGTCGGTCTGGTGGGCGGGCTGGTCGTCATCATCGGGCTGATCCTGGTGCCGCTGCCGGGGCCGGGGTGGCTCGTGGTGTTCATCGGCCTCACGGTGCTGGCGAGCGAGTTCCACTTCTTCCACAAGATCATCACGTGGCTCAAGGCGCAGCTGCACCGCTTCTGGGACTGGGCCAAGCGGCACGGGCCGAAGCGTCTGCGCGACGCTGCGGACCGGGGCAAGGCCGACGTCGACGCTGCGCACACCGGTGCGGCGCGGACCGTCGGCGTGCGTGCGCGCGCTCGCGGCACGAACTCGGCGCGACCGGGCCACTAGCGCCGCGGCGGTCGGCACTGTGCGGTGCTGTTCACCGCGTGCGCGGTTGATGGCTCCGTGTGGCGCTACAGGCCCGCACCGAGCGATCAACCTCGCACCGAATGGGCATCGCCGCACCGTGCGAGCGCGTCGCGCCAGGCGGACGGGTCGCTACTCGGCCGCGACCCGGATCGAGCCGGTGGCGGTGCGCTCGATGACCTCGGCCGCGCGCTCCTCGACCTCGGCGGCGTCCTTCGACGACAGCTGCAGCACGAGGGCGACGACCGCGGCGAGCACGATGAAGCCGCCGTACCCGGCGATGACCGGGACGAGGCCGACCGAGGGCTCGAGCAGCCCGCCGATGACCGAGGGCACCCCGAACGCCAGGTAGCTGACGACGTAGATCGTGGAGAGCAGCCCGGCGCGGTGGGTCGGGGCAGCGGTGGCGAGCAGCATCCGGAGCGGCGCCTGGAACCCGGCGCCGAAGCCGACACCGGCGATCGCACTGCCGACGACCATGCCCGGCAGGGAGTGCGCGAACACGAACGACACGGTGACGATCGGGCCGAGCACGAGCGCGACGAGCCCGAGCAGGACCGCGCGACGGGTGTCCATCCGCTGGATGGCCAGGCCGGTCAGGGCGCCGACGCCGGTGACCACGGCGATGAGTGCACCGGCGGCGAAGTGGTTCGTGATGCCGAACACCGTGCCGAGCGCCGAGGGCACGAGCGACAGGAACATACCGCCGAGGGCCCAGCTGGCGACGAGCGACCCGGCGACGCCGCGGAACAGCCGGCGTGAGGACCGCGGCACGCTGATCGTCGGACGCAGGGAGCGGAGTGCGCCGGGACGACGCTGCACCTGCTCGGGGACGACGAACAGTGCGAGCACGAGGAGCACGAGGAGTGCGCCGAACAGCAGGTAGACGAGCTGCTCCGGCGCCGGACCCCACTGCACGAGCGCGCCGCTCGACATCGCGCCGGTGGCCAGGGCGATCGGCGGGATGACGCCGTTCAGCACGCCCGCCATGGTGGGGTGGCGTTCGAGGGAGTTGTCGATGAGGGCCGCGCCGAGGGCCCCGATGAGCAGCCCGACCGAGACACCCTGCACGATCCGGTCGACGATGAGCGCGACGACCCCGTCCGCCATGGCGAACAGGCCGAGCGACAGTGCGACGCCCAGGCCGCCGACGACCAGCACGGGCTTCCGGCCGACGTGGTCGGACAGGCGACCGGCCACGAGCAGGCTCGCGAGCAGGCCGGCGACGTAGATGGCGAAGACCCCGGTGAGCATGAGCGGGGTGAGGTGCCACTCGGCTGCGTAGACGGGGTAGATCGGCGACGGCACGGCCGACGACGCGACCGAGACCAGGAGCATCGCCGCCAGGATCCAGAACCCGGCGACCGAACGAGCTGACTGGTGCATGCGCACCCCTTTCCATCTCCGTGCAGTACGACTGCATTCGTACCGCACTCGAACAGTACGACGCAAGTCGTACAGCAAGCCGAACGGTGGTAGCGTCCCGTCCATGCCCGCGCACGTCGATGCTCCTGAACGGCTGCCGCAGCCGTCCGTGGCCGAGATGGACCTCCCGGACGTGATGGACGCCCTGAGCGATCCGATCCGGCTCGCGATCCTGCACCGCTACCTGGTCGACGCGGCCGGGGGTGAGCGCAGCTGCGGCTGGGTCGGCATCGACCGGCCGAAGTCCACGCTGACCCACCACTTCCGGGTCCTGCGCGAGGCCGGTCTGCTCGAGCAGCACCTCGAGGGCCTGACCCGCGTCAGCCGCGTCCGCGTCGAGGACGTGCAGCAGCGGTTCCCCGGGCTCCTCGACCTGGTGCTCGACTGGCAGGTCCCAGCTGCGCTGCTGCGCGAGGGGATCGCCTCGTGAGCGCCGGCGCGGGCACCGGCGTGGACGCTGTGCACACGCTTCCGTCGATCGTCGCGGACCCCGCCGTCACCACGGCGCTCGCCGCGGACCTGACAGCGGCCGGCTTCACCGTCGACCGGCTCGACTCCCTGTGGGGCGCCGAGGCCGCCGCATCGCTGCACCGCGGTTCGCGGGTCGCCGCGCTCCGTGCGCTCGCCGCCCGCGAGACCACGCCGCTCGGCACCCTGGCGACGCTGTTCGTGCTCGGCCTGCCGGTGGCGCGGGCCGAGGCCGGTGTGGCGTTCACGACCGCCGGGCTCGACGCCGTCATCGCCGCGGGCCTGCTGCGCAGCGAAGGCGAAGGCGACAGCGCCGACGCGCTCGTGCACCCCACCGTCGACCTGCGCCCCTACGCCTTCGTCGACGACCTCGGCGCCGGCAGCTGGTGGATCGTCTCCGACCTCGGCGAGCTCGCCCTCGGGCACGCCATCAGCGAGGAACACGTGCTCGGCATCGGCGGCGCCACCACGACGCTGAGCGGCCTGCAGGTGCCCGTGCCGGTCGAGCGGGTGCTCGACCTCGGCACCGGGTGTGGCATCCAGGCCATGCACGCGCGGCGCTTCGCCGACCACGTGGTCGCCACCGACATCTCGCGCCGTGCCCTCGACATCGCCCGGTTCAACGCCCAGCTGAACGGTATCGACGGCATCGACTTCCGGTTCGGCTCACTGTTCGAGCCGGTCGCGGGGGAGCGCTTCGACCGGATCGTCTCGAACCCGCCGTTCGTCATCACGCCCCGTCGCGAGGGTGTCCCGTCCTACGAGTACCGCGACGGTGGCATGGTCGGCGACGCCCTGGTCGAGACGGTGCTCCGCGGCCTCGAGGCCCACCTGGAGCCCGGCGGGACCGCCCAGCTCCTCGGCAACTGGGAGTACCACTGGGGCATCGACGGCCTGGACCGCGTGCGCGCCTGGTTCGCCGACACCGCCCACGACGTCTGGGTGATCGAGCGCGAGCGGCAGGACCCGACGTCCTACGCGGAGACCTGGATCCGCGACGGCGGGACGAAGCCCGGCACGGCCGAGTTCGACACGCTGATGGGCGCCTGGCTCGACGACTTCGCGGACCGTCGCGTCACCGGCGTCGGCTTCGGCTACGTCGTGGTGCGTCGACCCCTGCCTGGAGGCACGTCCGGCCTCCGCCGGTTCGAGCGGGTCCCCGAGACGCTCGGCTCCAACCCCGCGGGCCTCGGCGCGACGGTCGCCCGCGTCCTCGACGCGGCCGCCTGGCTCGCCGAGCACGACGATGCTGCGCTCGCCGCCGCCCACCTGTCGGTGGCCGGTGACGTCACCGAGGAACGGTACTACTGGCCGGGCAACGACGATCCCACCGTGATGACCTTGGTGCAGGGCGGCGGGCTCGGGCGTCGGGTCGACGCGGACACCGCACTCGCGGCGTTCGTGGGCGCGTGCGACGGTGACCTGTCCGTCGCCGCGATCATCGGAGCGCTCGCGCAGATCACCGGCGTGGACGAGCAGGCGCTCGCCGCCGACCTGCTGCCGGCGGCGCGCGACCTGGTGCTCGACGGGCTGCTCGTCCCCGCTGCCTGACGATCAGGCGCGGTGGTCGCGCCAGCTGTGCTCGGGCGTGTAGCCGAGGAGTTCGCGGGCCTTCTCCGACGACAGCAGCGAGCTGACACCGTCGATGTCCGCACGGCGCTCGATGTCCGGCACGAAGCGCTCGACGAGTTCGATCGTCGGGGTGTCCATCACCGTGTCGGGGCTCGCGATGACGAACGCCTCGAACCCGGTGAGGTCGGCCTCGAGCGCCCGGCGGACGGCCTGGGCGCCGTCGCGGGAGTCGATGTACGACCAGAGGTTGAACGTCTTCGCCTCGGGGGTGGCGTCCCACGGGAACGCCGGGTAGTCGGTCTCGTCCATCACGTTCGAGAAGCGCAGACCGATCATCTTCAGCTCCGGGTCCCAGCGCGTGAAGTGGCGGGCCATCTCCTCTTCCACCGCCTTGCCGAGCGAGTACGACGACTGCGGCCGGACGGCGAACTCCTCGTCGACCGGCAGGTAGGGCGGGTGGTGCTCGCCCATCGGGATGCCGAGCAGGGTCTCGCTCGACGCCCACACGACGTTCTTGATCTTCGCGGCACGTGCGGCGTGGAAGACGTTGATCGACGAGGTCACGTTGTTCGTGATGAGGGCCACATCGGGCACCTGCCCCGGGGCCGGCACCGCGGCGAGGTGCACGACGGCGTCCACGTGGTCGTACCGGTCGTCGATGCCGAGCAGGGCGTTCAGGACCTGGCCGTGGTCGGTCAGGTCGATCCGCACGAACGGGACTCGCTCGGGCTTGTCGGGGGAGGGGACACGGTCGAGCAGCACCACGTCGTACCCGTGCGCATCGAGGTCACGCACCACCGCTCGTCCGAGCTTGCCGCTGCCACCGGTCACCACTACACGCGTCATCGCGTCACTCCACATCGTCGTCGGAACACACCCTGGCGGGCATCGACCATCCTGCCCCGCCGCAGCTGACGCGACCAGGCCCTGTCCGTACCCCGGAGCTGGCGGCTGGTCCCGTTTTACATATCGACACCCATACGCCAGTGTTCGACCATGGAACGATCGCAGACCTCATGAGCAATGAAATGAGCGAGATAGCGAGCCTCGTCGACGGGGGAAGGATCGGTGATGCCGTCCGAGCCGCCCACGGGCTCACCCCTCAGCGGGTCCGTGAACTCCTCTTTGCTTCTGGTGGGTTCATGCAGGACTCTGGCCCGTACGACGAGTTCTTCCGCCGCTGGTGCGCCACGCTCGAGAGCCCGTACCTGCGGGCCGAAGCAGCGGATTGGTTCTGCCAGGCGTACCTGACCGAACTGGCCGACGTCCCTGGTGCGGAGGACTACGGAGCGGCCTTGTCGACGGATTCGAAGCGAGCGGTGCGTGACCACCTCGCGCGGGAGATGCGGGGCCGGAACATCTCAGATTGGTCGAAGTCTCCGGAGGAACCCCTCTCGAAGACGCAGGTCCGCGCGTGGAGCACCGCGGCGGACGAACTCGCTGCCGTGCGCTTGCCCTGACCACTTCGCCGGCGGGAGGCTCGGTGCGGATGTGCGGTGCGCCTCCCGTCAGGCGGTGGGGGCGACCTGGGCGATCGCGAGGCGGGCGACGAGCTCGACGTGCTCGGCCATGTCGCGGGTGGGGTCGAAGAGCCACTGGATCTGCATGCCGTCGGACACCGCGAGCAGCACGCTGGTCAGTTCGTCGGGGTCGATGTCGGTGCGCAAGCGGCCGTCCTGCTGCATGGTGCGGAAGTCGGCGGACAGCACGCGACGGCTGCGTTCGTAGCGCTCGCGGAAGTACTCGTGCGCCGGGTGCTCGGCGTCGGTGGCGGCTGCGGCGGACAGGTTGACGAACATCTGCACCAGGCCCGGGACCTCGGCGTTGTGCCGCACGATCGCCGCGAGCAGGGCCGCCGGGTCCGCGGCCTGCCAGTCGTGCGCGAGGTCGAGCTCGTCGCGGCGGCGGAGGATCTCGACCCAGAGCTGGTCCTTCGAGTCGAAGTAGTGCAGCAGGCCGGCCTGGGTCAGCTCCACGGCGTCGGCGATGTCCTTGATGCTCGTCCGCCGGAAGCCCTGCGACGCCACGAGGTCCAGCGCGACCGTGAGGATCTCCTCGCGCTTCGCGATGCCCTTTGCGTACGAACCCCGTCGTGCCATGGCCAGACTGTACCGCCCACAGGAGACCCCAGAAAACCAAGCAACGGTTGGTTTTGGGTGGTACGGTGCAGGAGCTGCCAGCGCGGGCGGCGAACCCGGTGGATGGTGGGTGTGGGCGACGAGGCCCCGGCCGTCCAGGCGGCGCCCCGCGGCCCTGAACGAGAGGACCGACCACCGTGACCACCGTGAACGACGCGAGCACCGCCTCCAGTCCGTCGACGCCGCTGACCGAGCGCATCGATGCGCTCCTCGGCCAGCTGACCACCGACGAGAAGGTGCAGCTGCTCACCGGACGTGACTTCTGGACCACCTGGCCCATCGAGAAGATCGGGCTGCGCCGGATCCTGATGTCGGACGGACCGTCGGGCGTGCGCGGCGAGGTGTGGGACGAGCGTGACCCGTCCCTGAACCTGCCGTCGGCGACCGCGCTGAGTGCGTCGTGGGACCGCGCGATCGCGAAGCGCTACGGCGCCGCCGCCGCGGTGGAGGCCCGCCGCAAGGGCGTCGACGTCGTGCTCGGCCCGACCATCAACCTGCACCGGTCCCCGCTCGGCGGCCGGCACTTCGAGGCGTTCAGCGAGGACCCGGTGCTCACCGGCGATCTGGCCGCGTCGTACGTCGACGGCGTGCAGGAGAACGGTGTCGCCGCCACCCCGAAGCACTACATCGCGAACGACTACGAGACCGACCGCTTCACCGCGTCGACCGAGGTGTCGGACCGCGCGCTGCGTGAGCTGTACCTGCTGGCGTTCGAGAAGGCCGTGACCGAGGCGCACGCCTGGGCGATCATGTCGTCGTACAACGCGATCAACGGCGTGACGGCGTCGGAGAACGACCTGCTCGAGACCCCGCTCAACTCGGAGTGGGGCTTCGACGGCATCGTCGTGTCCGACTGGACCGGGGTGCGTTCGGTGGACTCGGCGAAGGCGTCGCAGGACGTCGCGATGCCCGGGCCGAACCCGTGGTGGAGTGAGGGCCCGCTGCTCGCCGCCGTGCAGTCCGGCGAGGTGCCGATGGCGGCGATCGAACGCAAGGTCCGCCGGATCCTGACCCTGGCCGCACGCGTCGGCGCGCTCGAGGGCTTCGAGCCCGTCGCCGCGTCGCCCGTGCACGTCGAGGACGGCATCGCGTTCGTGCGCGAGGCCGAGGCCGAGGGCACGGTCCTGGTCCGCAACACCGGTGTCCTGCCGCTCGACGCCCCCGCCGTGTCGCGCATCGCGGTGATCGGGCACAACGCTGACCAGGCCCGCACGCAGGGCGGTGGCTCGGCCACGGTCGTGCCGTCGCAGGTCGTGTCACCGCTGGACGGCATCCGTTCGGCGTTCCCCGGCGCGAGCGTGGACTACGCGATCGGCGCCGTCGTGCAGGAGGGCATCGCGGAGTTCCCGCTGTCCACCATCACGAACCCCGGCACCGGGGAGCCCGGCGCCCGGGTCGCCTTCGTCAAGGACGGCGAGGAGCTGTTCGTCGAGGACCGCCGCGCGACGGCACTGTTCTGGTTCGGCGGCGACGCCCCGACCCGTGAGGCCGACCGGCTCGACATCACCACCACGTACACGGCCGAGTCGACCGGGACCGTGCGGTTCGGCATCGGCGCGGCCGGACGGTCACGCATGTGGATCGACGGCGAGCTGCTGCTCGACGAGGACGTGCCGTTCGAGGGCGACCAGCTCGGTGCCGCGTTCCTCAACCCGCCGGCGCGGTCGGTGCCGGTCGAGGTGACAGCGGGACAGCAGGTCGCGATCCGCATCGAGTACGACATCGTGCAGGACGAGACGCTCGGCGGGGTGCTGGCGTACCAGTTCGGCACCGAGCCGTCGGACGACGACCCCGCCGTGCTGATCGAGGCCGCGGTGGACGCCGCCCGTGGTGCGGACGTCGCCGTCGTCGTGGTCGGGACGAACTCCAAGGTCGAGTCCGAGGGCTACGACCGATCCTCGCTGGCACTCCCCGGTCACCAGGACGACCTGGTGCGCGCGGTCGCCGCGGCGAACCCGAACACGGTCGTCGTCGTGAACGCCGGGTCGCCGGTCGAGATGCCGTGGCGGAACGACGTCGCCGCGGTGCTGCTGACCTGGTTCGGCGGGCAGGAGTACGGCAACGCTCTGGCCGATGTACTGACCGGGGCGCAGGAGCCCGGCGGCCGCCTGCCCACCACGTGGCCGATCGCGATGGCCGACGTCCCGGTGCTCGACGTCACCCCGGTGGACGGGAAGGTCGCCTACGACGAGGGTGTCCACGTCGGTTACCGGGCCTGGCTCCGCGCCGGCACCGAGCCGGCGTACCCGTTCGGGCACGGCCTGGGCTACACCACGTGGTCGATCGAGGGCGTCTCCGCGACCCCGACCGTGCGCGAGGGCGACGCCGTCATCGTCACGGCGACCGTCGCGAACACGGGTGACCGGGCCGGCAAGCACGTCGTGCAGGTCTACGCGTCCCGTGCGGAGTCGGCGGTCGACCGTCCGGTGCGCTGGCTGGTCGGGTTCGCCCCGGTCCGGCTCGCGGCAGGCGCCTCGACGGAGGTCTCGATCGAGGTCCCGGCGCGAGCCTTCGCCCACTGGGACGGCTCGTGGCAGTACGAGTCAGGGACCTTCACGCTGCACGTCGGCGCCTCGGTCGTCGACGACGCCGGAACCACGTCCCTCGAACTGGAGTGACGAAGTCGTCCGGTTTCCGCGCAGCTCGCAACTCCATTCAGTAACATCTATGTGCGCGAGTCGGCTGGTTACCGTCCGCGCACGCACCGACTACGGGGTCGCTGGGTGAGCGACTCGGTCTCCTGATCCGGCCGTTGTTGCCCTGGCCTCCCCGGTGCGTCCCAGAATGCGTCCCCGCGTCCGCGCGGGGACGCATTCGTCGTTCCGGCCCCGATGCGCACCGGTGAACCGGTTGCCGCACTTCGTCCCGGTTCGGAAAAACGAGTGACACTTGGTCAACTTCATACGTCCCAGGTGCGCGGAACGGTGTGACAAACCGCTCGGTAGGTGGAACGATGGGTGCACCATCTCGTGCGGATCAGGGACGAGATGGTCATCCGGCAGGACTCTCGGGCCTCACCAACTCGATCAGAGCCCTGCCGGATGCCCTTGACTCTCGGTGGTGGTGCGGGGCGGGACCGCAGCGATCAGGCCCGCAGCGCCGGGGCGATCTCCTCGGCCACGATGCGCAGGATCCGCTCGTGCGCGGCACGGTCGCCGTTCGCCGGCAGGGTGATGACCAGTTCGTCGGTGGCGGCGACCGCCGGGTCGGCGAGCAGGGCGTCGACGATGGCCGCCGGTTCGCCGGACACGACCTTGCTGAACCGGAACGGCGGGGTGCCCGAGAGCGGTCGACCCTCGTCGTCCATCCCGGAGGCGTACCCGGTCAGGAACTCCTCGTGCACCTCGCGGTCGTGGTCGTCGAGGAGCGGCACCACGATCCGGCCCACGGCGACCTTGGACTCGCGCTGCGGGTGCAGCTCGGCGAACCGCTCGCGGTAGGCGGCGATCTGGTCAGCCTGCGCCTGGGCGAACGGGGCGCCGGTGTCCTCGGTGTTCAGGGTCGAGCAGTGCAGCAGGAGGCCCTTCTCGGCCGTGCGGACCGCCGTGCCCATGCTGCCGCCGCCCCACCACACGCGGTCGCGCAGGCCCGGGCTGAGCGGCTGCAGGGTCAGGTCGGCCCCGGCGGGGATGCTCTCGTAGCCCTTGCCGGCGCTGCCGAGGGGCTCGCCCTGGAGGACCTCGAGCAGCCGTGCGGCGCGGGCCTCGGCCTCGTCGCGGAAGCTTCGGTCGACCGTGCCGAACACCGGGTCGAGGATCGGGCCGTACCCGGCGATGCCCGTGCTGATGCCGAGCTGCACCCGGCCACCGCTGAGCAGGTCGACCGTGCTCGCGTCCTCAGCCAGGCGCACCGGGTCCTCGTAGCGCATGCCGAGCACGGCGGTGCCGAACGCGATGGTGCTCGTGCGTTGGGCGGCGGCCGCGAAGAAGGTCATCGGGCTCGTCAGGTACGGCTCGAAGTGCCGTCCGCGCACCCAGCCCGTGCCGTAGCCGAGCGACTCGGCGGTCTCGAACAGGCGCAGGCCGTCCTCCAGGGCGCCGGCGGCGCCGTCGGTGCCGCCGTGGTTCGGGACGAAGGAGAGGAAGCCGAGTTCGCGCATGGCGCGAGTCTATGCGCACGTATCGAAATGCGCCTGAGTCGGCGCGGGGCGGACGGGAGGCCCGTGGCGGGCTGGCACCGCGCCTCCAGTCCGTCATGGCCGCACCTGGGAGGATGGGCGCATGACCGACGTCACCACCGTGCCCCCGCTCGTCGCCGCGATCCCGGCGGCGGTGGACGGCGTCGTCGACCCCGACGAGGTCTACGAGGCCTTCGCGGCCTGGGCCGCGGAGGGCGGCCGACCGCTGTACCCGGCGCAGGACGAAGCCGTCATCGAGCTCGTCTCCGGCGCGAACGTCGTGCTGAGCACGCCGACCGGCACCGGGAAGTCGCTCGTCGCGGCCGGCGCGCACTTCGCCGCGCTCGCCGAGGGCAAGCGGAGCTACTACACGGCACCGATCAAGGCGCTGGTGTCCGAGAAGTTCTTCCAGCTCGTCGAGCTGTTCGGCGCACAGAACGTCGGTATGGTCACCGGCGACTCGAGCGTCAACGCGGACGCCCCGATCGTCTGCTGCACCGCCGAGATCTTGGCGAACCTGGCGCTGCGACAGGGGCCGGACGCTGACGTGGACGTCGTCGTGATGGACGAGTTCCACTTCTACGGCGACCCCGACCGCGGCTGGGCGTGGCAGGTGCCGCTGCTCGTGCTCGAGCGGGCGCAGTTCCTGCTCATGTCGGCGACCCTCGGCGACGTCACCACCATCGCCGACGACCTGTCCCGCCGGACCGGCCGGCCCACCGCCCGGGTGACGGGTGTCTCGCGACCCGTGCCGCTCGAGTACCAGTACGTGATGACGCCCGTGCAGGAGACGGTGGAGCGGCTCCTCGAGGAGGGCAAGGCGCCGATCTACATCGTGCACTTCGCCCAGGCCGCCGCACTCGAACGGGCGCAGTCGCTGATGTCCGCGAAGGTCGCCTCGCGCGAACGCCGTGACCAGATCGCGGACGCCATCGCCGGCTTCCGCTTCAGCGCCGGATTCGGACAGACCCTGTCGCGCCTGATCCGGGCGGGCATCGGCGTGCACCACGCCGGCATGCTCCCGAAGTACCGACGACTCGTCGAGCAGCTCGCCCAGCGCGGCCTGCTGCCCGTCATCTGCGGCACCGACACCCTGGGTGTCGGGATCAACGTGCCGATCCGGTCCGTGCTGTTCACCGGGCTGACGAAGTTCGACGGCACGAAGATGCGCCAGCTGTCCGCGCGGGAGTTCCACCAGATCGCCGGTCGTGCAGGACGTGCCGGGTACGACACCGAGGGCGACGTCGTCGCCGAGGCACCCGAGCACGACATCGAGAACGCCCGCGCCGTCGCCAAGGCCGGTGACGACCCGAAGAAGAAGAACAAGATCAAGCGGAAGAAGGCGCCCGAGGGCTTCGTGTCCTGGGGGCAGGCGTCGTTCGAGCGGCTGATCGCGGCCGAGCCGGAGCCGATGGTCTCGCGCATGCGGATCACGCACGCGATGGTGCTGTCCGTCGTCGCCCGTGGTGGCGATGCCTTCGTGGAGGTCCGGTCGCTGGTCTACGACAACCACGAACCGCGCTCGCGGCAGCTCGCGATGGCCCGGCGGGCGCTCGTCATCGCCCGGACCCTCATCAACGCGCGGGTGATCGAGAAGGTCGACGGCGCCTACCGTCTGACCGTCGACATCGCGCCGAACTTCGCGCTCAACCAGCCGCTGTCACCGTTCGCGCTCGCCGCGTTCGAGTTGCTCGACCCTGCTTCTCCCACGTACGCGCTGGACATGGTGTCGGTCGTCGAGGCCACGCTCGACGACCCGCGGGCGATCCTGTCGCAGCAGC
Organism: Curtobacterium sp. ME-Dv--P-122a; assembly: GCF_030209645.1. Classification (NCBI taxonomy): domain Bacteria; kingdom Bacillati; phylum Actinomycetota; class Actinomycetes; order Micrococcales; family Microbacteriaceae; genus Curtobacterium; species Curtobacterium sp. ME-Dv--P-122a. The sequence continues at coordinate 27,251 of NZ_JARVRO010000013.1, forward strand.
AGTTCAAGGAGCGCGGCGAGGCCGTCGCCCGCATGAAGCAGGAGGGGATCGAGTACGAGGAGCGGATGGAGCTGCTCGAGGAGGTCACCTGGCCTCGCCCGCTGTCCGAGCTGTTGGAGGCGGCGTACGAGGCCTACGCGGCCGAACAGCCCTGGGTGCTCGACTTCCAGCTGTCCCCGAAGGCCGTCGTCCGCGACATGTACGAACGCGCGATGACCTTCGGCGACTTCGTGCGCTTCTACCAGCTCACCCGCTCCGAGGGGCTCGTGCTCCGCTACCTGTCCGACGCGTACCGGACCATGCGACAGACCATCGCCGAGGAACAGCGGACCCAGGAGCTCGACGACCTGATCGAGTGGTTGGGCGAGGTCGTGCGGCAGACCGACTCCTCGCTCGTCGACGAGTGGGAGGCGCTGCTCAACGGTGACGTCCTGCTGGCGTCCGAGGAGCACGAGGAGATCGCGCCGCCGCAGCCCGCACGGCTCACCGGCAACCCGCGGGCGTTCCGGGTGCTCGTGCGCAACGCCCTGTTCCAGCGGGTGCTGCTCGCCGCGGCCGATGACATCGACGGGCTCGGGGAACTCGACGCGACCGCGGGCTTCGACCGAGCCGCGTGGGACAACGTGCTCGAGGAGTACTACGAGGAGCACGACACCATCGGCACCGATGCCGACGCGCGCTCGATGCAGTACCTGGTGCTCGACGAGAGCGGCGCCACCGCATCACCCCGGGTCTGGAAGGCGCGGCAGATCTTCGCCGACCCCGAGGGCGACAAGGACTTCGGGTTCTCAGCGACGATCGACCTGGACGCCTCGGACGATGTCGGCGAGGCAGTCGTGCGGGTCACCGAGATCGGGCGGTTCGACGGGTGGGCCGAGGTGGACGTCGACTGATCGGCGCTGGGGTTGTCGGACGTGTACCGTCTCCGGCACCACCCCCACCCGAGAGGACTGCGTCATGCGCATCGGATCCAGCATCGCCCTGATCGTCATCGGCGCGATCGTCGCCTTCGCGCTGAACATCCAGCTCGCCGGTATCGACCTCCGCCTGATCGGCTACATCCTGATGGCAGCCGGTGTCGTGCTGCTCATCATCAGCCTCGCCGTGGCCTTCGGCGGTCGCCGCACCACGACCACCACGCGCTCGGGCGTCGACCCGGCGTCGGGGGAGCAGATCACCCGCCAGGATCGGCGCGACGGGACCTACTGACCCGCGGGGACAGGACTTACTGACCGCCCAGCTCGGTCTTCCCGTCAGCCGGGTGGAATTCGTCTGCCCCTAGAGCCGATGCGCGAGCGATGATCCGCTCGACGGCATGCGACTGAGCCCGTTCCACCTCTCCGTCGAAGGGGGCGGTGCTGTCGAGCATCAGATCTGCTTCCGGTTCGAGTGGAGGTTCGTCTGGCGGTTTCGATTCCGCCGAAGTCGCTGCTTGCCGCTCCGCCGTCAGAAGAGGGTCGCGGGCGGGGTCGCGTCGGGCAGCGCGGACGGCTCGGGCACCTCGGCGCCGGGCCAGCCGGGACCATGCGGCACGTCGGTGCCGTTCTGGAACGCGGTGGCAGCACCGCGGGCACGGACGTCGGCAGCTTCGTTCATCTCGTGACCGACGTGGCCGCGGACCCACTCGAACGTGACCTTGCGACCCTGCAGTTCCGCGTCGAGTTCCTTGATGATCTCGACGTTGAGGACCGGCTTGCCGTCGGCCTTCCGCCAGCCCTTGCGCTTCCAGCCGGCGAGCCACTCGGTGCAGGCCTTGATGGCGTACTGGCTGTCGCACAGGATGTGCAGCGGCTCGCCGGTGTCCTTCGTGGCACGGAGCAGCTGCAGCACGGCGGTGAGCTCGCCGATGTTGTTCGTCGCGCGGGGCCAGCCTCCGGCCGCCCACCGGTCGTCGTCGACGTACCAGGCCCATCCGGCAGGGCCGGGGTTGCCGAGGGCTGAGCCGTCTGCGGCGGCGACGATCGTCACGATGGGACCTCCTGGTGGTGCCGAGTGCTCGCGAGTGCTGGTCAACCGTAACCGACCGTACGGACGGGCTCCGTCCGGCGGGGCGGCGACCGGATCAGCGCGCTGCGGGATCCAGGTTGAGATCGGTGTCCGTGATGAGTTGGTCGTCCGCTCCCGTCTGCAGCGACGGGTTCAGCCAGCGGAGTTGCGCGACGGTGATGCCCAAGCGCTCAGCGACCGTCACCTGCGCGTCGTCGCTCGACACCTGGTACGACACCGGCACGCCGTCACGTTCGTGCACCCAACCGTTCGCCCCGGGCCGCGATGCGCCCACGTCGACCTGCAGGTCCGGGTACGGGTCGGGGATCGTCCAGTGCAACGGAGCGATTGCGAGCACGGAGCCGATGCCGGTGCGTCCGGAATCGTCCCCGTCATCAGACGGCGCCGGCACGAGCGCGACGCTGTGCAGAAAGTCCGGAGTGGGGCCGGCGTCTGACAGCCCGACCGAGTCCGGAGCGCCGGTCTCCGGGTCCCAGATGACGACTCCGGCACGGTACCCGCTGGCGTCGCCGGCACCGTCGGCGTCACCTCCGCGGAACTCCAAGCTCATCCACTGCGGGTTCGTCGTGCGGTAGCCGGACAACTCGGCGTCGAAGGTGCCGCTCTCGTTCGCGACGACCCGCACGTGGATCCGGGTGTCACCGCTCGCCGAGACGACATCGGTCTCGGCGGCGACCGTGCCGGCCGCCAAGACCTGCGGTGTGCTGACCTGCTGTGCGGCGGAGGTCGGGTCGGCTCCCGGGCTCCGGCTCGTCCCGTCGAGTGATGCCTGACGCGTCGGCGTCGGGATCGCGTCGTCGCCGCCGAACGCCGTGCACCCGGCGAGCAGCAGCCCCACCAGTGCCGAGCCGATCACCGCGGTCGTCGCGGTCCGTGTTCGTCCCATCGTTCCCCCTCGTCGGCAGCGTAGCGGGGCCAGGGACGTCATCGAGTGCGGGGATCGGACCGAGCCAGACTCGTTACACGGGGCCGAGGACTACCGTCCGCTGCAGGAGGAAACCCCATGAGCGACAGCATCCCGAACGCCCCCGGCCCCGAACCGTCCGACGACCGCGCACGCAACGACGCGCTCCGCGACGCCGCGCACAGCGACGACGTCGACGGGGTCAGCGGACGCGAGCAGCGAGCAGCGGACACGTCGTACAGCCCGTCGAGCGAGCGCGAGATGGACGCGTCCCAGACGAAGCAACGCGACGATGCCGACCTGCGTGCGGACGGCATCGACCCGTCCAAGGTCATCGCGGCCCCCGGGACGGGCGGCGCGGACGACGCCGGCGATGTCGAGCCCGAACCGGGTGACCTGCACCTGCCGTGGCAGTCCGAGGAGGACCGCCGGGGCTAGCCCGACGCCCGGTCGAGTTCGCGCACGAGAGCCTCGCCATCGGTGACGTCCCAGAACGCCATCGGCTGTGGCCCGAAGAAGCCGTTGAGACCGGTGTTCGCGTAGACCTTCGCGTTCGTCCCCCAACCGAAGAGCATCGATCCCGGTCCGCCTCCCGTCGCGTCCCACTCGACGTTGCAGTGCCGTCGGTCGCCGGTCCAGCTCACGGTGCGGTCGGTGCGGCCGATCGAGACCTCCCGCGTGCCGCGAGGGGTGATCACGAGGGCCCGGCGATCGGTCACGGCGTAGGCGGTCGTCCGCTTGCGGTACCGCTTCACGAGGAACCGTCCGACGAGCAGGTGCAGGCCCATCAACGTCAACAGCGACCCGACGACCAAGAAGAAGGGCGGCGCTCCGCTCGTCACGGCCGAGACGGTCCAGAACGCCACGAATCCGCACCAGAACAGCGAGAACGGATGAGGAATCCGTCGCGGCCCGAGAGGAGCCTGGCCGGATCGCTCGTGCCGGCCCAGTACAGGTGCTCATCGGGGCGCAGGTGTTCACGGGCGGTCTGTTGAGGATCGATCACCCCTCGACAGTACGGCCCGTCACTCGCTGTGGCTGAAGAGTGCGTACCCCGCCCGGCTACGACACCGAGTCCGGGTGGGAGCCCGTCCGCTGCCCGGACTCGAGCGTCGCGATCGCCGCGAGCTCGTCGTCGGTCAGTACGAAGCCGTCGACGTCGAGGTTCGAGCGGATCCGGGACGGCGTGACCGACTTCGGCAGCACCACCACGCCCTGCTGCACGTTCCACCGCACGAGCACCTGCGCCACGCTCACGCCGTGCGCGTCCGCGATGTCGGTCAGTACCGGCTCGTCGATCAGGCGCCCACGACCGAGCGGCGACCACGCCCCGGTCGCGATGTCGTGCTGCTCGTGGAACGCGATGAGTTCGCGCTGCGGCAGCCACGGGTGCCGTTCGACCTGGTTCAGCGCCGGTACCTCGCCGGTCTCGTCGATGAGCCGCTGCAGGTGCGGCACCTGGAAGTTCGAGACACCGATGCTCCGTGCCCGCCCTGATTCACGCAGTTCCACCAGAGCGCGCCAGGTCTCGACGTAGCGGTCGTTCGCGGCGGCGGGCCAGTGGATCAGGTAGAGGTCGACGGCGTCGAGCCCCAGCCGCTCGAGGCTGCCGTCGAATGCCCGCAGGGTCGCGTCGCGCCCCTGGTGGTCGTTCCACACCTTGGTCGTCACGAAGACGTCGTCACGGTCCAGCCCGGAGGCCCGGATCGCCTTGCCGACGCCGGTCTCGTTGCCGTACATCTCGGCGGTGTCGACGTGCCGGTAGCCGGCGTCCAGCGCGAGGCCGACCGCCGTCTCCGCTTCAGCATCGTCGACCTTGTAGACGCCGAAGCCGATCGCGGGGATCGAGCCGCCGTCGCGCAGGGGAACTGAGGTGACCATGCACCCATCCTGGCGGTGCCTGGCGGGCGCGCGCCGGGCCTCCAGGCCATCTGTGGAGAACGCGACCCGTATGCCGGGCGCACGTTCCTTCCCATACCGGCCGCGATGGCGAGTGGAAACGGGCGTACCTGGTCAGAACTTCCGACCAGGTACGCCCGATTCGACCAGGTACGCCCGAAACCGCCCGCCGCCGCCCGACGCCGCGCCCGCTCACGTCGGCAGGTGCACCGGCTCGGTGTCGGGGAGGGGGCTGGCGTCACGGCCGCGCAGGTCGGGCAGCCAGCTGCGCATCGCCAGGGGGAGCAGCACGCCCAGGCCGGCCATCACGGCGCCGACGGTGAAGCCGCCGACGGGGCCGCTGCCGTCGATCAGGAAGCCGGCGATCGCCGAACCGCCGGCGGCACCGATCAGCTGGCCGGTGCCCATCCAGCCGTAGGCCTCGGCGGTGTCGGAGAACTTGACGGTGGCGGAGACCGAACCGAACATCACCGCGAGGGCCGGCGCGATGCCCACACCCGCGATGACCAGGGCCAGGCAGAGCCACCAGAACCCCGTGCCGCCGAGGGCCAGGGTGAGGCCGACGAAGACGACGGCCATGCGCGTCCACAGGGTGTTGCGGGAGATGGGGCGGTGGCCGAACGCCAGGCCGCCGACGAGCGAGCCGACCGCGAACACCGCGAGGACGATGCCGGCGTTCGGGCTGCCCTCGCCGAAGACGCTGGTGACGCTCGCCTCGACCGCGGCGCACGCTCCGATGAGCAGCAGACCGGTCAGGGTGGCGACGACGACGGCGGGGCGCTTCAGCACGACACCGAAGGCGCGCTTGGAACGGGGGATGCGGACGCGGCCGAGCTCGGGGGAGGCGATGAACCACGCGCCGCCGACGACCAGGAAGACCATCGCGACGACGATCGCCTCGACCGTGCCGACCTGGGTGGCGACGAAGGTGGTGATGACCGGGCCGGCGACCCAGATGAGCTCCTGCGCGCTGGCGTCGAGGGAGAAGAGGGGTGTGAGCTGCGCCGAGGTCACCATCTTCGGGTAGATGGTGCGCACTGCCGGCTGCACGGGCGGGACCGCCAGGCCGCCGAGGAACCCGACCACCACGTAGCCCCAGAGCGGCATGACCACGAACGCGATGACCACCATGCTGATCAGCGCGACGATGCTCGTCAGGATGAGGACGGGGCGCATGCCCCAGCTGCCCATCCACCGGCTCGTCAGGGGGCCGGCCAGTGCCTGCCCGATGCTCGTCGTCGCGAGCACCAGCCCGGCCGCGCCGTAGGAGTCGAACACGTGCTCGACGTGCAGCAAGTAGGCCAGCGACAGCATGCCGAACGGGAACCGTGCGGTGAGCTGTGCGGCGATGACACGACCCACGCCAGGGGTCTTCAGGAGGGGCCCGTACGTACTCACGAGACGAGTGTACGGACCGGCCGGACGGGGGTGTCCCCCGTCCTGGGGAGGGGCGGTTCGCGACACGCCGATGCGTTGATTCCACATCTGTGGATCGGGACTGTCCACCGGTGTGGGGAAGTGTCGGTGGTCGGCCGCAGACTGGCGGAAACTCGGGCCTCCCGGGAATCCACAGACTGTGGAGGACGTTGTGGAGAACTACATGGCTGTAACACTTCCTCTTGTGGTCGGTGCTGCGGCTAGCCACTAGATGTAGTGTGGAGGCATCGCAGCGGCCCCTCCCGGACACGACTGCGGACAGACATCAGCACCACCTCCACAGCACAGCAGAAACCAGTAGGAACCAGGGGAGAACATGGCCGTCACCGTCTACACCAAGCCGTCCTGCGTCCAGTGCACCGCGACGTACCGGGCCCTCGACAACAAGGGCATCGAGTACGAAGTGCACGACGTCTCCACGGACGAAGCAGCGCTTGAGCACGTCAAGAGCCTGGGCTACATGCAGGCCCCCGTCGTCGTCACGGACGACGACCACTGGTCGGGCTTCCGCCCCGACAAGATCGCGACCCTCAGCGCCGAACTGGCGTAGTCGTCTCCCGTCCTGCGGACGGTCACCCCGGTCCCGTTCAGGAGGCCCGGCGATCGCCCGCAGGACACCCCCCGGTCCGCCTGTTCCGCACCTTCTCCAGAGGAGCGCACCATGAGCCGATTGGTCTACTTCTCGAGCGTGTCCGGGTACACCGCGCGCTTCGTCGAGAAGCTCGGCCGCGACGCGGACCGGATCCCGCTCTACCCGAGCGAACCGTTCCTGCACGTCGACGAGCCCTACGTCCTGGTCCTGCCCACCTACGGTGGCGGCAACGGCGAGGGTGCAGTCCCCAAGCAGGTCATCAAGTTCCTCAACGACGCCCACAACCGCTCGCTCATCCGCGGCGTGGTGGTGGGTGGCAACACGAACTTCGGCGAGGCGTACGGCCTCGCAGGGGACGTCATCGCGCAGAAGTGCAACGTCCCCCTTCTGTACAGGTTTGAACTCTTCGGGACCCCTGACGACGTGTCGGCGGTCAACTCAGGATTGGATGCATTTTGGACGCAGCAGTTGCAGACGTCGATCTGACGTCGCCGCAGACGGGGATGGACTACCACTCCCTCAACGCGATGCTCAACCTCTACGACGCGGACGGGAACATCCAGTTCGACAAGGATCGTGAGGCCGCCAAGCAGTTCTTCCTGCAGCACGTCAACCAGAACACCGTCTTCTTCCACAACCTGAAGGAGCGGCTCGACTACCTGGTCGAGAACGAGTACTACGAAAAAGCCACGATCGACATGTACTCGCTGGACTTCATCCAGCGACTCAACGACCTGGCGTACTCGAAGAAGTTCCGGTTCCAGACGTTCCTCGGCGCGTTCAAGTACTACACGAGCTACACGCTCAAGACGTTCGACGGCAAGCGGTACCTGGAGCGCTTCGAGGACCGCGTCGTCATGACCGCCCTCGGCCTGGCCCAGGGCAACGAGCAGCTCGCCATCGACCTGGTCGAAGAGATCGTCGCCGGCCGCTTCCAGCCCGCGACCCCCACGTTCCTCAACACGGCGAAGGCACAGCGCGGCGAGCTCGTCTCCTGCTTCCTGCTCCGCATCGAGGACAACATGGAGTCGATCTCGCGCGGCATCAACTCGTCGCTGCAGCTCTCGAAGCGCGGCGGCGGCGTGGCCCTGCTCCTCTCCAACATCCGCGAGGCCGGCGCCCCGATCAAGCAGATCGAGAACCAGTCCTCGGGCATCATCCCCGTGATGAAGCTGCTGGAAGACTCCTTCTCCTACGCGAACCAGCTCGGTGCGCGTCAGGGTGCCGGCGCGGTCTACCTCAGCGCCCACCACCCGGACATCATGAAGTTCCTCGACACCAAGCGCGAGAACGCCGACGAGAAGATCCGCATCAAGACGCTGTCCCTCGGCGTCGTCGTGCCGGACATCACGTTCGAGCTCGCGAAGAACAACGAGGACATGTACCTGTTCTCGCCGTACGACGTCGAGAAGGTCTACGGCGTCCCCTTCGGCGACGTCCCGATCTCCGAGAACTACCGCGCGATGGTCGACGACTCGCGCATCAAGAAGACGAAGATCAAGGCGCGTGACTTCTTCACGACCATCGCCGAGATCCAGTTCGAGTCGGGCTACCCGTACATCGTGTTCGAGGACACGGTGAACAAGGCCAACCCGATCAAGGGTCGGATCAACATGTCCAACCTGTGCTCGGAGATCCTGCAGGTCAACACCCCGACGACCTTCAACGAGGACCTGTCCTACAAGGAGATCGGCAAGGACATCTCCTGCAACCTCGGCTCCCTGAACATCGCGCTGACGATGGACTCGCCCGACTTCGGCAAGACCATCGAGACCGCCATCCGCGGCCTGACCTCGGTCTCGCAGATGTCGCACATCACCTCGGTGCGTTCCGTCGAGGACGGCAACGACAAGTCGCACGCCATCGGCCTCGGCCAGATGAACCTGCACGGCTACCTCGCTCGTGAGCGCGTCTACTACGGCTCCGAAGAGGGCATCGACTTCACGAACATCTACTTCTACACGGTGCTGTTCCACGCCCTTCGTGCGTCGAACAAGATCGCGATCGAGACCGGCGAGACCTTCGACGGCTTCCGCGACTCGAAGTACGCGTCGGGTGAGTTCTTCGACAAGTACACCGACCAGACGTGGACGCCGGCGACCGCTCGTGTTGCTTCGCTGTTCGACAACGCGAACATCACGATCCCGACGCAGGACGACTGGAAGGCGCTGAAGGCGTCGGTCCAGGAGCACGGCATCTACAACCAGAACCTGCAGGCCGTCCCGCCGACCGGTTCGATCTCGTACATCAACCACTCGACGTCGTCGATCCACCCGATCGCGTCGAAGATCGAGATCCGCAAGGAAGGCAAGCTCGGCCGCGTCTACTACCCGGCGCCGTTCATGACGAACGACAACCTGGACTACTACCAGGACGCGTACGAGATCGGTGCCGAGAAGATCATCGACACGTACGCAGCGGCGACGCAGCACGTGGACCAGGGCCTGTCCCTGACGCTGTTCTTCAAGGACACCGCCACCACGCGTGACATCAACAAGGCGCAGATCTACGCATGGCGCAAGGGCATCAAGACGATCTACTACATCCGTCTCCGCCAGCTCGCGCTGGAGGGCACGGAGGTCGAGGGCTGCGTCAGCTGCATGCTGTAGAGCTGTCGCTCTGCTCCCTGGAGGCGCGGTGCCAACCCGCACCGCGCCTCCAGTCCGTCACTTAGTCACCATCTCTGTAAGGAACACACGTTGGTCGAGAAGCTGAAGCTCATTGATCGGGTCCAGGCCATCAACTGGAACCGCATCCAGGACGACAAGGACGTCGAGGTCTGGAACCGTCTCGTCAACAACTTCTGGCTGCCCGAGAAGGTGCCGCTGTCGAACGACGTGCAGTCGTGGAACACGCTGACGCCGGCCGAGCAGACCCTGACCATGCGTGTGTTCACCGGTCTGACGCTGCTCGACACCATCCAGGGCACCGTCGGCGCCGTGTCGCTCATCCCCGACGCGATCACCCCGCACGAGGAAGCCGTCTACACGAACATCGCGTTCATGGAGTCGGTGCACGCCAAGTCCTACTCGTCGATCTTCTCGACCCTCGCGTCGACGCGTGAGATCGACGAGGCCTTCCGCTGGTCCGAGGAGAACCCGAACCTGCAGAAGAAGGCGTCCATCGTGATGGACTACTACCAGGGCGACAACCCGCTGAAGCGCAAGGTCGCCTCGACGCTGCTCGAGTCGTTCCTGTTCTACTCGGGCTTCTACCTGCCGATGCACTGGTCGTCGCGCGCCAAGCTCACGAACACTGCCGACCTGATCCGCCTGATCATCCGTGACGAAGCCGTCCACGGGTACTACATCGGGTACAAGTACCAGAAGGGCCTCGAGACCCTCACGCAGGCCGAGCGCGACGAGCTCAAGGACTACACGTTCTCGCTGCTGTTCGAGATGTACGAGAACGAGGTGCAGTACACGCAGGACCTCTACGACGAGGTCGGTCTGACCGAGGACGTCAAGAAGTTCCTGCACTACAACGCCAACAAGGCGCTGATGAACCTGGGCTACGAGCCGATGTTCCCGAAGAACATCACGGACGTGAACCCGGCCATCCTCTCCGCCCTGTCGCCGAACGCGGACGAGAACCACGACTTCTTCTCGGGGTCCGGCTCGTCGTACGTCATCGGCAAGGCCGTGAACACCGAGGACGAGGACTGGGACTTCTGATCCTGGTCTGACTCGTGGGGACGCCCCGCTGGCTTCGGCCGGCGGGGCGTTCTGCTGTGCTGGGTCCCGCACTCCTGTGCCTTCGGGTGGTCCCAGCGGAGAGCATCACCCCGACTCATCGCCGGCCAACAGAGTAGTGCTCGGCCGGAAGCGAGAACAAGCTACGTCGAACCCGGATCGGTGTCTGTTCAGGTACAGGTTTCGGTTGTAGTCTTCGGACGTGGATGGTCAGCATGTATCCAAAACGTGAGGTCTTCTCGCACTCTCCCCTGGCGTTGGTCGCCGCGGAGGTGCGCTTCTCAGATGCCGCGCGACTTCGACAGCAGGAGACCCGCGATCGCATTCAAATTGCGCTCGAAGCGAGATTTCCTATAGCCGAGCGATTCGAGCGCCATCAATTCACGGTTGGCCCAAACGGACCTCAGCCAGTGGAGCCGGTGACCGGCATTATGCTCAAAAATCTGGCACGCACCGAGAGCTTGAGTATCGCGTCGACCTTCATTGCATATGAAACGACGAACTACGAAGATTTTGACATTCTACTGTCTGCTCTCTCTGCTGCAAGTACTGCTCTTCTGGAGGCGGGCGCGGCTCCGGCGCTTGAGCGGATCGGGTTGCGGTATATCGATGAGATTCGCGTACCCGGAGAAGTTTCAGAAGTGGGTGACTGGTCCGAATGGATTGATTCCCGGCTACTCAGTGTGGTGGGCTTTGCTCCGCACGGAGCCACGGCGTCGAGTATGCAAGGACACGCTTCCTATGACCTTGGCGCCGGGCGGCAGCTGAATTTCCAATACGCGGCACTAAATGGTCCATCCGTTGTTGGCTCGGAGAATCTACTTCGAGTTCAGCCGGAAGTCGGTCCGTTCTTTGTCTTGGATTTTGATGCCTTCGAAACCTTTGTATCCGGAGGGGGAGTGCTTCTCAATTTGCAAACAGTCGAATCGAGTCTGTCGGCCGTACACAGCCCAGCTGGCGCGACTTTCCAAGAGTCGATCACTGATCAGGCTCGAAATCTATTCCGCGGGGGGCTTCTGTGACAATCGTGAATCAAGGGACGGCCGGGGTCCTTTCTGGGGCAGCTGATATTGTCGCCGGGTCAGTGGGTAGTCCGACTCGGGCTCTTTCCTTGAAGGTGGATTACCTTCGTAGTCGGATAGACATCCAAGCAGGCGAAGTTCATGTGCTCCACGGTGAGGCTCGTAGCATCGACTTGCGCCAGCGGTCCCTTGCGAAGAGCCGTAAGTCGGTCGCTGAGCTTCTGGAGGAACTATCTCTAGAGCGGGGCATGAGTTGGACGGATATCGCCGAAATGACCGGAGTGAGCGTCTCTGCTGTGCGTAAGTGGCGACAAGGGGGCGACGCTAACGGTGACCGCCGCGCGCGTCTTGCAGAGCTGGCTGCTTTTCTCGATGTTTTAGAGGACAAGGGTATCGTGTCCGAGCCTGCTCAATGGATGGAGATGCCATTGCCGCTTGATGCTGGCTACATTATTCGACCGCTCGATCTGTATGCCGACGGGTTCCGCGACGAGTTGATAGATCTTGCCGAGCAGCGAAGGACTATGGAGCATATATTGGATGACGTACGACCCGGCTGGCGTGATCAGCGCAGTGCGTTTGAGGTTTTCACTGATGGAGATGGCGATCGCGCCCTGCGGTTGCGGGCGAATTGACGGCTACCGATGGACAGTATTGAGCCGGAACGGCTCTATGATGAAGTGGGTACTGTGTCCTGGTGTCGCCCACTCTTGCAGGGGGACATCTTTACGGAAGTCGAACTGCCGGGTTTTCCTGAAGGCCCGATGATGATTCAGGTGATCAATCACCCGTGTGCTATGCGCAAGGGGCCGAACCTTCTGCCGCGCATTACTGTCGCTCCGGTCCGTCCTGGCGTGTCAATCACTAACTGGGAGGGGCACCTACGGGTGATGCCGCTGCCGGAACTGCGCGACAGTAAGAATTACGCGACTGAATTCGTGGATGTAACGTCGGTGTCTGCCGGCGCTCTAACGGTCGACAAGCGCATCGCTAGCCTCAGTGGCCGAGGTATTTACGTGCTTCAGCAGCGTTTGATTAAGCATTACACCCGACTTGAGGTTGACCTGGGGACCTTGCATCAACAGTCCGCTCACACCCTGGTTGAGGCAGAGTTACAGCAGGACTGGCTCGAATCCGTTTTGGCCGATTCGGATCAAGGTGATCTCGCGGCTATTGAAGCGGAGATTCGTCAATTCGACGAGTGGATGCGAGCTGGTAGTCCAAGCCCGCAAGACAGGCTGGCGCGGGACTACGAGCACGTCGACGTGCGGCGGGAAGCTAGGGAAGCGGCACGGAAGCGCTCCGCGGTCTTGCAAGCGTCTGATTAGAAGCATGTTCGCTCGCTCCGTGGCCGGACTCTGCGGCGCGGTGAAAGTTGGCGTCGCTGCCAATGCGCCCTGCCGGCTGGACCGCAACCGTGCCTCCAGGCCGGATCGAACGTTGCGCACGCGGCGGACGCAACACGGTCTCGGTCGCGACGTCGATCGCCCCGAGCATGTCCTTCTTCCCGCGGATCAGCTCGACGAGTTCAAGCGGAACGTGGGAGTGGATGCGCTCGAGCGAGACGATGTCGATCGACGACTGCTGCAGGAGCGGGGAGGACTGCTCGTACTGCTGCCACTCCGCTCCGAGCGTCTCCTTCCACTTGAGGTGCGAGCGAGCATGGAAGGCGCTACGAAGGAGCGGATCTACGACGGCTTGGTGACGAAGCCCGACGGGACGTGGGAGGGCATCGAAGTCAAGAGCGGTACGTCAGCGGACAAAGCTCAGAAAGCGTTCGACCAGGCAGTGTCGTATGACCATCCCGCGTACGCCAAACTGAACGGGGAAAGCATCGAGATCACCTCGGTCAACTACCAACGAGTGAAGTGACACATGATCATCGAAGAATCGAACAGCCACATCAGCAGCATCCTCGATGCGACCTTTCGGCCGATGTCCGACCAGGTACGGCGCATGCTCGGGTTGCTCGACAACGACGAGCACTTCGCGTGGAGGATCTGGTGGTGTCCCGACGACGCCGACTGGATGTTCAACCCCAACAAGACTGAGGAGCAGTACGGGGGTTCCTACCTGCAGGCCGGTGGCACCGCCGAGAAGATAAGCGTCGAGCTGCGCCGCCGCGAGGACGACGGGGAGTACCGCTTCTACATCGTCGGCCGTGACCACGATCTCACCGAACCGCTCACGGAGACCATCGACGTGCAGGCGGCGCACGAGCCCCGGCATCCTGCCGAGCTGTTCACGGCTGACCAGGCTGCGCCGGTGTTCATGCACTACGTCGAACACCAGACGGTGCCCGACGGCTACACACTCCGTCTCATCGCCGACATGTAGAAGATGGCGACGCCACCGTCGCGTGTCCGCGACCGTGTGCCGGACAGGAGGCGCGGTGCCAGCTGGCACCGCGCCTCCTGTCCGTTGCTGCTCACGCGACCGCGTGTAGTCACGCAGCCAACCGCGTTCGGCCAGCCATGTGCTGGGGATGGTGCTGGGGCCGGATCACCCGAGGGCGCCGCCCCAGAAGTCGTGGCCGCCGAACACGACCGTCACCGGGACGGCCTGGGCCCGGTCGGCCACGTACCGGTACACGCCGCCCGGACGTCCGAGCCACAGCACCTGCGTGGTCGTTGCGGTCGTCGCCACGGTCCGGAGCTCCACCACGTACTGCCCGGAGGGGATCTGGAACTGCGCCGTCTGCTCGCTGTCGAGCAGCGTCGAGAACCGGGTTGAGAACGATGCTCCGGTCGTCGCGTTCGTCACCGTGACGGTCGCACCGCTCAGTTGCGCCGACGGGCTGCGGGACGCCGAGGCTGCGTAGACGACCAGGTCGTAGTCGCTGTGTGCGTAGTGCCGTGACAATGTCACTCGCGAAGCCGGGAGCGTTCCTCGCTGCTGGTACACCCGGGTCTTCCAGACGGCGGGCGACGCCGTTCCGCTGGCGTAGGCCTCGATGCGGTACTTCCCCGTGCTCAACCCGACGAACCGGTACTGGCCCGCGCTGTCCGAGGTCGTCCGGAACACCTGCGAGGTGTCCTCGTTCCAGGCGTACATCAGGCGACCGGCGGCGGGTCCAGTGGGGCTGACCACACCGCCCTGCACGGTGGCGCCGATCACGAGCGGCACGGTGACCGCGACTGTCGAGCCGCCGCGGACGGCGATGCCCGAGCGGAGTCCGGGGGCGTAGGTCTCCGTTCCGTGCGGTGGGAGCTGCCGCGTCGTCACCGTGACGGTGTCCGGTGCGGGGATGCCGGTGAACGTCGCGGTGCCGTCATCGTCGGTGGTGGCGTTCCCGACGACGACATCGGTGCCGATCGCTGCGAGTTCGACGTCCGCCACCCGGATCGCGGTGCCGTCGGGCGTTGTGAGCTGCACGGTGATCGTTCCGGATCCGGCCGCAGTCGCTGGTGGTGCGAGGCCGATCAGCGCACCTGTTGCCAGCGCAACGACCAGCGTCGTCGCCGTGGTCAGTCGCATCGTGTTCCCCGATCGTCGGCCAGCCGTGCGTTGCCAGGGACTGTACGCGCACGGCGGGCGGGCGGTGGGGCAGGCACATCGCAGCAGCGGTCACGCGGAAGCCGTCCCGGCTACGACAGGCGTCACGAGGTCCGGGTCGCACCGATCGCCCAGACGCGGGGCGGTTCGGCACCGTTCACCGCGTGATCACCGATGATCCGCGCCTTGAACACCCACGGGTTGTGGCTGCCGGCGGTGCGAGCGTTCCGCCAGTGCCGGTCGAGGTTCTTCGTCGTGCTCACCCCCGACGCCGCGAGCGCGTCGAACAGGTGCGAGGTCGCCGTCGTCGCCAGCGTGGTCAGCGCCACCTGCGCCTGCGCGGTCGCGAGTTCGGCGCGGTCGTTGCGGCGCTCGTCCTCGGCTGTGTCGAGCCCGGCTCCCTCGTACGCACCCTGCAGGGCTGCGGCGGCGCGGTCGACGATGGCGGTGGCGGCGAACCCGGCCGCCGACACCTCGCCGACGACCTGGAGGATCTGCGGGTCTGCCGCGAACGTGTCGGCGTTGCCGTTTGAGAAGACGCGGGTGCGGTTGCGGACCTCGCGCGCGATCTCCCGCTCGGCTGCGAGGACGGACCCGGCGAGGACGCTCAACAGCACGCCCTGGTAGAACGCCGTCTGGTACTTGAACCGCTCGTCGAAGGGGATCACCGCATCGGCCTGCACGACGGCGTCGTCGAAGGTGCTGGTACCGGAGCCGGTGGTGCGCTGCCCGAACCCGTCCCAGTCGTCGGTGTGCGTGACCCCGGGCTGGTGCGCGTCGACGATCGCGATGACCCGCTCGCCGGTGTCCGTGCGCTCGGCGTAGGTGTCGATCCAGTCGGCGAAGATGCTGCCGGTCGAGTAGTACTTCTGCCCGGTGATCCGGAACGTCCCGTCCGGCTGCGGGGTCACCTTCGTGATCACGTCGCCGACCTGCACCGACCCGACCTCGGTCCACGAGTTGCCGGCGATCTCACCGCGGCCGAAGCGGTCCAGCCACGCCTCGCGTTCCCCGGTCCGTGCGACCAGCCGGTCCTCCACCAGTGCGAAGTGGCCGCGGAGCGCCTGGGGGATGTTGCTGTCAGCGGCGGCGAGTTCGGTCAGCAGGCGGAACAGCTGGGGCAGGGTCGCCCCGGCTCCGCCGTGGGCGACGGGGACGCGGACGGCGCCGAATCCTGCGGCGGCGAGTTCGCGGATCTCCTCGAACGGGAGGCGGTGGTCACGTTCGCGCTCGGACGCGCCGGCAGCGATGCGGTCGAAGATCGGACGGAAACGGGCGAGGAGTTCGTCGTCGGCGCCCTCGTCGATCGTGCTGTCGGCGGTCTGGTTGCTGATGGTCACGAGGACTCCTTCGTGCTCTGGGCTGCTACCTGTCGCGTTGTGTGGCGTCATGTGGTGTCGATTCGTCCGGTGTGGGCGGACAGCCCGACCAGATGTGCGCCATCGCGAGACTGTGGCATCGCCGAACGCCCGCGAGAAGGGTTGTGTCGATGTGTGTCGGAGGGTGACTTCCCATGACACGTGACCGCGCAGCGACGAGGTGTGGGTTCGCAGCAGCGCCTTCGCGGTCCTGCGCGTGTGCGATGGCCGCGGAGGCCGTCGGACGAAGACGGGCACGCTCCTCCGAGAAACCCGCGTCGGCCACGCTCAGAGGAGCGCGCATCATCGAGGGAACACGCGCTCGCCAGAGGACTGGCCGCTGCCTTGCTTGGTGTGGGCGATAGCCGTGGTCTCGGCGCCGTTCACCCAAGTGGCGTTCAGGCCGGCGGTGTCGTCCCTGCGCCCTCGGTGTCGTCGGCACCCGCAAGACCTGTCCCAGCCTGATCGAGGTTCTCGTGTGGGTCGCCCATGTCGCCGGTCGCAGCGCCGGTGCGGGACAGCCCGAAGTGTCCGCGGACGGCGTTCGCCTCGGCGGGGGACAAGGTGCGTCCGGCTCCGAGGGACGGCGCGCCCTTGATCGCGTCCTTCGTGTACCCGACGTGCACGTCCGTGCCGTCGAACGTGGCGTCGTCGGCGGGGACGAGCGCCTGGTGACGCCCGAGCAGTCCGGTTGCGACACAGACGTAGGCCGCGCTGCCGTCCTCGTCGGAGGGGAACACCTGCACGACCTTGCCGACTGATGCGCCGTTGCGATCCCGGACAGTCGCACTCTCGACCTGGTGGATGACGCCCTTGGTGATCATGAACGTAGTCAACGCCCTCGAGTCTGACGCTTCGCAGACGCCGTCCTGCAGGCTGGCGCTGTGGACCCGATCCTCGGAGTCTGGGGCCGCGTTGCCGTGCCACTCGATCGGCCGATCGCCCTCCGCGCGTCAACGACACGCCCGGAACATCTCTGAAGTTGCAGATCTGATGTATCACTGAGTTGACTGCTCGTTGTCGGCAACGCCGCCGACGCGAAAGCCGGCGTTGAGGCCGGAGAGCGAGGGGAATTTTCATGAAGCAGTCAACCTACGGACGTGTCGTCTCGATCGGCGCAGCGTGCGCCGTCGTCGCTGGTTCCGTCATCGTCGCCGTTCCGGCAAACGCCACGGTCACGCCGCCCGCCGACAGCAACGCTGTTGAACCGCGAACGCCGTCCGAGGTGTTGTCTGCTGTCCGCGCTGACCTCGTCGCTTCCGGAACCCCGTCCGACATCACGGCCTTCGACCGCCTCAGCGCTGATCAGCGCCATGAGCTCGCTTCGTACTTCTTGGATCCGAGCATTGCGTCCGCGGCCACCGCAGCCGCCGATGAGAGGGTGCTCGGGCCGGAGACTGTTCGGACGAACGGGAACTTTGAATGGGGAGAAACGGAACCGTCGGGCGCTGGACAGGCAGGAAACGGCGTCGGGGTGGGGACCAGGGCCGCATCCCGGTCGTCGTGGGGGAAGCAGTGGTTCGCCTTCGCCGGAATCCGGCTCACCGAGACGAAGGTGTCGATGTCGTACCAGTACAGCGGTACTACAGCGAGGAAGATGCTCGGGTACTCGTGCACCGTCGTCAGGAACGTCCAGCCGTTCACTGAAGTGAGGACCTCCAAGAGCAGCGGTTACATCAGCGGCGGACAGGCCACTGCGAAGTGCAAGGTCGTCGTGAAGCGTGGTGTGCCGACTCCATGGGGCACGGTTGCGTGGAGCACCTACTCCTCGATCCAGCGCCTCAGCGCCAAGGGCAACGGCGCGATCACCTACAACCGCTGGGAGTGAGCGGAATGGCGTCTTGGGCGGCGGGGCAGATGATGAATCCACTTGTTCCAACAGTGCTCGACGGTGTGCTGATGGCCGTATCCCTCCTCGCGCTGTTCCTCGCACTCGCAGCGTTCATCTCGCTGATCCGAGCTCGGTCGACCTCTGGCCGTCGTTTGCTTGGATGGACTCTCGTCGTCCTGTTCGCTCCGATCATCGGGCCGGCAACGTGGTTCGTAGCTCGGCACCGCGAACGGTCGATCGAGCCCAGAAGTGACGACGTTGGCCAGCGGTGAGGGGAACTTTCGGTCGGATCAGCACCCTGTGCGCAGCATGAATCCGCGTGCCGTGTTCGCAGCCGTCGCTGCTGCGTTCCCGGTCGTCGTCGAGGTCGCGGTCACCAGCGTCTGGTGGGATCGGTTGCCCGACCGGATCGCGACGACGTTCGGCCCGGATGGCAGCCCGAGCGGGTACGGAACTCCGTTGGGAACCGCGATCCTGCTCGCGGCGGTACAGTCGCTGTTCCTCGTGGGGGCGGTCGGCTCCGCTTTTGCTCGAGACCGGCGCAGAGGTCGCATCTCGTGTGCGGTCACCGCAGGGTTCGTTGCGGCTCTCGCGATGAGCTGGCTGATCATCGTGGGATTGGCGTCTTCGACGTTGAGTCCGACGGCTTGGTGGCTTCTCGCGGCGGCGCCCGTGTGGGCGTTTGTCCCGTACTGGTTGCTTTCCCCCGCGAGGGGCGGTGGAAGGTGACGCCACTGCCGGCGTGACCTGCCAGTCGGAGCGCAGCCGCGCCTCCAGGCCGGACCGAAAGCCCGCGCACGCAGCGGACGCAACACGAACGGCGGCTCTCCTCCTTCCGGAAGAGAGCCGCCGTGGTGTCTCGCAGCGGTCAGCGCGCCGACGGGACCGCCGTGCCGACGAGCTCAGCCCGCACGATGTCCGCACCAGCGGACAGCGCGCCGAGCTTGTCCAGCGCGGCACCACGCGCCAGGGGCGCCATCCCGCAGTTGGAACTCGGGATGAGCTTGTCGGCATCGACGAACTCGAGCGCCCGACGCAGGACCTCCGCGACCTCTTCCGGGGTCTCCACGGTCTCGGTCGCGACGTCGATCGCTCCGAGCATGACCTTCTTGCCGCGGATCAGCTCGACGAGCTCGAGGGGAACGTGCGAGTGGATGCACTCGAGCGACACGATGTCGATCGACGACTGCTGCAGGAGCGGGAAGGACTGCTCGTACTGCCGCCACTCCGCCCCGAGCGTCTCCTTCCACTTGTTGTTCGCTTCGATGCCGTAGCCGTAACAGATGTGCACGGCGGTCTCGGCGCGCAGGCCCTCGGCTGCACGCTCGAGCGCGGCCACGCCCCAGTCCTGCACCTCGTCGTGGAAGACGGTGAAGGCGGGCTCGTCGAACTGGATGATGTCGACGCCGGCGTCCTGCAGTTCGCGTGCCTCTTGGTTGAGGATCGTGGCAAACTCCCACGCCAGCTTCTCGCGGCTCTTGTAGTGCTGGTCGGAGAGGGTGTCGATCATCGTCATCGGGCCGGGGAGCGCCCACTTGATCGGCCGGTCCGTCTGCGCGCGCAGGAAGCGGGCGTCGTCCACGAACACGGGCGCCCGGCGGCTGACGGCGCCGACGACAGTCGGGACGGCTGCGTCGTAGCGGTCGCGGATGCGGACGGTCTCCTTGCGCTCCAGGTCGACGCCGTCCAGGTGTTCGATGAACGTCGTGACGAAGTGCTGGCGGGTCTGCTCGCCGTCGCTGACGATGTCGATGCCGCGGCGCTCCTGCTCGTGCACGGCGGATCGGAGGGCGTCCTGCTTGCCCTCGGTCAGTGCTGCTCCCTGCAGCTCCCAGGGGGACCAGAGCCGTTCGGGCTCGGCGAGCCAGGACGGTTTCGGCAGGCTGCCGACGATCGAGGTGGGGAGGAGAGAACGCATGGGTGTGACGGTCCAGTCAGTCGAAGGGCAGAGGGGGTCAGCGCGCGAGGGCGGGGTCAGCCCACCGGGCGAGGAGTGCGTGGTGCGGCCGCACCAGGTGCTCCTCGGTCCACCGGCCCTGCGTGATCCCGAGGCGGCTGCGCTCCTCGCGGTCGTACGTCACCGGGGTGGGCGTGAAGTCGGTGTGGTCGAGGGTGGGGCGGTAGGTGCTGCCGGACGGGGTGTTCGCGGCGTAGACCTCCGGGCGGTAGATCTTCTGGAACGTCTCCATGGTGGCGATCGTGCCGATGAGCTGGAGGTCCGTGTAGTCGCCGGTCAGGTCGCCGCGCGTGTAGAACGCGAGCGGGGCAGCCGCCCCGGCGGGCTGGAAGTACCGGACCCGCATGCCCATCCGGCCGAAGTAGTCGTCGGTGAGCGAGGAGTGCTCGTGCTCGTACTCGGCGCCCAGGACCGGGTGGACGTACCCGGAGCGGCGGTAGGTCTGGCTCGTCGAGACACTGATGCACACGACGGGCTCGGCACTGAAGTTCGAGTGGAACGCGGAGGACTCCAGGAAGCGCTGGAAGAGCGCCCCGTGCAGTTGGCCGAAGTCGGACGGCAGCGACGGCGACGACGGCAGCAGCACCGAGAAGTCGTAGTCGCGCAGGTACGACGAGAAGTTGTTGCCGAGGATCCCGCGGTGGCGCTCGCCGTTGTGCTCGTCGACGATCGTGACGTCGAGCATCTCGAGCAACGGGAACTCCGCGTCGGAACCGCCGTCGGAGAACTCCAGCGCCACCGAGACGATGTCGAGCTGCAGACGGTAGCGGTCGTGCGCCGCGGCCAGCTCGTTCGCTCGCCCGTCGATCATCGCCAGCGCAGCGCGGAGGTTCTGCTGACGGTGCTCGCCGCGCGCCAGGTTGGCGAAGTTCGTGGTCAGCCGGGAGCTGTCGGCGGGGGAGTAGTCCTCGTCGAACCGGGTCCGGGTGATGCGGAAGGTGAGGTCGTTCGCCATGGTCGGCAATCTGTTCGTCGAGCGCCCGCGGGCGCTGGGGAAGGGGTGCCTCGATCATGGCGGGATTCCCAGGCCATCAGGTAATACCGAGACGCTATGCACCGGTATAGCCTCGGCCTATGGCACGTGTCTCGAACGACATCACCCTGCAACAGCTCCGGTACTTCATCGAGGTCGCGACAGAGGGCTCGATCAGCGCAGCGGCCGACCTGCTCTACGTGTCGCAGCCGACGATGTCCGCGGCGATGAAGGACCTGGAGACGCGGATCGGGCGCCCGCTGTTCACCCGATCGGCCCGAGGGGTCGTCCTCACCGTCGACGGCGTCGAGTTCCTCGGGTACGCCCGGCAGGTCGTCGAGCAGGTCTCCCTGCTCGAGCAGCGCTACGTCGGCGGCCAGCGGTCGCGTCGGCTGCTCGGGGTGTCAGCCCAGCACTACTCGTTCGCGGTGGAGGCCTTCGTCCGGATGGTCGAAGCAGCAGCTGCGGACGAGTACGAGTTCTCGCTGCGCGAGACGCGCACCTGGGACATCATCGAAGACGTCCGCACGCTGCGCAGCGAGGTGGGCATCCTCTACCGCAACGACTTCAACAAGCAGGTGCTCGGCAAGCTGCTGCGGGACGCCGGCGTCGTGTTCACACCGCTGTTCGTCGCACAGCCCCACATCTTCGTGGCCAAGCGGAACCCGCTCGCGTCGCGGGAGCGTGCGACCCTCGAGGACCTCGCGGACCTGCCGCGGCTCACGTTCGACCAGGGTGCGAACAACTCCTTCTACCTGGCCGAGGAGATCCTGTCGACGATGTCGAGCAAGCGGGAGATCCGTGTCTCGGACCGGGCGACGATCTTCAACCTCATGATCGGCCTCGGCGGGTACACGATCTCGACCGGGCTCATCAGCGACGACCTCGATCCCGAGATCGTCGCCATCCCCCTCGACGTCGACGAGCGCATCGAGATCGGCTGGATCGCGCACGCGTCGGTTCCCCTCACCGTGCAGGCGCAGGCGTACCTGGACGAGTTGCGTGCGGTGGTCACCAGCTACGGCGTCGAGCCGCTCGGGTAGGCAGGCGGCGGGTCCGCGGCTCCGGCGATCGGCCTGGAGGCACGACACGCGTCCGTCAGGAGGCTGCGGTCTCGATCATCGCCGTCACGTGCGGCGCGCTCCACCGCAGGAGCGCGTCAGATGGCGGGTCCTCGAGGTCTTCACCCCAGATCGCGACGGCGGCGCCCGACATCGGAGCCGCGAGCAGCGACCCGGAGTCGCCGTCCCACGCCCGGAGTGACCAGTTCTCGCGGAGGTCGGCGACCGTGTACTCGCTGTCGGCCGGGTCGAGGTCCGTCGGCACCTCGTAGAGGTAGTACGAGTTGTAGTTGAGCAGGTCGATGCCGGCCTTCTGCAGGTCGACCGCACTCGCCCGCCGCGCTCGGCGTTCGCGCCGCTCGGCTGCGTCCTCGGTGTCGCCGTCGAAGCTCCAGTACGTGACGTGGATGCGCGGGTCCAGTCGCCCGACCGCGACTCGATCGATCCCGTCGTTCCAGGCCCAGACCTCGCGGTTGCCGACCGTGGCCGCCATCGCGTTCATCCAGGCGACGCGTTGAGCGGCGGTGACGTCGTCGCCCCATTCGTCGCCGCCGATGTGCACGGTTCGGCTGGAGGGGAAGGTCCGCTGCACCTCTGCGTACAGCTTCTTCGCCAACGCGAGACTCTCGGGCGCCGACGTGTCGAGTTCGTTCTCGCCCGAACGGATGCGGTCGACCCACTTCGTGCCGTGTTCCGCCTCGAGCAGGGCGAAGGCGGCGGCCATGTGTCCGGGGGTGTCGATCTCCGGCACGATCGCGACGCCTCGCTTCGCCCCGTAGGCGGCGATCGAGCGTGCCTGCGCGGCGCTCAGGAACGGGCGATGGGTCACGCGGCTCGTGTACACGCCGTGGTCGAGATCAGCGTTGGCGAGGGTCTGGCCGAGCACCGTGCTCTCGATCCCGACGTTCTGGTCATCGGTGAGGTGCAGGTGCAGGAAGCGGCCGCCGTCGTCGGCGAGGAGGTCGATGTACCGCTTGAGCAACGCCACGGGGTAGTAGGCGCGAGCGACGTCGAGCATCACGCCAGTCTCCGGACGCGCGCGCTTCGTCGGCTTGGTGGTGACGGTCGCGGTCGACGTGCGGCACTGCTTCGCCGAGTACGCACCGGCGCAGGCGAGGACCGAGTACTTGCCGGCCGTGGCACGGGAGGGCGTCCCGCGGACTGCGGTGACCGAGGTGCTCGAACCAGCGGCGAGTGCCTTCACCGCGACCCGGCCGAGCGTGTACTTCTTCGTGCCGGCGGACAGGTACAGCCACGCGGAGGAAGCCGGCTTCCGCACCGAGGCGGTGTTCTTGACCTTCAGGGTGGTGCGCACGGCGGTGCCGGTGGTGGACGCGGTGACCTTCGTGACCGTCACCGTCGAGGCTGCGGTGTCCGCTGATCCTGCCGTTGCACGGATGCCGACCAGAGCTGCCGCCGACACGGCGATCGCCAGACCCACCGCGAGCGTGCGTCTGGCAGACGATCCGGGACCCACGTGCCCCTGCTGACGCACCACGATGTCCTCCCCCTCGAACACCCGTTGCCCTCGCTGGATCAGGATGCGCGCACGATCGTATCCGCCCTGCGTCGAACGCACACCGCCCAGCGGCGTGCAGCGGGACTCCTCAGCGGACCTCCGCGCTCGACCACAGCGCACGCGCAAGACTCCGACCTCGGCGAAGAATCGGCTGCAGGCTGAGGACAGCCCCGACGACCAGCGTGCCGGCCTGTGCGAGGAGGAATGCCACGAGCGCCACCGGGATGAACGCGGTGACGATCCAAGCGGCGGCGAACCCCACGAGCATCACCGCGAGGACCCGCACCGCGGTGGAGTTCCGCGAACCGCGAAGGGCCAGCAGCCCGGCGGCTGCGAAGGCCAACGGGACGAGCGCCTGCAGGATGACCGCGATGGGGAGCCACAGCTGGCTGCTGGTCGCCGGCGACAGAGCGCCCACGAAGACGACAGTGGCGGCCGCGAAGACGAGGTGCGCGGCTTCGTGAGCGAGCGCAGCACCGGCAGCGGCGACGACTCCTGCTGACACCGAGATCGCAGCGACCATCAACACTGGCCCTGCTGCGATCAGATGCGTTCCGATGAAGCCGAGCAGGTTGTCGACCGCCAGCAGCGAGGCGCCGGTGGTGGTGACCATCAAGGCGGCGGTGGCAGCTCTGCGAGCGGAGGGTCGGGTGCCTGACGCCCTCACCGCCTGTCTCCGCCCGCGTGGCATGCGACCCGGATCTTCTTCATGTTCTTCCTCTCGGTTCGCGCCTCGGCACGGCCGACCGATCCAGAATGCTGCACATCAATACGAACCACAACCTTGCAGCTGCGATGACCACCGCGGAATCGCTCTTGACTACGTAGACAATCCCGTGGTTGTCTTGCTCCCACATCCGGTCTTGGCCGGTCCCACGGAGCAGCGAAGGAGCTGACGATGAGCGGCAACGCATCGGTTCATCGCCTCCGTCCGGCCTCCATGACCGACGTCGCGACCCTGGCCGGCGTCTCCCAGAAGACCGTCTCCCGCGTGGTGAACGACGAACCGCACGTCACCGAGGCGGTCCGCGCCCGGGTCCTCAAGGCGATCGACGAACTGGGCTTCCGCCCGAACGCAGCCGCCCGCTCCCTCAAGTCGCAGCGCTCCCGCCGGATCGGTCTCATCACCATCGGCACGAACCTGTACGGCCCGACCGCCATGCTCACCGGCGTCGAGCAGGCGTGCCGCACGAACGGGTACAGCCTGGCCATCGTCCGGACCGTCGCCGCGACCGCATCCGAGCTCCAGCCGGCGGTCGACTCGCTCGTCGGCCAGGACGTCGAGGCGATCGTCTTCTCCGAGCCGGTTGAGAACCAGATGGACCAGCTCCGCCTGCCCCAGGGCGTGACGGTGCTGACGCTCGGGCCGCCGGACGTCGCCGACCGAGAGAACACCCTGGCGGTCGGTCTGGACGAGAGCGGCGCTGCGTTCGCGGCCACCGATCACCTGCTGGCCCTCGGGCACGAGACCGTGTGGCACATCGCGGGTCCGGCGGACTGGACCTCGAGTTCGCGCCGGCTGGCGGGGTGGCGGGCGGCGCTGCAGGACGCCGGCGTCGCCGAGCACGCGCCGGTCGAGGGGGACTGGTCGCCGCAGAGCGGCTACGAGGCCATGCGCTCGTTGCTCGGCCGTCCGGACCTGACGGCGGTCTTCGTCGCGAACGACCAGATGGCGATCGGCGCGATGTCCGCCATCCAGCAGCACGGGTTGTCCGTGCCGGGTGACGTCAGCGTCGTCGGCTTCGACGACATGCCGATCTCGGCGTACCTGCCGACGCCGCTCACGACCATCCGTCAGGACTTCGACGAGGCCACCCGCCTCGCGATGCACCGCCTCTTCCGCACCCTCGACGGCCACCCGCCCGCCGAGCGCCACCGGATGCTGCCCGGCCAGCTGATCACGCGCGCCACCAGCGCGCCGCCGTCCGCTGAGCGGCGTCACCTCCGCCCCGCCGACTGAACCCCCGGACGGGAGGCGCGGCCCGCGTCCGTCCCGTGAGTGAGCGCTCACGCGCGCTCACTGCCACTTCCGCACGCACCTCGACGACGACGTCAGGAGACCTCCGTGACCCCAGTACCCAGGCGACTTTCCCCACCTGCGCCACCCGTGCCTCCAGGCCGTGGGCCGAGCCGACGCGACCTGCTCCGGTGGGGCGCCGCCGCTGGCGGCAGCATCGCCCTCGGCGCGCTGCTCGCCGGCTGCTCCCCGCAGTCGACGGCCGCCGTCCGTTCCGGACGCGCCGACCTGTCCTTCTGGACCCACGACCCCGGCTACGAGAAGTTCTTCACCGAGGCGTTGCCGGTCGCCGACCGGAAGTCGGACTTCGACTTCGCGCTCGACATCACCACGATCGCGGCGGCGGACATCCCGACCAAGCTCATCGCGCAGGCCGTCGCCGGCACGGGGACGCCGGACGTCGCCGGGCTCGAGATCGGGGCGTTCTGCCGGATGCTCCGCGGGGACATCGCTGCCGAACTGCTGAGCGACCTCTCGCCGTCGGTGGCGTCGCGCAAGGACGACCTGATCGCTGCACGACTCACGCCGTTCTCGAAGGACGGGCACCTCTATGCGCTCGATTCGGACACCCCGTTGTGCGTCTACTACCACCGAGCCGACCAGTTCGAGGCCCTCGGCATCCCCGACGACCTGACGACGTGGGAGGAGTACATGGACGTCGGCGCGAAGCTCAACAAGAGCAAGGGTGTCTCGCTGCACGCCGTGGCGGTCACCGATCCGGGCGGCACGCTGCAGAGCTACCAGATCCTGCTGCTCCAGCGGGGCGGCGACCTGTACGACGAGGACGGCGGCATCGACATCCAGACGCCGGAGGCCGAACGCACCCTGCAGTTCCTGGTCGACGGTGTGCAGTCCGGTGCCATCGCGACGGTCGCCGACATGTACGGACCGAGCCTGCAGTCCGGGCTGAAGGGGGGCACGATCCTGGCCGTCGACATGCCCTCCTGGTACGCCAGCTACGGCATCAAGCCGAACGTGCCCGAGCAGAAGGGCAAGTGGAAGGTGCGGAACCTGCCCCGGTTCGCGGGTGGTGGCAGCACGACGAGCGTCGGCGGCGGTACCGGGTTCTCGGTGCTCCGCGACAAGCCGCTCACGAAGGCCGGGATCGACCTGGTGCTCGCCGCGTACCTCGACCCGGACCAGCAAGTGAAGCGCTATCAGGACCTCGGTTACCTGCCGACGCTCCGCTCGGTCTACGACGACCCGCGGCTCGCGGCGCTGAGCGACCCGTACTTCGGCGGGCAGCAGCTGTTCGGCGTCTACAAGTCGGTCGTCGACGACGTGCCCTCGCAGCACCAGAGCGCCGATGCCTCGATCCTGCAGACCGTCCTGAGCGGTTACCTCATCAAGGCCTACAAGGGCCAGATCTCCCCGAAGCAGGCGCTCGACGCCGCTGCGGCCGACTTCCGCGGCCAGACCCGCGCCTGAGGAGGACGACGTTGTCCACATCAACCGCCACCGGCATCCCGGTGTCCGCCACCACGACCACCACCGATCCACCCGATCGCCGTCGCCGTCGCCGCCGCCTGAACACGAACGGTGGCAGCGCGCCGTACCTCTTCATCGCGCCGTTCTACGTGCTGTACGGCCTGTTCATGATCGTGCCGGTGCTCGCCGCCGTGTACCTGTCACTCACCGAGTGGGTCGGCCTCGGCACGCCGAACTGGATCGGCCTGTCCAACTACGCGAACCTGTTCCGGGACACCAGCTTCGGCACCGCCCTGGTCAACTCGCTGATCTACACACTCATCGCCGTGTTCGTCATCGGGCCGTGCTCGCTCTTGGTCGCGCAGGCGCTCAACGCCAAGGGACTCCGCGCCCGAGACCTGTTCCGGGTGACGTTCTTCATCCCGATGGTGCTGTCGCCGATCGTCATCGCGCTCATCTACAGCCTGGTGTTCGACACGAACTACGGACTGCTCAACGCCACGCTCAAGGCGCTGTTCGGACTGCCGAACACCGACTGGCTCGGCGACCCGACCCTCGCGAAGGTCGCCATCGGCTTCGTGCTCCTGTGGCGCACGGTCGGGTACCTGACGATCTTCTTCCTGGCAGCACTGCAGAACGTGTCGCCCGAGCAGTACGAGGCCGCGTCGCTCGACGGGGCAGGAACCTTCCGGAAGTTCACCAACGTGACGCTCCCGGCGATCCGACCGGTCACGGCGTTCGTCGTGGTGACGAGCTTCATCAGTGCCGCGCAGCTGTTCGACGAGCCCTACCTGCTCACCAAGGGCGGTCCGGGCGAAGCCACGCTCTCCGTCGCCATGTTCATCTACCGCGCCGCCTTCGAACGGCAGCAGTTCGGGTACGCGGCAGCCGCCGGTGTCGTGCTGTTCGTCGTCGTGTTCGGCGTCAGCCAGATCCTCAACCGCGCACTCGCCATCGGGAGGGACGCATGACCGCCACCACCGACCGCCCGGACACCCGGGCCGTCACGACCGCCGGAAGCCGGGCGCCCCGGTCCGGCCCGCCCCGCACCAGGGGCTGGATCGCTCGCCGCGGCCTGCTCTACGCCACACTCGTGGCACTGCTGCTGGTCTTCGTCTTCCCGCTGCTCTGGGCGCTGTCCGGCTCGTTCAAGCAGCGTGGCGACATCTTCGCGACACCGCCCACGCTCATCCCGAGCCCGGCGACGGGGGAGAACTACACGAACCTGCTCGCCACCCAGCCGTTCTGGGCCTGGTTCGGCATCAGTGTGGGCACCGCCCTGATCGCGACCGTCGTGTCCGTGTTCGTCTGCGCGATGGCCGGGTACGGCTTCGCGAAGTTCCGGTTCCGGGGGAAGCGGATCCTGTTCGCCGTGATGTTCTCGTCGCTCTCGGTGCCGTTCGCGGTGATCCTCGTGCCGCTCTTCATCCTGGTGGTGAAGTCCGGGCTGACGAACCCCTGGTTCTCGCTCGTCGTGCCGTGGGTGGCGCCGGCGTTCGGCATCTTCATGATGCAGCAGTTCATCGTGCAGGCGATCCCCGACGAACTCATCGAGGCGGCCCGCATCGACGGCAACTCCGAGTTCGGCACGTTCCGCCGGGTCGTGCTCCCGCTGCTCCGACCGTCGCTCGGCGCCCTGGCGGTGTGGAGCTTCCTGCAGAGCTACAACTCGTTCCAGTGGCCGTTGGTCCTGCTGTCCGACTCGAGCCAGTACACGTTGCCCCTCGGCCTCAACGCGATCTTCGCGTCGGAGAACCGGTCGTACGACCTGGTGCTCGCCGGGGCCGTGCTGGCGAGCGTGCCGACGATCCTCGTGTTCCTGCTCCTCCGCAAGCAGCTGCTCGACGGGCTGACCGCGGGGGCGGTCAAGGGATGACCGACACCCGCACCCACCACCGATCCTTCTCGAACGGAGCACCCAGCACCATGCAGCACGACCGCGTCCTCTTCGGCGCCGCCTACTACCACGAGTACCAGCCGACCCCTCGGCTCGACGAGGACATGCGCCTGATGCAGGAGGCCGGCTTCTCGGTCATCCGCGTCGGTGAGTCCGTCTGGAGCACCTGGGAGCCGGAGAACGGCCGCTTCGACCTGGAGTGGCTCGCACCGGTGCTCGACGCCGCCCACGAACACGGAATCCGGGTGATCCTCGGCACACCCACGTACGCCGTGCCGATGTGGCTCGCCCGCATCGTGCCGGAGATCAACGTCCGCCGCCGCACCGACGGCGAGGCGATGGGCTGGGGTGCCCGGCAGGAGATCGACTACGCCCACCCGGCGTTCCTGTTCCACGCCGAGCGGGTCATCCGGAAGATCGTCGCCCGCTACGCCGAGCACCCCGCCGTGATCGGCTACCAGGTCGACAACGAACCGGGCAACGAGCTCATCGCGAACCCCGAGGTGTTCCAACGCTTCGTCGACCACCTGCGCCACACCTACGGCAGCGTCGAGCGGCTGAACGAGGAGTGGGGCCTGACCTACTGGTCCCACCGGCTGTCCACCTGGGCGGACCTGTGGACGCCGGACGGCAACGCGCAGCCGCAGTACGACCTTGCCTGGCGCCGGTTCCAGGCCTCGATCACGACGGACTTCATCGCCTGGCAGGCATCGGTCGTGCGGGAGTACTCGCGTCCGGACCAGTTCGTGACCACGTGCATCGCCTACGAGCGGCCGACCGTCGAGGACGAGGTGCTCACCCGGACGCTCGACGTCACCGCCGGCAACCCGTACTACCGGATGCAGGACGCCCTCGAGCTGCCGAGTGCCGAGGAACCCGCACAGTTCTGGACCTCGTCCGGTGCCTGGTCGATCTTCGCCTCAGGCGACCGCATGTACGGGTCGAAGCAGGCACCGTTCCTGGTCACCGAGACCAACGCGCAGGCCATCGGGTTCTCGTGGATGAACGAACCGGCCTACGAAGGGCAGTGGCGCCAGGCCGCCTGGGCGCTCGTGTCCCGAGGCGCGTCGATGATCGAGTACTGGCACTGGCACACGCTGCACTACGGCGTCGAGACGTACTGGGGTGGCGTCCTGCCGCACTCGCAGCAGCCCGGTCGCACCTACGAGGAGATCGCCCGGATCGGAGCGGAGTTCGCGCACGCCGGGGACCGGGTCGCCGGCCTCCGCCCGCACGCCGACGTCGCCCTGCTGTTCTCGAACGAGTCGAAGTGGGCGCTGAACGAGCACCCGGCGCTCGGCGACGGCATGGAGCCCGACCGGCGTTCGTGGCAGACGATCTACGACGCCTACGCCCGAGGCGTCTTCGATGCGGGTCTGCAGGCGAACACCGTGCACCCGTCGCAGGTCTTCGACCGTGAGCCGGCGTCCGTCGCCGCGGAGCGTCCGGTGCTCGTCGCTGCCGCGTTCACCATCGCGACCGACGCCCAGCTGCAGTGGCTCGCCGCCTACGCCGAGGCAGGTGGCCACCTGGTCGTCGGCATCCGCACCGGGTACGAGGACGAAGAAGCCCGTGCGCGGCTCGAACGGAAGCCCGCGTTCCTCGACGTGCCCGCGGGCGTGCACTACGACGAGTTCAGCAACCTCGGCCGACGCATCCCGGTGTCCGCCGGAGCCGCTGCCGCTGAGCACGGGTTCACCGTGCCGGCCGGGGCGACGGCCACCCGGTGGGCGGACGGCCTGCTCGTCGACGACGCCGACGTGCTCGTCGGGTACGACCACCCGCACCACGGTCGGTTCGCGGCGGTGACCACCCGGTCGCACGGAGCCGGTCGGGTCACCTACGTCGGGACCGTCCCGGATCCGGCGCTCGCCGCGGCGATCACGGAGTGGGCGGTCGCGCAGGGCAGCGGGTCGCCGAGCTGGCAGCCGCAGGCCGACACGCAGTCGGTCGCGAGCTCGGTCAACGGTCGTGGCGAGACGGTGCACGTCATCCACAACTGGTCGTGGGGACCGAGCACGTACGCGGTGCCGGTCGCCGTGGAGGACCTGTTCGAGGGCACGGCACTCGACGCGGATGCCGTGCTCGAGCTCGGGCCGTGGGACGTCCGGGTGGTCGTCGTCGCCTAGCGAGACCGGAGCAGGCGGGCCGTCGGGTCGGACGGTCCGCCTGCTCCTTCTGTGCAACAGCGGCACTCGGACAGTGGTCAGGCCGCGGCCCGGAACGCCTCCGTCGCCGTTCGGGCTTCCGTCGACGACGCGAGTGAGACGGAGCGGCTGCCGATGCCCGTCGCCAGGGACAATGCGACGGCGGCGGCACCGACCTCGGACGCCGGGACCCACTCCGGCTCGCCGTCGACGAACCGGGTCCGCACCGGCCCGAGCACGAGCGCGTGGACACGCTCGTCCGGCGACTCCGCCGCGAGGACCCGCTGCATCATGAGCACCGCGGCCTGCTCCATGCTCACCAGGCCGCTGCCCGGAACCGGGAACTCCGCGGACTGCCCGACGACCACCGTGTACGCGCCGACGCCACTGAGCCGCGGGACGATCGCCCGCGCCAGTGCCATGTGCGCCGTTGCGAGCCCGGTGAACGCTCCCGCCCAGTCGTCCTCGTCGATGGTGGTCAGGGGCCCGCCCTGCCACCATCCGCCAACGGGGACGACCACGTCGTCGATGCCTCCGAGCCGTTCGGTCATCTCGGCACCGAGTGCTTCCGCCCCGGCGAAGGACGTGTAGTCGTGCGTCGGCAGGTGCAGCAGCTGGGAGGTGCCGATCGCGCCGAGCGCGGCGCGGAGTTCTGTGCCGCGCGCATCGGAACGGGTGGGGACGACGACGTCGGCACCAGCGTCGAGGTAGGCGCGGACGATGCCCTCCCCGACACCGCCCGTGCCGCCCGGCACGAGGACGCGACGACCTGAGAGGTCAGGGTTGACGGGATCTGTGGACATGTTCGACTCCTTGGTGAGACCAATGTTGGTTTGACCAACGATAAGCCCAACTGGTTGGTTACACCAACTGATAGTCTTCGGGCATGTCCGACGACCCCACTCCACCTCAGGCGCTCCGGACGCTCGTGAGCTGGCAGGCCGGGCGACTCGCCACGATCGGTGCGCGCCTGACCAGCGCCCGGATGCCCCTCGAAGCGCGGTCCGACTTCGCGGTGCTGGCAGCGCTCGACGAGAACGGCGCGCTGAGTCAGGCTGAGATCGGTCGGGCGCTGGGCCTGGACCGCAACAACGTCAACGGCATCGTCGTCCGGCTCGAAGGAGACGAAGCCGTGACTCGGGAGCCCGACCCGACAGACCGCCGGCGGAACGTCGTCACGATCACGGCCGCTGGTCGGGTCAGGCTCGCCGAGATCCAGGTGCTCGCGGATGCCGTGCAGGACGAACTGCTCGCCGCGTTGTCCACGAAGGAGCGGAAGGATCTCATCCACCTGCTCGACCGGGCTCTCTCCGGTCACGGTGGTCAGTCCGCCTGACCCACAGGCGACGCCGCAGGGCCGACCCGGAGGTGACGGCGGTGGTCCGCGCTTTCCTCGCTTCCACAGTGGGTGGCTACAGCATCGACGCTGAGTCGCAATGTGCCGACGGCGATTACGGAGAGATGACCGGGAGCGGCTCGACCAGCTGATAAGGGGCTCGTCAACGGATCTCCGCTCGACCGCAGCTCGTGCGCAATCCTCCGGCTGGCTGCATTTTCGAGGTGACCGTGTCCTGCGCGAGGGTCACGCTATCCGGGTGGTCAGTCGGAAGAAGTGGGCGGTATGTCGATGGCAGGCTCCCTCGGCCGCAACCCGAGCTCGGCAGCAGCCGTGAGGTACGCGCGGTACACCTCGCCGTACCGAGCGGTCGCGCGATCCGCACGAGCGACGTCCGTCGGGCGCTCGACGTTCGTCTCGTACCCGATCGTCCGGCGCTCCGCGGCCTCGTCAGCGACCGCTACGGACCACCGCCAGATGTCGGAACTCGACGCAGCCGGCGGCGCATGCTGCAGCACCTCGTCTGGTACCGGGATCACTCGACGGTCGGGGGTGGCGCTGCGGAAGAAGGCGAAGAGCATCGCGGGGACGGCGACGACGCCTCCGCCGAGGACCACGCCGATGAGTCGGGCAACGACTGGCTCGTCTCCGGGCAGCAGCGGCGGCGCGACCACGAAGCCGAACGCGCCGCCTGCCATGTACCCAATCGCGAAGACCGCCAAGGCGGACGCTGTTGCGAGCCGGTGCTGACTGCGCACGCCAGCGGGATCGTGGAGTCGGCGCCACCGAGACGCGGTGTCGGCGGCGGGGCCGTCACGGTCGACGTACACGCGGCCGTCGGGGGCCCGGAAGAAGGGTGAGTCTGCACGCTCCGGATCGATCACGGGATTCCGTCAGTCCTGCTCATCGCCCCTGTGGTCAGCATCAGAAGTCCGGGCTCTGGTAAGTCTGATCCTTGGCCAAGGAGCATCTGGCCAGCGACCCGCGCAAGCGTGGCCCCGAACACGCAGACGAGCACCGGCGTCCACCGTGAGGTGCGTCGAGCGCAGTGCTTCTGCGAGTTCACCCCATCAATCTACGGCGTGACGCCCACCCCCTCCGCTGCTATGTTTGCGCGCACAACAAATCCCGGACGACGACGTCGGAGGACGCGCGATGACGCACGCACCAGAGCACCGCTTCGGCGAGGCGACCCTGACGGTCGTCGATGCCACCGGCGCACCCATCCCCGATGCCGACATCACCGTCGAGCAGACCCGCCATGCCTTCGCCTTCGGCAACATCGGCTTCGACTTCATCGAACTGGCCAACGCCGAAGCGCAGGACGAAGCAGGCACCGAGCACCTCGCCGACCTCTACACCGACGTCTTCAACACCGCGACGCTCCCGTTCTACTGGGGCCGCTTCGAGCCCGAGCGCGGAGCCCCGGACACCGTCAGGCTCCTGACGACGGCGCAGTGGTTCCGCGACCGCGGCATCGCCCTCAAGGGGCACCCGCTGGTCTGGCACACCGTGCAGCCCCATTGGCTGCTGGGGCTCCCGCTGGACGAGGTCGAGCGGCTCCAGCGCGAGCGCATCCGCCGCGAGGTCTCCGCCTTCGCCGGCACGATCGACACCTGGGACGCCATCAACGAGGTCGTCATCATGCCGGTGTTCGACAACGGCGACAACGCGATCACCCCGCTCGCCCGGGCCAAGGGCCGCATCCCGATGATCCGGATGGCCTTCGAGGAGGCCCGCGCCGCCAATCCGCACGCCACCCTGCTGCTCAACGACTTCGACCTGTCGAGTGCGTACGAGTGCCTGATCGAGGGCGTGCTCGAAGCCGGCGTGCAGATCGACGCCATCGGACTGCAGACCCACATGCACCAGGGCTACTGGGGCGAGGACACGATGCTCGCGATGGTCGACCGGTTCGCCCGCTACGGCCTGCCGCTGCACCTGACCGAGACCTCGCTCGTCTCCGGTGACCTCATGCCCGCGCACATCGTCGACCTCAACGACCACCAGGTCGCTTCGTGGCCGTCGACGCCCGAGGGCGAGGCGCGCCAGGCCGACGACCTCGAACGGCACTACCGGAGCCTGGTCGGCCACCCTTCCGTCGAGGCGATCACCTACTGGGGCATCACCGACGCCGGCGCCTGGCTCGGCGCCCCGATCGGACTCGTCCGCGCCGACGGCAGCCCGAAGCCGTCCTACGACGCGCTCCGCCGCCTGGTCAAGGAGGAGTGGTGGCTCGGCCCGACGGTGCTGCGCACCGACGACCGCGGTCGGGTGCAGGTCCGCGGTTTCCGTGGCGACTACCGCATCGACGTGCGTGGCACGTCCGCCCCGTTCACCGTCACCGACGTGCCCACGCAGGTGCAGATCGTCGCGTGACCACCTGACGGACTGGAGGCCCGGTGCGGCCCCGCCCCGCGCCTCCAGTCCGTCAGCGGCGGACCTGGCTGTGGGGGTGCTCATGGCTCTGATCGCGGTGGTGCGCTTTGCTGGGCGAGACCAGCGGACCGTCCGCGGCACCGTGAGGGGTGGACTTGGTGCGCTTGAGCAGACCGCACGGACGGCTCCTGCTCGTGCAGCGCTCGCTCCTCGCGACCGCCGTGCTGGCGTCGGGGCTCGCACTGGTGACCGGGTGCAGTTCGCCCCGCCTGCCGCCGTCGTCCGCAACCTCTGTCGAGGTGACGAAGGTGTACCTGGCTGCGGCGAAGGCGCAGCGGTGTGACGTGACGAAGGCGTTGACGCTCGACAGCACGTGGGCGTGGTGCCGGAACCCGACGCTGCGGAAGTACACCGTCGCGGACAAGGCGGAATCGGTGCCGTTCAACCCTGGCCACAGGACGGAGTCCTGCGTGGACACGACGGTGACGAGTCGAGCGTCGGAGGAATCGGAGTCGATGAACGGGACGCGCACGTGGAGTTTCTGCTTCACGAAGACGGCGTCCGGATGGCGCCTCACGGACCAGGGACAGGGCTAGGGCGGCGCGCGCCCCTCCTGAGGCGGCCGGAAGGGCCAATCTTCAGCGTGGGTGTGCGGCACCGCCACGACCTGGAGGTACGGGCCGACCGTCTCGAGCAGCTCGAAGGCGTCAGCGCTGAACCACGCCCGGGCCCCCGCGTTCGCCGTCACCTGGTCGCGCGTCCTGCGGCCACCACGCCCCAGAAGGCTCCGCCGACGAGGATCGCGGCGCACGCGACGAACGCGGGGATGTCGTCGGCGCGTCCGAGTGCGATGTAGACCAGGCTCACTGCCACGGTCGCGCCGCCAGCGATGCTCGTCGGGACGATCGCTGCTCGGTGGCCGATGATCCAGCTCTCGTCGCTGCGCATGGTCGCCCGGGTACGGATGCCCACGAGCCCGTTCCGGCCGATGGTGCCGCGTGCCGGCAGGACGACGAAGACGATGGTCAGGACGGCGGCTGCCATCTCGATCGCGATCACGTGATCTCCTTCTGGATCGGTCACCGCGCTCGCGTGTGTGGCTGAATCGGAGCGCGTCAGACCAACCTGCCGGTATCCGGTGAAATACGCAAGGGGCAGCAGTGCCCGTCACCGCCGCACGTACCGGTGCTCCGGCCGCCCCGCAGCCCCGTACCGCAACTGCATCGCCACGGTCCCGTCCGCCGTCAGCTGCGCCAGGTACCGCTGCGCCGTCGCCCGCGACACCCCGATCGCCGCAGCCACCTCGGCGGCGGAACGTTCCTCACCGGTGACGAGCTGCTCGAGCACCAGCGCCGCGGTGGCCGCCCGGGACGGCGACGCCCCACCGCTGTCGCCGGCGTGCAGGATCCGGAACGCACGCTCGACGGCCTCTTGGTCGAGGGTCGACCGCTCGTCGAGCACGTTCCGCGACCGCGCGTACGCCTGCAGCCGCTCGGCCAGCACCCCGGCCGTGAACGGCTTGATCAGGTAGGCGAGTGCCCCGCTCCGCATCGCCCGCCGCACGGTGCCGGAGTCCGAGGCGGCGCTCAGCACGAAGGCATCGGTGTCGATCGACCGCAGCAGGTCGAGCCCGCTGCCGTCGGGCAGGTACACGTCGACGAGCACCAGGTCCACGGTGCCGCTCGACAGCGCGGAGCGGGCGGCCGCGAGGGTCCCGACGGGCTCGAGCGCCCGGAACCCCGGTACCTCGTCGACCTGCCGCCGGTGCAGGTCGGCGACGTGGAAGTCGTCGTCGACCACCAGCACGGCGAAGACGGAACTCACGACACCACTCCTTCCAGTCGGGCGCAGAAGACCGCGCCGTGGTCGGCACCGCCGGGGGAGGCGAGCCACACGTCACCGCCGTGCCGCCGGGCGATCTCCCGCGACAACGGCAGCCCGATCCCGAGCCCGTGCACCTGCGAGACGTCCTCCGACGCAGGAGCAGCCGCCGGCCCGCGCACGAACAGCGAGTCCGCGGCATCGGCCGGCACCCCCGGCCCGGAGTCCATCACCGACAGGTGCAGCGTCGTGCCGTCGTCGAGCACCTCGACCTCCACCCACGGGGATCCGCCGTCCCTCGACTGCTCGTCCCCGATGAGGGCCGCCGACACCGCGTTGTCGACCAGGTTGCCGAGCACGGTCGTCACGTCGCCCGGCTCGGTGATCGTCCCCTGCACGAGCGTCTCCGCCCCGATCCGCAGCAGCACGCCCCGCTCGGCGGCTTCGACGCCCTTCGCTCCGAGGAACGCCTGCAGGTACGGCTCGGTCAGCCGGTCGGCATGCTGCACCGGGTAGCGCAGCGGCCCCCGCTCCTGCACGTCCGCCAGGTACGCGCGCGCTCGGGCGGTCTCGCCGATGTCGAGCAGCCCCGAGATCGCGTGCAGCCGGTTCGCGAACTCGTGGCGCTGCGCGCGGAGCGCCGTGCTCATCGCGCCGACGGCGTCGAGCCGTCGGGTCAGGGCCTCGACGTCGGTGCGGTCGCGCAGGACGGCGACCCGGCCCAGGTCGCGTCCGTCGCGGAACACCGTGCGGACGTCGACGAGCAGCACCCGGTGCCCGGCGACGATCGTGGCGCTCGCCGGGGTGTGAGCAGCAGTCGACGACGAAGTGCCGAGCATCGACCCGAGCGGCGCGGGCAGGTCGAGCGATGCCACCGGACGGCCGACCGCGTCCACCAGCCCGAGCAGTCGCACGGCTTCGGGGTTGCAGACGGTGACGACCCCCGACGGCCCGATCGCGATGACGCCTTCACCGACACCGCCCAGCACGGCCTGCTGGTTCTGCACGAGCGTCACGAGCTCCTCCGGCTGCAGCCCGAGCGTCAGCCGCACCAGTCGCCGCCGGATCAGCACCGAGGCGATCACCGCGAGCAGGACCGCCGCCAGTCCGGCACCGATCACCGGCATGCTGTCCTCGACCAGGGTGTCGTAGACGCGTGCCCGGTTGAACCCGACGCTCACCTCGCCGACGACGGCGGACTGCCGGGAGGCCCGGCTCGTCTCCGCCCCGCCGGCTACGGGCGCGGAGACGGGCACCTTCGCCCGCGCCGACTCACCGAGCGTGCCGCGCGCCCAGGACACGGTCTCGCGGCCCGCGAGTGCGGCGTCGGGGGAGGTGCTCACCATCTCGCCGATCCGGTCGGTGTCGGGGTGGGCCAGCCGGATGCCCCGGTCGTCGGTGACCACGACGAAGAGTGCCCCGGTCCGGCGCTGGGCTGCGAGTGCCGCCCGTTGGACGGGCCCGTCGGCGAGGACCGCGGGGTCGAGGTGGGTGCCGTCGACGCTCAACCGGGTGACCGCGGCCCGGACGTCGGACTGCGCGGCGACGCTCTGTGCGATCGCGAGTGCGGTCCCCTCGGCAGCACGCTCGAGCCGGGTGACCTCGATCCGGACGAACACGGCACTGGTCAGGGCGACGACGGCGACCACCACGGCGAGCTGCAGCACGAGCACCTCGGTGGCGAAGCGGAGCCTGGGGCGCCGTGAACGGTCGTCGGTCACGACCCCAGCGTACGGAGGGCGAGCCGACCTGCCTGCGCACAATGCGCAGAAAGCGGTCAACGCGCGATGGTGCGCCAATGTGCAGAAGCGCGCCGCGCCTCCAGGCCGGGTCGTAGCGTGCCCGGACTGCCAGACACGGACGAAGGAGTCCTGATGCTCGTCATCCTCGGGTACGCGATGGTCCTGACCTTCATGGTCCTGATCATGACCAAGCGCATGTCACCCATGCTCGCGCTGATCATCGTGCCGACCGTGTTCGGACTGTTCGCGGGGGCGGGTCTGGGACTCGGCGACATGGTGACCGAGGCGATCGGCACGCTGGCACCGACGGCCGCGCTCCTGATGTTCGCGATCATGTACTTCGGGCTGATGATCGACGTCGGCCTGTTCGACCCGCTCGTCCGGTTCATCCTGCGGGTGACCGGCAACGACCCGGCGAAGATCGTGCTCGGGACGGCTCTGCTGGCCGGTGCGGTGTCGCTCGACGGGGACGGCTCGACGACGTTCATCGTGGTCACGGCGGCGATGCTGCCGATCTACCTGAAGCTCGGCATGAGCCCGGTCGTGATGACGTGCGTGGCGGGTCTGACGAACGGCACGCTCAACATCGTGCCGTGGGGCGGTCCCACCGCCCGTGCCGCCGCCGCGCTGAAGATCGACCCGACGGACATCTTCGTGCCCCTCGTGCCGTCGCTCGTGGTCGGGCTGCTGCTGTGCTTCACGTTCGCGTGGACGATGGGCCTGCGGGAGCGGAAGCGCCTCGGGCTGATCGAGTTCACCGAGGCCTCGCGGGGCGCACGGGTGCCCGAACGGGCGAACGCTCGGGCCGGCTCACGGGTGCTCGCGGCGGTCGGTGGGACCGGCGGCGGGATGTTCACGAGCCCCACGGTCGCGCTCGGACTGCGCGGCGGGAAGGCCGACGGTCGACGTGCGGACGGCGAGGGCGTGGACGGCGCGGCTTCGGGGGACGAGGGCGGCACGGGGACCGGCACCATGGCCGAGACGATGCTCGACCCGAACCGTCCGACCCTGCGGCCGAAGCGGATCTGGTTCAACCTGGCGCTGACCGTCGCCGTGATGGTGGCGCTCGTGCTGGGCCTGCTGCCGCTGCACTTCGTGTTCATGATCGGCACGGCGATCGCCCTGCTCGTGAACTTCCCGCAGCTCAAGCAGCAGACCGCGCAGATCGTGGCGCACGCCCCGAGCATCGTCGGTGTCGTGTCGATGGTGTTCGCCGCCGGGGTGCTGATCGGGGTGCTCGACGGCACCGGGATGGTCGCGGCGATGGCCGACTGGCTCGTCGCGGTGATCCCGGACTCGATGGGCCCGTACCTGGCGGGCATCACCGGTGTGCTGAGCATGCCGCTGACGTTCTTCATGAGCAACGACGCGTTCTACTTCGGGATCCTGCCGGTGCTGTCCGAGAGCGCCGCGGCGTACGGGATCACGCCGGCCGAGATGGCGCGGGCCTCGGTCGTCGGGCAGCCGGTGCACATGCAGAGCCCGCTCGTCCCCGCGATCCTGCTGCTGGTGTCGCTGGCCAACGTGAACCTCGGCGACCACCACCGGAAGGTGCTGTGGCGGGCCGCCGTGGTCGCGATGGCGATGCTCGTGGTGGCGATCGTGGTGCGGGTCATCCCGTTCGGGTGAACCGACCGCCGGTACCGGCCCGGCGCGCGCCGGACCGGTGCGCGCCTGACCGGACGGTGCCGGCTCAGGCGGCGTCGAGCTCCCGCGTCAGGGCCGCGACGAAGTCGTCGATGTCCTGCTCCGAGGTGTCGTACGCGCACATCCACCGCACCTCGTTGCGGCTGGCGTCCCAGTCGTAGAACCGGAAGTGCTTCCGCAGCCGGTCGGCCACACCGGCTGGCAGGGTCGCGAACACGCCGTTCGCCTGGGTCTGCTGGCTGAAGCCGACGCCCCGGATGCTGCCGTCGGCGATACCGGCCTCCAGTGCACCGCGCAGTCGGGCGGCCATGGCGTTGGCGTGCCCGGCGGAGCGCAGGTACAGGTCGTCGCTGAGCAGGGCGATGAGCTGCGCGGAGACGAACCGCATCTTCGACGAGAGCTGCATGTTCATCTTGCGCAGGTAGTGCAACCCCTCGGACGCCGAGGGGTTCAGCACGACGATCGCCTCGCCGTAGAGCATGCCGTTCTTCGTCCCGCCGAAGCTCAGTACGTCGACACCGGCGTCGGTGGTGAAGTCGCGCAGGGGCACCCCGAGGGACGCCGCGGCGTTGGAGATGCGGGCGCCGTCCATGTGCAGCTTCATGCCGAGGGAGTGGACGTGGTCGGCGATCGTCCGGACCTCGTCCACCGTGTAGGCGGTGCCGAGCTCGGTGGTCTGCGTGATCGACACGACGAGCGGCTGGGCGCGGTGCTCGTCGCCCCAGCCCCAGGCCTCGCGGTCGATGAGCTCGGGCGTCAGCTTGCCGTCGGGTGCCTCGACCGGCAGGAGCTTGATGCCGGCGACGCGCTCGGGCGCACCGGCTTCGTCGGTGTGGATGTGCGCGGTCGCGGTGCACACGACCGCTCCCCACCTCGGCAGCATCGACTGCAGCCCGACGACGTTCGCGCCGGTGCCGTTGAACACCGGGAACGCCTCGGCCTGCGACCCGAAGTGCTCGCGGATCACCTCGTTGAGACGTGCCGTGTAGACGTCCTCGCCGTAGGCGATCTGGTGGCCGTCGTTGGCCGCGGCGATGGCGGCGAGGATCTCGGGGTGGACGCCGGCGTAGTTGTCCGAGGCGAAGCCCCGCAGGTCCAGGTCGTGCAGTCGGAGGGTCACGCCTTCATCCTAGGTTCGAGGGATCAGGCGCCGTGAGCGGGATGCGGGCACCGTTGAGGTCGGCCGGTGGGGTGTCCCAGAGCCGGACGACCTCGGCGCCGAGCCGTTCCTCGAGGCCGGACAGTGCACCGACGACGAACACGGCGGCCGCGGCGGTCTCCGGTGCCTCCTTCCGGAACCCCTGCGCGACGGCCCGGACCCAGGCGTCGGACGCGGCCTTCGCCGCCGCGTAGTTCGCGGCGCCGGCGGTGGGGGAGTCGACCGCGGTGGACGACACGAACGCGAGCCGTCCGGCCGAGGACGCCACCAGGTCGTCGTGGAAGACCCGGGTCGTGTTCCGCAGGGTCCGGAAGGCTCGGTCGAAGAAGTCCCAGTCCGCGTCGGACTGGCCGACGATGCTGCCGCCGCCGCGCCACCCGCCGACCAGGTGGACCAGCCCGTCGACGCGGCCGGCGCCCGCGTGGACGTCGTCGGCCAACGCGGTGACCGCACCGAGGTCCGACAGGTCGCACGTGCGCGTCGTGACGCCCGGGACGGACGCGCGCAGGGCCTCCAGGGCGTCGGGTCTGGTGCCGACCGCGACGACGGCCGCACCGGCGGCGGTGAGTGCGCGCGCGACGGCTGCGCCGCTGGCACTGGTCGCACCGGCGATCAGCACCAGGCGACCGGCCACCGAGCCGTCGGTCACGCGGCGGCCTCGCCGACGAGCTCGGCGTCCGTGGTGCCGGTGATGCCGGCCGTGGACGCGATGACGGTCGCCATCTTCTTGTCGAGGGCCTCGTAGAACATCGACAGCGGGAACTCGTCGTCGAGCACGGCGTCGGTGTAGCCGCGCGGCGGTCCGGCGAGCGTCTCGTCGGGCAGGCCACGCGCCCACTTCGACGCCGGGTGCGGCGTGAGCGTGCGGGTCAGCATCTCGTACGCGGCGAGCCAGTGCGCCGACTTCGGCCGGTCGATCGAGCGCCGGTAGAGCTCGTTGATATCGTCGCTCAGGGCGATGATCACGTCCGGCACCTCGGGCCAGTCGATCGTCAGCTGCGTGTCCGTCCAGTGCAGGACGCCGTGCTGGTGCATCCAGGCGAACAGCAGCTGGCCGCCGAGTCCGTCGTAGTTGCGGACGCGACTGCCGGTGATCGCGAAGCGGAAGATGCGGTCGAAGACGACCGCGTACTGCACCAGGCGCGCGTGGTCGCGGATGGCGCGCTGCGCGTCCTGGAGGCCCGTGTCGGGTCCGGCGGAGAGCTCGCGTTCCAGACGCACGGACTCGCGGAACGCGGTCAGGTCGCAGCGGAGCTCCTCGAGCGAGTAGAGGAAGAACGGCATCCGCTGCTTGATCATGAACGGGTCGAAGGGCAGGTCCCCGCGCATGTGCGAGCGGTCGTGGATGATGTCCCACATCACGAAGACCCGCTCGGTCAACTGCTGGTCGTCGAGCATCGCAGCGGCCTCGGCCGGCAGCTCGAGCTTGGTGACGTCGGCGGCGGCACGGACGACCCGGCGGTAGCGGGCGGCCTCGCGGTCCTGGAAGATCGCGCCCCACGTGAAGGCGGGGATCGAGCGCATCGATACGGTCTCGGGGAACAGCACCGCCGAGTTCGTGTCGTAGCCCGGGGTGAAGTCGACGAAGCGCAGCGCGACGAACAACGCGTTGCCGTGGTCGCCGGCCTCGAGCTCGGCGATGAACTCCGGCCAGATGACCTCGACCAGGACCGCCTCGACGAACCGCGAGGTGCTGCCGTTCTGGGTGACCATCGGGAACACGACCAGGTGGCCGAGTCCGTCGACGCGGTGCTGCTGCGGCTGGAACGCGGTCAGGGAATCGAGGAAGTCGGGGACCCCGAAGCCCTGCTCCTGCCAGCGTACGAAGTCGAGCTGCAGCACCTGCAGGAACGCGGCGTCGTGCGGGAAGTGCGGCGCCAGCTCGGCGACGGCCGGCACGATCACCGCGACGTGACCGGCGGCAGCAGCGTAGTCGGACGGTTCGGGGACGGAGCCGTCCCGCGTCTGCAGGGCCTGCAGGGCGACGACTGCACGCTTGAGCCGGAGCCAGGCGGGGTGGGCGGCGACTTCACGCACGGACAGGTGGTCCTCGACGACCTCGGGCTCTCCGACGATGGCGTCCTGCGAGATCTTCTGGGCGAACTGGGACATGTCGAACCTCCCGTCATCGGGGTCGGCCGCGGATCTGCGGACGAGTGGTGCGCGTTACCGGATCGTCTCGAGCCTAGGGAAGTTCGGGGGACGCAAAGTTGCCCATCTGTGGTGGAATCCTGCGTCGTCGTGGTGCTCGCGCGGGGATCCGACTGCTGTGCGCACGGAACCGTCGCCGGTCCTGCGTGGGCGGTCAGCGTGGTCGGAGTCAGCGGCGCCGGGCGGGTCGCCCTGAGCTGTTGTCTCCACGGGCCTCCGAGTCGATGCGCTCACGCTTGGTGACGGCATCGATCGCTTCGCTCACCGTCGAGTCCGGATGGGTCTCACGCCAGCTTCGCACCTGTGCCGGGTCTGGTGCTGACCCCGGGTGGATCGGCGTACTCCCGACGATGCTCGGAGCGAAGGCGGCGTACGTGATCGTCGCGAGCGCGGCCAAACACGCGTAGAGCAGATCGAGCGAGAGCCAGGCGCCAGCTGTCGACACGATCCCGAGGAGGACGATGCAGGCCGGCGCCCGGCGCATTGGGTTTCCCTCCTGGTCGGCGTTCCTCGCCGATCGGGCAACAATCTGCCGGTTTCCGTTGAAATGTACAACCACAAATTTGATACGTGGGGCTGGGGAAGCTCGAGCATCGTTCCCCTGGGTGTTCACCCAGTGCCGGGAGGGGAGCGCGTGAGTGTGAGGAAATATTCGTTCCGGGAACGAACCACCTTCCGATCTGGGGTTCTGTGGCGCATCGGGCTTGTGCCCCGATCGCTGTACCCCGGACTGCTCCGTCCGCCCCCGAACGGAGGGTGTGGCGACCACACGAAGCTTGCGATCCGCTCAGGAAACCCGTCTGTTCACTTCTGAGCCGTTTCCTGGACGCCGGCTGAGGGGCCTTCGTTGGTCGAGCGACTGCCAATGTGATGCCCGCCGGAACGGGAGCGCAGCATCCCCCGGCGCACCCGACCTGCTGCCCCGGATTCCGAAGGATGCCGTTGTCCACAGATTCGCCCCGCCTGCTCACGGTCGTGCGGGACCCATCGGACGTCAGGTTCCGGAACATCGCCCGTGCCGGC
Source organism: Curtobacterium sp. ME-Dv--P-122a (assembly GCF_030209645.1). Lineage (NCBI taxonomy): Bacteria > Bacillati > Actinomycetota > Actinomycetes > Micrococcales > Microbacteriaceae > Curtobacterium > Curtobacterium sp. ME-Dv--P-122a. The sequence goes on from NZ_JARVRO010000013.1 coordinate 71,745, forward strand.
GGTGTCACCGTCCTCGCGATCATGTTGCTCGTCGGGCTGTTCCTGGCCGTCCGGGCCGCCGAGGCCCTGCGCGTCGCCGGGTTCGGGTTCCTCACCACGCAGGCCTGGGACCCCGACGCGCACCGGTTCGGCATCGCCGCCGTGCTGGTCGGCACGGTCCTGATCGCTGCCGTCGCGATCGCGTTCGCCCTGCCGCTCTCGCTCGGCACCGCGCTGTACATCACCGAGTACGCACCCCTGCGGATCCGCAAGGCGTTCATCGGGCTCGTCGACCTGATGGCCGCGATCCCGAGCGTCGTGTACGGGCTCTGGGGCTTCTTCTTCCTGCAGTCGCAGATCACGCCGGTGTCGCGGTGGATCTCGCAGTGGTTCGGCTGGATCCCGCTCTTCTCGGTGTCGGGCGTCGACCTCGACGACCCGCTCGCGTCGCCGACCGCGTACACGGCCTCGACGTTCATCGCGGGCATCGTCGTCGGGCTGATGATCACGCCGATCGTCACCTCGATCATGCGCGAGGTGTTCTCGCAGGCCCCGCTCGGTGAGCGTGAGGGGGCGCTCGCGCTCGGGTCGACGCGGTGGGGGATGATCCGCTCGGTCGTGCTGCCGTTCGGCCGGGGCGGCATCATCGGCGGGACGATGCTCGGTCTGGGCCGGGCGCTGGGCGAGACCATCGCCGTCTACATGATCATCTCGCCGGTGTTCGTCATCCAGCCGCACATCCTGCAGGCCGGGGCGAGCTCGGTCTCCTCGCTGATCGCCCTGCGGTACGGCGACGCGACACCCTTCGGCATGTCGGCGCTCATGGCAGCGGGTCTGACGCTGTTCCTGATGACGCTGTGCATCAACTTCGCCGCGTCCGCCGTGGTCGCCCGATCGCGTTCGGGAGCGAGCAGCTAGCCATGACCGACACCACCCAGGCGCCGTCGGGCGTCACGTCACCCCTGCCCACCGTCCCCCTGTCGACGCCCGTCCCGGCCAGCCCGGTGACGGTGTCGACGCCCTCGGGATCCGGCTCCGGCACGGTCCTGCCGCGGCTCGAGCGGGAGTCCGAGCCGGCCCGTGGGCCCGAGGAGCGCCGGTTCAGCGGCACCCGGATCAGCGACGTGCTCTGCGTCGTCGGTGCCGCGGTCGCCTCGGTCTCGGTCACGTCGATCGTGTTCACCGAACTCGCCCCGGTCTCCGGTCCGATCGCCTTCGCGGCCGTCGCCTACGTGATGTTCCTGGTGTTCTACGCGCTCCTCGTCGCCACCAACGAGAGCGCGGCCGTGGTCCGTGACCGGGTCGTCTCCGCCGCGGTGCACTCGCTGGCGTTCGTCGTGGTGGCCACGCTGGTGTTCGTCGTCTCGTTCAGCGTGATCCGGGCCACGAAGGCGCTGCCGCACTGGAACTTCTACACGCAGGACATGGCGCTCACCGGGCCGCTCGACCCGATGACCTCCGGCGGGGTGCTGCACGCCATCGCGGGGTCGCTCATCCAGATCTCGATCGCGCTCGTGATCACGGTGCCGCTCGGCGTGACCACGGCGCTGTTCCTGACCGAGGTGCCCGGACCCTTCGCCCGGTTCGTCCGCACCATCGTCGAGGCGATGACCGCGCTCCCCTCGATCGTCGCGGGGCTCTTCATCTACGCGAGCGTCATCGTCGGGCTCGGCTTCGACAAGTCCGGGTTCGCGGCGTCCCTGGCGATCAGCGTGATGATGCTGCCGATCATGATCCGGTCCGCCGACGTCGTGCTCCGCCTGGTGCCGTCGACGCTGAAGGAGGCGTCGATCGGGCTCGGTGCCGGTCAATGGCAGACGGTGTGGCGGGTCGTGCTGCCGACGTCCCGCTCCGGCCTGGTGACCGCGATCATCCTCGCCACCGCGCGCGGCATCGGCGAGACGAGCCCGGTGCTGCTGACCGCCGGCTTCGCGCCCGACCTGAACCTCGACCCGACGAGCGGTCCGATGATCTCGCTGCCCCTGGCGATCTTCGAGTTCGTCAAGTCGCCCGAACCGAACATGATCGCCCGAGGCTTCGGCGCGGCCGCGGTCCTGATGTTCCTCGTGCTGGTGCTCTTCGTGATCGCCCGGGTGATCGGGTCGCAGACCGTCGCCACCCGCGAGCGCCGCAACGACCGCTTCCGGGCGCTCGGGCGCCTGGTCCTGCGCGGTGTCACCGCCGCCGGACCGGTCTGGCGCCCCGTCGGCCGATTCGTCCGCCGGCACGCCCGCCGCTACGTCCACCCGTTCCCCGCCGACGCCTCCCAGAAGGACCCCTCGTGAGACCCCGCAGAACACGCCTGATGGGCGCGGTCCTGGCCGCCGCCGCACTGGCCCTGTCGATCCTCCCCGCCACCGCGGCCGACGCGGGCGAGTCCTACGTGCCCATCTCGGGCGCCGGCTCGTCGTGGAGCTCCGTCGCGATCCAGCAGTGGGCCGTGAACGTGCAGCAGTACGGGATGAAGGTCCGGTACGCCAGCACCGGGTCCTCCGACGGCCGCAACCAGTTCAAGGCGGGCACGGTCGACTTCGCCGTCTCCGAGATCCCGTACGGCATCAAGGACGGTGGGGTCACCGACGTCCCGCCGACGGTCGGCTACGCGTACATGCCGATCGTCGCCGGTGGCACGTCGTTCATGTACAACCTCAGCGCCGGTGGCAAGCAGATCACCAACCTGCGGCTGTCCGGCCCGGTGCTCGCGGGCATCTTCACCGGCAAGATCACGAGCTGGGACGACCCGAAGGTCAAGGCCGACAACCCCGGGCTCGACCTGCCGAAGCGCCGCGTCGTGCCGGTCGTCCGGTCCGACGGGTCCGGGTCGACCGCGCAGTTCACCACCTGGATGAGCAAGAAGTACCCGTCCGAGTGGAACGCGTACTGCAAGCAGGCGGGCCGGCCGCTACCGTGCGGCATCACGTCGAACTACCCGACGGTCGCCGGCAAGGGGTTCATCGCCCAGCCGAACTCGCAGGGCGTGTCCGGCTACGTCGCCCAGAAGGCCAACGTCGGCACGATCACGTACGTCGAGTACTCCTACGCGTTGAAGACCGGCTACCCGGTGGCGAAGGTGCTGAACAAGGCAGGCTACTACGTCGAACCGACCGCCTCGAACGTCGCGGTGGGCCTGCTCGGCGCGAAGATCAACCAGGACAAGCGGTCGTCGTCGTACCTGACGCAGATCCTCGACGGCGTCTACGACAACCCCGACGCCCGCACCTACCCGCTGTCGTCGTACTCCTACATGGTGGTGCCGACGACCACCGACGCGAGCCTGACCCCGGCGAAGGGCAAGACCCTCGGGGCGTTCGACTACTACTTCCTGTGCGAGGGGCAGCAGCAGGCCGAGGTGCTCGGCTACTCGCCACTGCCGATCAACCTGGTGCAGGCCGGACTCGACCAGGTGCGACGCATCCCCGGTGTCGAGGCGAAGAAGATCGACATCCGGAAGTGCAACAACCCGACGTTCTCCGCCGACGGCAAGAACACCCTCGCCGTCAAGGCGCCGCAGCCGCCCGCGTGCGACAAGCTCGGCGCGACCCAGTGCAACACGGGCACCGGCGGGGCGAAGGGCACCACGACCCCGACCCAGAGCGGTGGCGCGTCCAGTGGTGGCGCGGGCGGTTCCGGTGGCGGTACCGGGGCGGCCGGGGGCTCGGGCTCGGGCGGTTCGGGGACCGGTGCGAAGGGCGGTGGGTCCGGGGGTTCCGGTTCCGGCGGCTCGGGCGGCTCCGGTTCGGGATCCGGGAGCGGGTCGACGGAGCTCTCCGGCGGCAGCACCGGCAGCGGTGGCACCGGCGCGGTGCCCGCACTGAACAACGGCTCGCCCGTGCAGTGCGACGCCGACAGCGGTGTGTGCCAGAACGTGGCCGCCCTGCCGGTCGAGGTCGACGCGGCCGACGGTTGGACGCCGACCCGCACCCTGATGCTCTGCGCCGTGGCCGCACTGCTGGGCGTGGTCCTGCTGCCCCCGCTGATCGGCGTGCTCGTGTCCCGACGGAGGACCCAGAAGTGAAGAACCAGCACCTCGTCCGACTCGGTTCCGCGGCCCTCGTCTTCGGTGCCGTCACCTCGACCATCGCCGGGTCGTTGCTCGTCGCCACGATCCCGGCGTCGGCCACCGCGCCGTTGGCCACGCCCTCGTCCGCGGTGACGAAGTCGTGGGTCGACGCGCAGGCCGCCCTCGGTCCGGGGGGATCGACCACCACGCCCGACCCCGACGCGGCCGACTTCTCGAAGATGTCGTTCACGGTCAGCCAGACCCGCGAACTCACCGACCAGGGCGTCACGGTGAGCTGGACCGGTGCGAAGCCGACCTCGCCGAGTGAGTACGCCACCGACTACGTCCAGGTCATGCAGTGCTGGGGCGACGAGGCGGCCGGACCGTCCCCCGAACAGTGCCAGTGGGGCGCTCCGTCGTCGACAATCGCGGCCCTGACCGGCGTCGGTGCCGCCAAGCGCGACCTGGTGAACGGGGACGACCCGCTGCAGGACCCGACCCTGACCGGACCGGACGCGAACCCAGACCTGCTGCTCGATCCGCCCGTCGAGAACCCGTTCCTCCGCGCCTACCGCGTGCCCTTCCGATCGGTCGACGGGACCCTGTCGAAGAGCACGACGGAGCTGTCGAAGCAGTTCGACGCGACGACGACGAACGAGGTCACGGCCGCGCGCACCGCGAGCGACGGCACCGGCCAGGTCACCTTCGAGACCCAGTCGGGGCTCGAGGCGCCGCAGCTCGGCTGCGGGCAGGACCGGGTGGCTGCCGGAAGGACGACGCCGCGGGACTGCTGGCTCGTGATCGTGCCGCGCGGCAGCCACAACCTCGACGGCGGCACCGCGGGGTCGACCGCCGCCGGTCGTGTCACCGGCTCGCCCCTGTCGGCATCGGCCTGGCGCAACCGTGTCGTGTTCCCCCTCGGGTTCCAGTCAGTGGCCCAGGCCTGCCCGATCGGCAACGCGGAGCAGCGCCTGGTCGGCTCGGAGCCTGCCACCGAGGCGGTCACCGCCTGGCAGCCCGCACTGTGCGGACTCGGCACCACCTACGGCTACTCGCAGATCGGCGACGAGGAGGCACAGCACCAGATCGTCTCGACGACCGGTGGGGCATCGCGCCTCGCCCTGGTGAACACCCCGCTCGACCCCGCGACCGCCCCGGACACGACCATCCGGTACGCCCCCGTGGCGCAGTCGGCGATCGTGATCGGCTTCTCGATCGACTACCGGCTGTACCCGGACGCCCCCGCCAAGGCGCGGAACGGGCTGCAGGCGCAGGAGCTCACGCTCGACGCACGGCTCGTCGCGAAGTTGCTCACGCAGTCGTACCAGGCGGACGTGCCCGGCCGTGGCAAGGGCGACCCCACCGTGGCGGCGAACGCCTCGAGCATCGTGACGGACCCGGAGTTCCTCGCGCTCAACCCGACCTTCGTCGGCTCGAAGAGCGACACCGCCCCGGCCGGACTGATGGTCGCGCTCGGGGACACGAACGCGAACGCCCGGGTCTGGGCGTGGCTGCGGGCGGACCCCGTCGCGGCGGCGTTCCTCGACGGGCGCCCGGACGAGTGGGGGATGCGGATCAACCCCGCCTACCGCCCGCTGTCACTGGCGACCGACACGACGATCGACAGCTTCCCGAAGGCCGACCTGACCATCGCGAAGGGCGGCGACCCGGACGAGACCGGCTACGGCACCCTGGACATGCGCCCGTACATGAACGACATGCACGAGGGCGCCTACCGGACGCTCAAGGCGGACCCCAACCAGAAGGACTCCTGGAACCCGTTCGGGCAGCCGAAGGGCTACACCTCGCTCGGCGCCCAGGTGCCGGGGAGCCGGTTCCTGCTGTCGATCACCGACACGGCCTCGGCCGCTCGGTACGCGCTCCCCACCGCGAAGCTCGTGAACGCCGCCGGCGAGGCCGTCGCTCCGACCACCGAGGCGATCACGAAGGGCATCGCGACCATGCGGCCGTCAACCGTGCCGGGCGTCGTCGTGGCCGACCCCGCGAACCGTGACGCGGCGGCCTACCCGCTGGCCATGCTCAGCTACGCGGCCGTGAACGTCTGCGCCTCGAGCCCGGCGGAGCGTTCGGACTACGCCACCTTCATCCGGTACGCGAGCGGTGCCGGTCAGGTACCGGGGGAGAAGCAGGGCGAGCTCCCCGCCGGCTACGTCCCGCTGTCGAGCAGCATGCGGGCAGCGGCCGGGCAGGTCGCCGCCGGGCTGACCGACGCCCGGACGGTCGCCGCGGCGTGCCCGAAGCCGCCGGCGGCGTCGGCGCCGACCGAGCCGACGGCGTCCGGCACCGACGGGGCGGTCCCACCGCCCACCGACACGACGGAGACCGTCACCGATCCCGTCACCGACCCGGGGACGTCAACCGACACCCTGCCGGACGCGACCGTCGACCCGGTGGCCGACGCCGCGCCTCCCGTGTCGACCAACGACGTCGACGAGGCGTCCGGACCCACCCAACGCACCCACGACCAGCCGCTCGCGGCGACCCGCCTGGGTCTCGCCGCGGCGCTCGGAGCCGGCCTGCCGGCGCTCGGCGTGGGGCCGTTCCTGATCCGCCGTGGCCGGAGGCTGGCGATGCTGGCCGCCGCCCACGTGTGACCGAGTTCCACCCACGACCGCTGCCACCTGGGCAGCGTCGAACCCACGAAAGGAAACACCAGCCATGAAGGTCAACACCTTCTGCAAGTCGGCAGTCACGTTCGGTGCAGCCGCGCTGATCGTCGGTGCCCTCTCCGTGCCGGCGGCCCAGGCCGACCCCGCGGGGAACGCGTTCGGCAAGCTCGTCGGCCTCGGCTCGGACACGACCCAGGACGTCATGAACGGCGTCGCCGCAGCGGTCGGGGGGAACCAGATCGCCTCGTACGACGCGACGAACGCCGGCCCCACCGTCGTCACGCGATCCGGCGGAGCGGCCATCCCGCGCGTCTCCGGCTCCGGTGCCGGCCGTGACGAGCTGCTCGTCTCCGTCGGTGCGGTCGCCAACAAGTCGGGCGTCGCCCTGGCCGACGGCACGAGCACGACGATCGACGAGTCCGTCGTCGGCCAGCTCGACTTCGCCCGTTCGTCGAGCGGCCCGGCCGCCAAGGACCAGTCGGCCGACGGCGTCCTGGCGTACGTGCCGTTCGCCCGCGACGCGGTCGACGTCGCCTACGCGCCGGGCAGCCCGCTGGCGAAGGTGCCCTTCTTCATCGGGGACGGGACGCAGGCCAAGACGGCCCCGACGCTCTGGAACGTCTACCGCGGTGACGTGTCCTACGCGTACTTCAACGCGGACGGCACCTACAACTCTGTGGGCGGCAGCGCGACGGGTCCGGACGGCACCAAGGCGTCCAAGATCCAGCCGCTCCTGCCCAAGTTCGGTTCGGGCACCCGCAGCTACTTCCTCGGCCAGCTCGGTCTGACCGACGCCTCGGGCTTCACGAGCACGAACTCCTTCGTCTCCGACACCTCGGCAGGCAAGCCGATCGAGGAGCACGACGGCACCGCAGTCGTCGCGGCCGACACCGGCTCGACGCTCGCGATCGCCCCGTTCTCGGTCAGCCAGTGGGTGGCGCAGGCCAACGGCGTCGGCGGGGTCACCGACCGTCGCCACGGCGTGACGCTCGCCGACCTCGGCAAGACCGCCGGCAGCCAGACCGCGGCGACCACCGGCAGCGGCAAGGCCTACGCGACGAACCCGGCGTACGCCGGCTTCGTCCGTGACGTCTACAACATCGTCCCGTCGCGCCTGGCGGACGACCCGTCCAGCGCGATCGCGAAGGCGTTCGTCGGCAAGGACTCGCTCGTCTGCAAGCAGACCGCGACCATCGCCGCCTACGGGTTCCTGCCGGAGCCGGCGACCAACGCCGCCACCACCTGCGGCTACGCCCAGCTGCGTGCCTTCCCCGCGTCGCTGAGCACCACCGCCCTGTCGATCCCCGCGAAGGCCGTCGCGGGCAAGCCCGTCAGCGCCACCGTCTCCGTCGACTCGTTCGGCACCGGCGGCGGCACGGTCCGGTTCCTGAACGGCTCCACCGTCGTCGGGACCGGCACCATCGCCAAGGGCGCGAAGAGCGTCACCGCCCCGGTGACCCTGCCCAGCGGCACGGCCTCGGTCAACGCGCTGTTCATCCCGGCGCTCGCCGGCGTCGCGTCGAGCACCTCGGCGGCGTCCACGGTCACCGTCTCGGCCGCGACCGGCGTCACGATGACGGTCCCGCGTCTGACGGTCGGCAAGACCGCCAAGGTCACCACGACGATCACGGGCGGGAACGCCACGGGCGGCACCGTCACGATCGGGAACGGCACGGAGACCGTCGGCACCGCCAAGGTCGCCGCCGGGGCCACCACCGCCTCGGTCTCGTTCGTCCCGAAGCGCACCTCGTACAGTCTCGTCGCCACCTACACCCCGGCCACGGCCGGCGGGACGGTCGCCACGAGTGCCGTCTCGACGGTGAAGGTTGCCAAGGGTGCGCCGACCGTGAAGGCCGGCAAGGTCAAGTCGGTCTCCGCCAAGTCCCACGCCAAGGTCACCGTCGCGGTGAGCGGCACCGGCGTGGTCCCGACCGGCAAGGTCACCGTCAAGGAGGGCAGCAAGACGCTCGCCTCGGTGTCGCTGTCGAAGACCGGGCGCGGCACCGTCTCGCTCCCGCGTCTCAAGGCCGGCACGCACAAGCTGACCGTCGTCTACGGCGGCGACTCCCTCTGGAACACCGCGCGGACCTCGTCCTCGGTGAAGATCACCCGCTAGTCCCCCCCCCCCCCCAGCCCGGCCGGTCCGCGAGGACCGGCCGGGTGCCCCACCCCGAAGACCCCACCCCCGAAGACACCACACCCCGAACACCCCGACGGACGGATCGATGACGAGCTTCACCTCCTGGTTGCCGGGCCGGCGACCCACCGGCGAACCGGACGCGAGCGGCCGCCGTCGCGCCGTCCGGACGCGGCGGCCGATCCGGGCGCTCCGTCCGTCCCGCACCCGGCGTCCGACCCGGCCGGTCAGTGGCTGGTCCCACGAGTCCGCCGGCCCCGCCGCCCGGGCGATCCCGGTCCTCGGCGCCCCCGACCGCTGGCGGTTCAGCGGGTCGGCGATCGTCGTCGTCGGGCTGTTGCTCGTCGGCTTCGCGCTGCAGTTCACCGCCGTGTCGCAGGTCACGTACTCGCGCGACCAGCAGCTCGCCCGTGACGCGTTCCGCTACCAGCTCGCCAACGCCACCGCCCCCGTCGGCCAGACCGGCACCGACGGGCGCCTGGTGCCCGAGGGCACCCCCGTCGCGATCGTCCGGGTGCCGGCACTCGGCCTCGACACGGTCGTGCTGCAGGGCACCACGTCGGAGACCACCCGCTCCGGTCCCGGCCACCGTCGGGACACCCCGCTGCCCGGTCAGGTCGGCGCGAGCGTCGTCTACGGGCGCCAGACCGCCTACGGCGGCCCCTTCGGCCGCATCGACCAGCTCGACAAGGGCGCCGTCATCACCGCGACGACGGGGCAGGGGACCGCGAAGTACCGGGTCGTCGACGTCCGCCGCACCGGCGACCACGTCCCCGCGCCGCTCGAGGCCGGCGACGGTCGGCTCACCCTGGTCTCCGCCGCCGGGCTGCCGTTCCTGCCCGACTCCGTCGTCCGCGTCGACGCCGAACTGGTCTCGAAGGCCGCTCCCACCCCGACGCCGTCGTTCGGCTACGCCGCACTCGCCCCCGCCGAACTGACGATGGCCGGTGACGGCTCGGTGTGGCCGTTCCTCGTGCTCGGCCTGATCGTCCTGGCCGGCATGGTCGCGCTGTTCGCGGTCGGGATGCGCTTCTGGGGCCGTCGGCAGACACTCGTCGTCGCCGTCCCGGTGGTGCTCGCCGTCGGGCTCTCCGCGGCGTCCCAGCTCACCGTCCTCCTGCCCAACCTGATGTGACCGAAGAGACCACGATGCCCGGAACAGAAACCGAAACCCTCCTCGCCGAGTTCGACAGCTGGTTCGACCGCGTGCCGCCGGCACCGGATCCGTCGACCCTGCCCGCGACGCTCGACGCCCGATCCGTCTCCGCCTGGTTCGGCGACCACAAGGTGCTCGACCGTGTCTCGCTGACCATGCCGGCCGGCCAGGTCACCGCCCTGATCGGACCGTCCGGCTGCGGCAAGAGCACGTTCCTCCGCACGCTCAACCGCATGCACGAGCTCGTCCCCACGGCGTCGCTCGCGGGTGAGGTGCTCCTCGACGACGTCGACATCTACGACGCGTCCCGACGCATCACCGAGGCCCGGCGGCAGATCGGCATGGTGTTCCAGAAGCCGAACCCGTTCCCCGCGATGAGCATCCAGGACAACGTGCTCGCAGGACTCGCCCTGACGGGCGTGCGGCTCGACAAGGCCGCGAAGGCCGCGCTCGTCGAGGAGACCCTGACCAAGGCGGGCCTGTGGAACGAGGTCAAGGACCGCCTTCGGCAACCCGGCGGCGGTCTGTCCGGAGGGCAGCAGCAGCGGCTCTGCATCGCCCGTTCGCTCGCCGTCCGTCCGCGGGTGCTCCTGATGGACGAGCCGTGCTCCGCCCTCGACCCCACGTCGACCCGGCGCATCGAGCAGACGATCACGGAGCTCGCCACCGACGTGACGATCGTCATCGTCACGCACAACATGCAGCAGGCACAGCGCGTCTCCGACCGCTGCGCGTTCTTCCTGGCCGAGGCCGGGACACCCGGTGCGATCGTCGAGCACGGCCCGACCGACGCGATGTTCCAGACACCGCAGGATCCGCGCACCGCCGACTACGTCAACGGTCGCTTCGGGTGACGGACGGGAGGCGCGGTGCCGACCCGCACCGGGCCTCCTGTCCGGCGGTGGTCGCGACCACCGCACCTGCGCGCGCCCGTCACGCCTGTCCGGGCAGTACGGTCGGGGATGTGAAACATCAGAACCGAGCGATCGAGCAGATGCGGCGGAGTGGGGTCCGGGCGATCCTGATCGCCAGCATGGCGCTCGGGGCCTCGATGCTGAGCGCTCCGAACGAGGCGTCGTGGGATCCGGGGGTGTTCCTGCTCGTCGGTGGCGCCGTCTGCGCCCTGCCGCTCTTGCCCGGTCGGCGTCGGCGCAGAGGCGCCTCAAGGGCCGAAATCTCCACGTCGGACTGGGTGGTGCTGTCGATCGGTCTCGGGGCAGGGCTGCTCATCGGACTCCTCTTCTTCGACGGCTCGGCTGCCTTCGCCGCGCTCTTCCCGGTCCCGTTCGTGGCGATCCACGCCGCCGTGAGTCGCTCGGACGGGAGCCTGCGAGCCCGGTCGATCGTGCTCGCGGTGACGGCGGCGTTGGTCGGCGCGATCCTCGTCACGGGTGACGATCTGCAGCGCGGCTTCGCGGACCTCGTCCAGGGGGCCGTGGTCGCCGGCGTCCTGTTGACGCTTGCGCTGGTCCTCTGGAGTGCTGTGCGGAGACAGCGGGCCTGAAGCTGCTGCGGTGCACTCCAGCGCTGCGGGCTGCGTGATCGGTACGGTGGTCGCCATGGCTCGATTCACGCCCCCAGCCGCTGACGCGATGCGCGCCCGGCTCCTGCTCGCCGCGCGGGACGAGTTCGCCGCGGTCGGACTGGCCGCCGGCAGGGTCGAACGGATCGGTGCCGCGGCGTCGAGCAACAAGGCGCAGGTCTTCCACTACTTCGGCAACAAGGAGGGGCTGTTCGACGCCCTCGTCGCCGACACCGTGACCGAGACCTTCGCCGAGGCTCCACTCGACACCGCCGACCTCGCCGGCTGGGCCGGCCGGGTGCACGACTCGTACGTCCGTCGTCCCTGGGCCCAGCGGCTCGCGACCTGGCACCGACTCGAGCGCGCCGAGGTCCCGCTCGAGTCCGTCGCGGCGAGCTACGCCGACGCGGTGGCCGAGGTCGAGCACGCCCAGCGCGCCGGGGTCCTGCCGCGGGCGTTCCGTCCGGCGGTGCTCCTCGGGCTCGTCCTGCACACCGCGGCGTTCTGGAGTGCGACCGCTCCGGAGTACGAGCCGCTGGTGCAGGCCGTGACGCCGCCGCGGCGTCGCCAGGTCGTGGTCGACGCGGTCGCGGCCCTGCTCGGCGGGAAGTCCTGACCGAGCGATCCGCGGGCGCCAGCGTGAGCGCGCTCGGACCGCGCGTGCGGGGCGGAGCCGCACCGGGCCTCCTGGTCGTCCCTCAGTCGGCTGCGCCGGCGGCGACCCGCAGCGTGCGCTCCGCGTCGTCGAGGTAGTCGGCGAGCAGCGCCGAGGCGGCGTCCTGGTCGCCACCGCGCAACGCGGACACGATCGCCTCGTTGCGTTCGACGAAGTCGGCGTGGAACGAGGCCGGGTCCGCGGTGGTCAGGAAGGCGAGCCGCATCTCGGCGAGCAGGCCGTCCATCAGGGCGTGGATCCGCTCGCTCGGCACCGCGCGCACGAGCTCGGCGTGGAACCGGATGTCAGCGGTGCCGACCGCGCCCCAGTCGCCCGCGGACGCGGCTGCCCGGGCGTCGGCGACCGCTGCGGCGGCCTCGGCGAGTGCCGGTGCGTCGGGGGTGCAGGCACGGACGGCTGCCTCTTCGAGCACCCGCCGAGCCGAGTAGAGATCGGTGACGTCGGCGGCGGAGAGCCGGCGGACGAACACCCCGCGGTTGAACACGTGCTCGACGAGACGGTCGCGGGCGAGCAGCCGGAAGGCCTCGCGCAGGGTGTTCCGCGAGACCCCGAGCTGGTCGCTCAACCGCTCCTCGGACAGCTGCGCCCCGGGGGAGAACCCACCCGACGCGATCATGGTGCGCAACCGCGTGGCCGTGGAGTCAGCGCCGCCGACGGTTCGGGTCATGGCACCGATCCTGGCACGGGTGGCGTTTGTGAAGGGCGTGTTACAGACCAGAACCGGCTCTTGCGATTGTTGAACAATGCGGTCCAGACTGTCCCGCATGTTCGTCCTCATCGGCGTCGCCGTCGTCATCGTCGGCTTCGCATTGCGCATCAACGCGCTACTCGTCGTCACGGTCGCGGGCATCGTGACCGCGGCCATCGGCGGGATCGGTCCCGTCGGCATCCTCGACGCGTTCGGCAACGGGTTCGCCTCGAGCCGGTCCGTCACGACCTTCGCGCTCGTCCTGCCCGTCATCGGCCTGATCGAGCGCTACGGCCTGCAGGACCAGGCGAAGCGCCTGATCGCGAAGCTCGACAAGCTGACGACGGGTCGTCTGCTCGCCGGCTACCTGGTGATCCGGCAGGTCACCGCTGCGGTCGGTCTGACCAGCATCGGTGGCCCGGCGCAGACCGTGCGCCCGCTGGTCTACCCGATGGCCGAGGGTGCGGCGACCAAGAAGTACGGGCGGATCGACGACCGCATGCGCGAGAAGATCAAGGGCTACTCGGCGTCATCGGACACCGTCGGCGTGTTCTTCGGCGAGGACGTCTTCGTCGCGGTCGGCTCGATCCTGCTCATCACGACGTTCGTCGACTCGACCTACGGGCTGTCGCTCGAACCGATCGACCTGGCCCTGTGGGCGATCCCGACGGGCATCGCGGCACTCATCGTGCACGGCGGACGCCTGCTGCTGTTCGACCGCCGACTCGACAAGATGGCGGCGGACGCCCGTGCCGACGCCCCGACCCTGGGGGCAGCAGCGTGATCACCAGCGAATGGCTCTACTGGCTCATCGGCGCGTTCTTCATCGCCGTCGCCGTCCTGATCGTCACCGACACCGCGCACGCGAAGCGCCTGGGCAACGCGGCGTTCTGGGGCATCCTCGGCCTGTCGTTCTTCACCGGCACCTTCGTCGCCGCCGGCACCGTGCCGGCCTGGACGCTCGGGATCGCCGTCCTCGTGATGGTCGCGCTCGCCGGACTCGGCTTCACCGGGACGACGAGCCGCACCCGGGTCGCGAGCATCCCCGGCGCCGGCACGGGTGCCGAGACCGGCCCCGCCGAACCGACCGGCGTGACGCAGGAGATCACGGACGCCGGCAGCGGCAGCACGAGTGTGCTCGCCACCACCAGCCCGGACGAGCGCGCCGCGTTCGCGACGAAGTACGGCAACCGGCTCTTCATCCCGGCCCTCGTGGTGCCGGTGGTCGCCGTGCTGGTCGCGACGCTCGGCCCGCTCGTCTCGTTCGGCGGCGAACCGCTCCTCGCCGAGGGCAGTGCGACCCTGACCGGCCTGGGCATCGGTTCGGTGCTCGCCGTGGTCGTGGCTGTGTTCGTCCTGCGCCCGCCGAAGATCGCCACCCCGATCCGTGAGGGCGGTCGCCTGCTGCAGGCGATCGGCTGGGCGGCGCTGCTGCCGCAGATGCTCTCGACGCTCGGCATCGTCTTCACCCAGGCGGGCGTCGGTGACGCCGTCGGCACCATCATCAAGTCGGTCCTGCCCGACGGCTCGCTGCTCGCCGCCGTGGTCGTCTACTGCCTCGGCATGGCCCTGTTCACGATCATCATGGGCAACGCGTTCGCCGCGTTCCCGATCATGACGGCCGCGATCGGCTGGCCCGTCCTGGTGCAGGGCTTCGACGGCAACCCCGCCGCGATCTTCGCGATCGGCATGCTCGCCGGCTTCTGCGGCACGCTCGTCACCCCGATGGCCGCGAACTTCAACCTGGTGCCGGCCGCCCTGCTCGAGATGCGGGACAAGTACGGCCCGATCAAGGCGCAGATCCCCACCGCCGCCATCCTGCTCGTCGTCAACATGGGAGTCATGTACCTTGTCGCATTCTGATGCCGCCCCGATCGACCTGACCCGGGCTGCCTGGGCCGACCGCTTCGCGGCCGTCGCTGCGGACAACACGACCCGCGAGTACCCGTACGCCGCGCACCACGCGACGTCCGGACCGGACGACCGGGCTCTGCCCGTCGAGCTCCACCCCGCCTTCGCCACGTCGTACGACTGGCACTCGTCGGTGCACATGCACTGGCTCGCGGCGCGCCTGGTCGCGCACGGCCTGCCCACCGACCTGGAGGCCCGGCTCACCTCCATCCTGCAGGCGCACCTCACGACGGATCACCTCGCGACCGAGGCGGCCTACCTGCGCGAGACGCCGCACTACGAGCGCCCCTACGGTTGGGCCTGGCTCGCCCGGCTCGCCGCCGAGGTGTCGGCGTCCGAGGCGCCCGCCGTCCGGGCACTCGCACCGGGGTTCGCACCCGTCGTCGACGTCCTCGAAGACCTGGTCGTCCGGTGGATCGACGGCGCCGCGCACCCCGTCCGGCACGGCGTGCACTCGAACTCGGCGTTCGGGCTGCTGCTCGTGCTCGAGGCCGCCCGGTCGCTCGACCGTCCGGCCCTGGCGGCAGCGGTCGAGGGCGCTGCGAAGGACTGGTTCGGCGCGGACGCCGGGTGGCCGTTCGCCTGGGAGCGGAGCGGGCACGACTTCCTGTCCGCGGGCCTCGCCGAAGCCGACCTGATGCGGGCGGTGCTGCCCGCCCCGGAGTTCGCCACGTGGGCGCGCGGCTTCTTCGCCGCGGTGCAGCCCGGTGACGCGATCCTGCGATCGACGGTGGTCCGTGACGAGAACGACCCGCAGCAGGTGCACCTGTTCGGGCTCGACCTGTCGCGGGCGGGATCGGCCCGGCGCATCGCGGACGCACTCCGCGCCGGCGGCCCGGACGACTCCGGCACCGGCATCGCCGACCTGCTCGACGACGCGGCCGACCGGCTGCTGGTCTCGGGTCTCGCGGCGAGCGTGGGCGAGGAGTACTACTCCACCCACTGGCTGGCGAGCTTCGCCTGGGACGCGATGGAGGCCCGGGAGCACGCCGCTCGCTGACCGTCGTCGGGAGCGCTGATCGTCTGCGGACACGTCGAGGATCCGGAGGTACCTTCGGGGCCATGAGCGATCCGAAGGACGACGAGACCCTCGACGACTTCCGCGAGGCGCAGGAGACCGACTACGAACCGGAGCCGACCGTGCTCGACCCCGACGACCTGCCGGTGGTCGACGACGCGGACGACGAACTGCTCCCCGACGACGACCGACCGGTGCCGCTCGACACCGACGACGACACGATCTGAGCGATCGCGCCGTTGTCAGCTTCGGCGTCCGTTCAGTCGAGCGGGAGAGTCCGCGCGAAGGTGCGGGTGACCGGAGTCGCGGCGAGGAACGGTGCCATCGCCGGAGCGCCCTCCGGCGTCGCACGCCAGGCCACGTAGGTGTCGTGGTCCTCGGCGGTCGTCCACGACTCGACGACGACCATGCGCGCCGGGTCCTCGTCGTCGACCAGGACCTCGAGCGACTCCAGGCCGTGGAACGACGCGGTCTGTTCGAGCGTCTCGCGGATCGCACCCTGGAGTGCGTCTTCGGGGGCGTCGCTCTGGAACTGGACCTCGAGCAGGACGGTCATCGACATGGGGAACCTTTCGTCAGCGGTGTCCAAGCCAACCCCTGACCCCCTGCGCTTGTTCCGGGTCGGTCAGCCGAGGATGCGGAACCGGAGCGGATCGCCCGGACGGAGCTGCGCAGCGAGGTCGATCGCCGACGGTGTCAGGACCGCGACGACCGGGTAACCGCCGGTCACCGGGTGGTCGGCGAGGAACAGCACGGGGAAGCCCTCGGGTGGTACCTGCAGTGACCCGGTCTCGACGCCCTCGCTCGGCAGCTCGCGTGCCACGGAGCGGGCGAGCGGCGTCGCGGCCGTGGTGCGGACCCCCACGCGGTCGCTGTCCGCACTGACGGAGAAGTCCTGGCCGGTCAGGGTCGTGCGCCACTCCGGGGTGAACCAGTCGTCGCGCGGTCCGGGCACCACGTCGAGCACGACCGGCTCGTCGGGCCACCGCGGCTCGGGCTGCGGCACCGCGTCGACGATCGGCCACGACACCCGGGCGTCACCGACGAGCAGGACGTCACCGGCCGACAGCGGCGGCGGACCGAGGCGCGCGAGGGAGTCCCACGAGCGGCTGCCGAGCACCGGGTCGACCGCGAAGCCCCCGAGGACCGCGACGTAGGTGCGCAGGCCCACGGTCGCGGTGCCGACCCGGAGCGTGTCGCCCGGGGCCAGCAGCAGCACCTCGTGCGAGGCGGCACCGCGGACCGATCCGTCCGCCCGCTCGACCTCGACGGGGCAGGCCGCGCCGGTGGTGGCCGCGACCACGTACGCGTCGGCGCGGAGCGTGACGGAGCCGAGCAGGGCCTCCAGGACGGCCGCGTCGGGACGGTTGCCGACCAGCCGGTTGGCGAGTGCCGCGGAGCCGCGATCGGCTGCTCCGGCCGCGCCGAGGCCCATGTCGCTGAAGCCCGGGCGCCCGAGGTCCTGCGTGGTTGCGCCGTAGCCGACCTGCACGACGGTCAGCGCGGTCATGCCGCACCCGCCACGACGAAGCGGACGAGCGTGCCGGCGGGCGCGAGCGCCGGGGGCGTGCGCTCGAGGGACCACATCGGCACCTCGGTGCGGCCGATGAGCTGCCAGCCGCCGGGCGATGTCCGCGGGTAGACGGCGCTGAACTCGCCGGCCAACGCCACGGCGCCGCTCGGGACGGCCGTGCGGGCGGTGCTGCGGCGGGGCAGGTCGAGCGGGCGATCGCTGCCGGTGAGGTAGCTGAAGCCGGGGGCGAAGCCGCAGAACGCGCTCGTCCAGAGCTGCCCGGTGTGCCACGCCACGAGCTCGTCGCGCCGCATGCCGGTCAGTTCGGTGACGGTGTCGAGGTCCTCGCCGTCGTAGGCGACGGGGATGACGAGCGGCTCAGTGTCGTGCGCTTCGAGCGCTGCGCTGACCGGGCTGACCTGCGCGAGCTCGGAGCGGAGCCGCCCGGCGTCCGTCGTCGTCGGGTCGAACCGGAGCAGCAGTGTCCGGGCACCGGAGACGACCTCGGTCAGCCCCGGCAGAGTGGCCTGTGCGAGCCCGGCGCGGAAGGCGACGACGTCGCCGAGCGACCCGAACGTGGCGAGGAGTGCGGTGCCGCCAGCGGAGCGGACCTCCGGGCCAGTCACGGTGCGAAGGGCGCGATCGTCACGCCGTGCTCGGTCAACAGCGCTCGGATGGCGCGAGCCATCGCCACCGCGTCGGGGGAGTCGCCGTGCACGCAGACCGAGTCGGCACGCACGGCGATCTCGGACCCGTCGACGGCGGTCGCGACACCATCGGTGACCATGCGGAGCACCCGGGCTGCGACCTCGTCCGGGTCGTGCAGCACCGACCCCGGCTGCTTCCGCGACACCAGCGAGCCGTCGGGTTCGTAGGCGCGATCGGCGAAGGACTCGCTCACCGCGCGGAGCCCGTGTCGTTCGGCCGCCAGCAGCAGCTCCGAACCGGGCAACGCCAGCACGGCGAGGGACGGGTCGACGTCGGTCACGGCGCGGACGACGGCCTCGGCCTGCACCGGGTCGGCGCAGGCGGTGTTGTACAGAGCGCCGTGCGGCTTGACGTAGGTGACGGCAGTGCCCGCGACGTGCGCGGTGGCGGCCATCGCGCCGAGCTGGTGCACGACGTCGGCGTACAGCTCGTCGGGGGTGACGTGCACGGGCCGGCGGCCGAAGCCGATCAGGTCGCGGTAGGCCACGTGCGCGCCGATCGCCACACCACGCTCGGCGGCGGCGCGGGCGGTGGCGAGCATGATCGTCGGGTCGCCGGCGTGGAACCCGCAGGCGACGTTGGCGCTCGAGACGACGTCGAGCATCGCGGCGTCGTCGCCCATGGCCCAGGCTCCGAAGCCCTCGCCCAGGTCGCTGTTCAGGTCGATCGTCGTCACGGGTGCTCCCTGTCGTCGCGGGTTGTTGAACAATCTACCGATCACCCCGGTCCCTGTCATCCGCTTCCCCCGGTCGGACGGCGGTTTCCGAGGTGCGCCACGTACTGTCCGAGTACTCAGTACCACCGGCGGCAGTGCTGCCGGATCGATCTCTGCACTGGAGCAGCTCATGACCGACAGTGACAACACGCACGACGCCCCGAAGAACGACTCGGAGGGCACCGAGAAGCCGGGCGGCCTCGGCGACGACAACACCATCCCGAACAACCCCGACGGCCTGGCCGCGGGGCACGCGGGCGACGACTCGCACTTCAACCCGGAAGAGGACGGCGAGCACTAGCGGCTCCTTTCCGGCCTGCGGGTCGATGCAGAACGACACCGTCGTTGTCCTCCGACAACGGCGGTGTCGTTCTGCGTCGGCACGCATCCGCACGCGTCCGCACGCATCCTCACGCATCCGTCCGCACCCGACGAAACAAACAGCGCAAAACCTTCCGACACGAGGTTTCCGGTGCTACAGTCCCGATCACCTAGCAGCACTAGGGATTCAGCGGGCACCGAAGCCCCCTGTGACTCGAGGAGGAGTCATGTCGACACCGACGTCGAAGGAAGAACCCACGCGGGGCATCGCCGGGACCGCGTCCCCAGCGGTCACCGCAGCCGCCGGAGCCACCGCCACGGACGCCGCGGCGTCCCGAGCGTTCTCGGTCGAGGGCATCACGCAGTCCGTCAGCACCGTCCGGGTGGGTCGGGGGTACCTCTGGGGCCTCAGCTTCGCCCAGTTCGGCCTGTTCGTCGCCCTGCTCACCCCGGTCTTCGTGAGCATGTCGATCAAGGCGACGGAGTTGAACCCGACGAGCCCCGAGACCGTCGTCGGTTCGGTCCTGCCGTTCGGAGCGCTCGGCGCCCTGTTCGCCAACCCCCTGTTCGGCGCGCTCTCCGACCGCACCCGCACGCGGTGGGGCCGTCGCCGCCCCTGGATGGTCGGCGGTGTCGTCGTCTTCGTCGGTTCCCTCGCCTGGCTCGCGTTCTCGCCCGACGTGCTGCAGCTCACCCTGGCCTGGGTGCTGGCGCAGGTCTCCGCCAACGCCGTCCTGTCCACGCTGACGGCGAGCTTCGCCGACAACGTGCCGGAGTTCCAGCGCGGCAAGGCCTCGAGCGTCATCGCCCTGGCGCAGAACATCGCGATCCTGGCCGGGCTCTACCTGGCCGTGTACCTGGTCGGCAACCTGCCGGTCCTGTTCATCGCACCGGGCGTCCTGGCGATCGTCGCGGTCCTCGTGTACTCGTTCGTCGCCCGTGACGACCTGCCGACGACGCCGGTCAAGCCCTTCAGCTGGATCAACCTGATCAGCTCGTTCTGGACGAACCCGATCAAGCACCGCGACTTCGGGCTCGCGTGGTGGGGCCGTTTCCTCATCACCTTCGGCACGTTCATGTTCACGACGTACCGCCTGCTGTACATGCAGGACCGCATCGGGCTCCCGCAGGGCGAAGCGGTGGGGGTCGTCGCGTTCGGCGTGCTGCTGTACACGATCGCCCTGCTCGTCAGTGCGGCCGTCTCCGGCTGGGTGTCCGACCGGATCCAGCGTCGCAAGGTCTTCGTCTGGGGTTCGACGGCCATGACCGCCGTCGGCCTGGTGATCCTGGCCCACGTCGACAGCGTCGGCGGGTTCTACTTCGCCGAGATCGTCCTCGGTTTCGCCTTCGGCATCTACGCCGCCATCGACACCGCCCTGGTCGTCGACGTGCTGCCCGACCCGGAGCGCCCCGGCAAGGACCTCGGTGTCATCAACATCGCGAACGCCCTGCCGCAGTCACTCGCCCCCGCCGTCGGTCTGTTCCTGCTCGGGATCGGTGGCGGCCAGAACTACACGCTCATGCTCTGGGGTGCCGGCGTCGCCGTCATCCTCGGCGCCCTCGTGATCCTGCCCATCAAGTCGGTCCGCTGACCGACGCGACCGCCTGGAGGCGCGACCCGCGTCCGCGACGCACGCCGCGCCTCCAGGTGGTCACCTGCACCGCACGTGGCCGCTTCAGCGGGCGCCGTGCTGTCGCAGTGCGACGACGACCTCGTCGAGGAAGCCGTCGACCTGCCCCTGGTCGTACCCCTCGCGGAACTTCGTCGGCCGGAACCGCTTGTCCGCCACCTCTCGTGCGAGCATGTCCTCCCCCTTCTGCTGGCGCCTCTCGTGGCCCTGCCATGGTGTCACGGGCGGGTTGCCGGGGGTCAGAGCTGCGGTGAGCGCCTGCCGAACAGCGCGTCGAGGAACCGCGAGAACCGCGACTCCGGCTGGTGAGGCGTCTCGATCGAACGGGTCGGTGAGCGGAAGGCCAGGTCGTGCAGCATGTTCCGCTTCGACCCGTCCCAGTTCGCGAACAGGTAGGTCCCGCCGATGAAGGACATGCTCCGGACCGGCGTGCGCTTCCACGAGTCGGCAGCCACGTAGTACCCCGCGTGGCCGGCGCGGATGTGCTGGATCACGGTGTCCACGTCGATGACACCGGTCGGTGTCACGACGGCGGTGATGCCCGTGCGGTCGCGGGCGACGTACTCGATGAGGTGTTCGGTCACGATGGAACTCTTCGTCACGGTGGTGAGACGCCACGGCAAGGAGCGTGGCGAAGGGGATTCGGAACCGCCGTTGCTTCCGTTTCCAGAGTACGTCCGCCGCGGGCGTGGCGTCCCCGGATGTCCGCCGTTCGCAGATGGATGAGCGTTCAGCGGATGGGGGTCCGGTCGACCCAGTCCACGATGCGTTCGATCGTGTCGTCGAAGTCCCGCGTGCCGGGTCGGTTGAGGAACGCGTGACGGCTGTCCGGCAGGACGTGTCGTTCGACCTCGACCTCGACGTCCGCGGCCGCGAGCTCGTCCGCGAATCGTTCGCCCGACGCGCGCATGACGTCCCGCTCGGCGTCGATCAGCAGGGTGCGGGGGAACCCGCCGAGGTCGTCGGACTCCGGGTAGACCGCAGTGGGGCGGCCGCCCGCGTACGCCCGGTTGCTCAGGTCGAGCAGCAGCGGCGCGTGCGTGAGCCGCCGGTGGCCTCGGACGAGTCGCTGCAGCGCCCGGTCGCGCGGGAGTCGGGCGTGGAAGAACCCGTAGGTCAGCACGAGGCCGACCAGCGGCGGGGCGGTCGCGACCGTGGATGCCGCCAGGCACGCACCGGCGCTCGCCCCACCGAGCAGCAGGCCGGCGGACGGCGCCTCGTCGTGCAGGTGGTGGAGGACGGCGACGATCTCGTCCCGCGCGTGGGGCGCCCGTCGACGCCCACGTGGTCCACCCCGGCCGAGCCAGGGCAGTCCGGGCAGCGGTCCGAGGCGGTAGTCGACGGTCACGACCGGCAGCCCGCGCTCGGCGAGCGCCCGTGCGACGGCGTCGGACTCCGGCAGGTCGAGGTCGCCCCGGAAGAACCCGCCGCCGTGCACCCCGACCAGGGTCGGGGCGCCCGTGCCGGCGCTCCGGTCCAGCGGTCGGTACCGCCGGACGGGGACCGGTCCGTGCGGTCCGTCGATCCTGTCGTCCGCGACCTCGATCGTGTCCTGGTGCATCCCCCGCATGGGAGCAGTGTCGCAGGCCGCGGGCGGGAGTCAGGCTCGCGGCGCTCGAACCGGCGTGCTTTCGGAGCGCCGGGAGGGACACGGCCCGGTAACGATGCGGGCGACCGCTCGGCCGGGCAGGCAGCGTGGAGGCATGCGCCTGACGAGAGCCGCCCTGCTCCTGACCACTGCGACCCTGGCCGCGCTGCTGACGGGGTGTTCCGGCGCGGACGGAGCGGACGGCGGTGCGGCGACCCCGACCGTGACCGAGACCGTCACCGCCCCGCCCTCCGACGCCGCGAGCACGCCGCCCCCGACGCCGACGCCCACCCCCACCCCGACCTGCGGGCCGTCGAGCGGTGCCGCGGCTGCGGCCGATGGCATCGCGTCCCTGCCGCTGCCCGCCGGACTCGAGGATGCGAAGTGGGACGCCGCGAACGCCGACTACTCCGGCTACGACGCCTGCGCGCCACTGTCCTGGTCCGTGGTCGCACCCGAGTTCGGAACAGCAGGATCCCCGTACGCGATCCTGCTGTTCCACGAAGGCCGGTACCTCGGCACGGCCACTGCCCAGCAGTATGCCTTCGAGCCGACCGTCGAACGACAGAGCGACTCGGCCGTCACGGTGACCTACCGGTTCGCAAAGGCCGGCGAGCCGAACGCAGCGCCCTCCGGCCGCACCACGGCCACCTTCACCTGGAACGACGAGACCGGCCGCGTCGAGATGACGGGGGACACCCCGCCCGCTCAGTGACGGTCGGCCGGCGCGGAACCCACGCCGAGCTCCCGCTGCAGCGTGCGGAGGACCCGTACGAGGGTGTCGAGCTTGTCCGGTCCGGCTTCGAACCCACGTCCCAGGGCGGACCGTGGCTGCACGACCACGTCGTCACCGTCGGTCGTGCTGATCCAGACGCCGAAGTCGGCTCGCTGGCCGCGGGACTCCCTCGTCGCGACGGAGAACCGCAGGATGCGTGCCCACGGCAGGTCGAACACCGGCGCGTCCCGTGACGGTGCCCACGCGTGCAGGCCGAACTCGTCGACGGTCCAGACCTCGGGGCGGGGCTTCGGGAAGTCGTCGGAGGTGCGCAGGCCGGACGTCAGCACGGGCAGGTGGAACCGAGGTGCCCGGCCCGCTCCGATCCGTGCGAGCGTCCGGCGGTCGCCTCGCCCGGCGGACAGCGTCGACACGGCCAGCAGCACCCCGAACCCCGCGACCACGATCGGCCACAGCACGAACGACCCCTGTGTCCGGGCGCTGTCGATGCCGCGCAGGAAGCCCGGGAACGCGAACTCGGCGACGAGCGCGGCGAGCCCCACCGCCGTGGTGACGACCGCCGCGAGCAGCACCGGCCCCCGCTTCGGCATCTCCCCGTCGCGCAGCCGTTGCACCCAGGGCTCGTCCGCCGGGGTCATCGCTCGGTCCGTGTCCGACCAGGACGCCCGGCGTCCTGCTGGGACCCGAGTTCCCGGCGCAGCGACCGGAGCACCTGCATCACGATGTGGATCTTCGTCGCGCTGGCACCGAAGGGCCGTCCGATCGCTGGCCGCGGCTGCAGGGTGAAGCGCCCGACGTCCTCGGTGATGATCCAGATGCCGGTGTCCACCCGCTGCCCACGGACCTCTGCCGAAGCGAGTTCGAGCGAGTGGACCGCACTCCACTCCAGGTCGAACACCGGAGTCTCCCGCTCCGGCGACCACGCGTGCAGCCCAGCGGCATCGACCGTCCACATCTCGGGTCTCGGCTCGGGGAAGTCGTCGAGGGTGTACTCGCCCCTCCGCACGACGGGCAGGTGGAAGCGCGGCGTCGTACCGTGCCGACGGATGCTCGCGAGGATCCGTCGGTCGCTCCGGCCGCGCGTCCGCGAGAGGACGGCTGCGACGGGGCCGAGCACGAGCAGGATCACCGAGAACAGCGGCACGGCGAACGGACGGCGTGCATCCGAGTGCAGGAAGGCGTCGAGGTGCGTGATCGAGAACACGACCCCGGTGCCACCGGCCGCGGTCACGATCGCCAAGCCGAGCAAGAACGGCCACCGCTTCGGCATCTCCCCGTCGCGCAGCCGCTGCACCCAGCGTTCCCCCGAGTACTCCACCCTGCCATCCTGCCCGTCACGGCCACGGATCGTCCGCGGGCGCGACATGCTGTTCCCATGCAGTCCGTCCGTGCCGCCGCACCCGGTGTCGCCCTCGCCGTGGCGATCGGCATCGTCGCCACCCTCGTCGGCCGGGTCGTCCCGGTCGTCGGCGGCCCCGTCCCCGCCGTCCTGATCGGTGCCGTCGTGGGGTGGCTCGTCCGGCGCCGCACCGGTGGCACACTCGCCGCGCTGGCTCCCGGCGTGAAGTTCTCGTCCAGCCGGGTCCTGCAGTTCGCCGTGGTCCTGCTCGGCGCGCAGCTGTCCATCGGTGAGGTCCTGCGCATCGGCGGTGAGACCCTGCCGGTGATGCTCGCGACGCTCGTCGTCTGCCTGGTGGCCGCGTGGGGGATCGGCCGGCTGCTCCGGGTCTCGGGCGCACTCCGCACCCTGATCGGCGTCGGGACCGGCATCTGCGGCGCCTCGGCGATCGCCGCCGTGACACCCGTCATCGGTGCGGTCAGTGCGGACGTGGCCTACGCGATGTCGACGATCTTCCTCTGCAACATCGCGGCCGTCTTCGCCTTCCCGCTGCTCGGGCACGCCCTGGGCCTCAGCCAGCACGCCTTCGGCGTCTTCGCGGGCACCGCCGTGAACGACACGTCGTCCGTCGTCGCCACGGCGACCGTCTACGGCCGCCAGGCGACCGACACCGCGGTCGTCGTGAAGCTGGTGCGCACCCTGATGATCATCCCGATCGTCATCGGGCTGGCCGGACTGGAGGCCCGCCGCGCCTCCCGCGAGCAGCTCGCCCCCGCCTCTGGGCCGGGTCGCGGGTTCCGTGTGTTCCGGTTGGTGCCGTGGTTCCTGATCGGGTTCCTCGTGGTGGTGCTGCTCCGGACGGTCGGGGTCCTGCCTGCGTCCGTGGCGCCGGGGTTCGCGACCGCCGCCTCGTTCCTCATCACGGTGGCGCTCGCCGCGATCGGCTGCTCGACGGACTTCGCCGCGCTCCGCCGAGCCGGGTTCCGGCCGATGCTGCTCGGCATCGCGCTGTGGGTCCTGGTGGCGGGGACGAGCCTGGGCATGCAGGCGGCCTTCGGTCTGCTGTAGGGGTTGCCCGCATCGGACCTATCGTTTATCGTTGCATCGAAATTCGATGGTATCGATGATCGACAGGGGAAGCAGCCATGACCACGCCCGTCTACGAACCGCCCCGCGGGCGGAACTCCTACCTGGCCTACGTCGTCTCGTGTGCGATCGGCATCGTGTTCGTCGTCTGGCGGTACGTCGAACAGCTCGTCCACTCGATCACCTCGGGCACGGTGGCGGTGCCGATCCGGATCCGCGAGACCAGTGCCGTCCCACAGCCTCCGGGTGGCGCGACGGTGACGTCCGACCAGCTCGTGCTCCGGGCACCGATCGCCGACGTGCCGGGTGGTGCGATCGGGTACATCCGCGTCGGCGACGCCCTGGAGGCCCTGCTCGTCAGCGCCCTCATCGCCCTGGTCGCGGCGGTGGCCTGGAAGATCTCACGCGGCGGGCTCTTCGACCGCTCGACCACCCGGATCCTCGACTGGCTCGGCGGCGCGGTGCTGGCCGCCGGGTTCCTGCCGTCGTTCGTCCGCCGGATGGGGTGGAACTGGGTCGTGTCCGGGCTCGGATGGGACGGGTACCTGCCCACGCCCGTGGTGGACCACCAGTTCCTGCCCGTGTACCTCGGCCTGCTCGTCGTCGTCTGCTTCCGGTTCGCGCTCACCGCCTCGCAGCGGATGGTGCGGGACCAGGCCGGGCTGGTCTGATGCCCCCGGAACAGGAGGACGGCCACGCGGTCGTCTGCCACCTCGACGACCTGCTGGCCGAGCGCGGGATGACCCTGACCGAGCTCGCCGACCGCGTCGGAGTGACCGTCGTCAACCTCTCGGTGCTCAAGAACAACCGGGCCCGCGCGATCCGGTTCTCCACCCTCACCCGACTGTGCGAGGTGCTCGGCTGCCAGCCGGGCGACGTCTTCTCGGTGCGCACCGACTGACGATCACCGCTCGTGCCTCACGTGATCCGGGAGTCGATCACCGCCCGGTCGCCGCGGTACCGCGAGAACCCGTACTCGACGGGTGTCCCATCGGCCAGGCACATCAACCGTTCGATGTGGAAGATCGCCTGGCCGGGATCGATGTCGAGCAGGTCGGCCGTCCACTGGTCGGCGTTCACGGTGCTCAGGAGCAACCGTCGTGCCTCCGGCCTCGCGCCGGCCTTCCTGACGAGTACATCCGGCACGTACTCGGTCAGCGGTTCCGCGACCAGGTCGGGGAACCGCTCGTGCGGGACCCAGCTCGTCCGGACCCGGCTCGGTTCGCCGTCGAACGAGATGAGGCTCTCGACGAAGAACGCGCTGCTGCCGGTCATCTCCAGGTTGCGCCGGACGGTCTCCGGCGCGGTCACCTGCTGCACGCACAGGTGCACGATGCTGAGCCGGGGCGACTCGAACACGCTGCCCCCGGCCGTCTCGCCGTAGATCGTGACCTCGTCGGACGTGCGTGCCAGGCTCACCGAGGCGACGGGCCGCACACCGAACGTGCCCGATCGCGGCGCACGGGTGAGCAGCCGCTGTTCCTTGAGCAACGCGAGGGCAGCCCGCAGGACGTTCCGCGTCGTGCCGTACAGGTCGAGCAGCTCCCACTCGTACGGCAGCGGCCCGGTGAACCGCCCCGCGACGATGTCGGCCCGGATCAGGTCGGACACCTGGCGGGCCGCGTCGGATCGTCTGTTGAACCCGATCCAGTGACCCGGTGCCGACGGAGTCGTCCCGACCCCCATGTCGGTCCAGGCAGCGGACGGGGCGAACCCCTCCGGCACGGTCCCGGTCACGAGGTCACCCCCACCGTCGACAGGTCGCCGGTCCAACCGGCCCACCGCAGGAACTCCCGGGCCAGCCGCACCGGGTAGTCGGGCGCCTGGATGTCGAGCGAGACGAACACGCGTCGGTAGAACGTCGGCCCGCCGAGCAGGTCCACGGCGATGCCGAGGTCGACGTCCGGTCGCAGGTCGCCCGCGTCCATCGCCCGCTGCAGCATCGCGTTCACCCGCAGCCGCCGGTCCAGGTGCCACTCGGCGACGGCCTCGGCGACCCGCGGCTCGTGCGACGCGGTCTCCACGATGAGCGGGAGCGCCCGACCGACCGGCGTCGCGACGAGGGCGTGCACCCATCCCCGGGTGAGCCCCAGGACGCCCTCGGCGATCGGGGCGTCCTGCACCGTCGGGATGTGCTCCTCCATCAGCCGGATCACGGTCTCGGTGAGCAGGACCTCCTTGCTCGACCACCGCCGGTAGATCGTCGCCGCACCCACGCCGGCCGCGTCGGCCACGGCCCGGATCGTGAATGCGCGGGGGTCGCCCTCGACGAGGATCTCCACGCACGCGGTGTACACGGACTCGCCGACGGCAGCGCTCCGCGGCCGGCCCCGGACCGGCGCCTCGATGCGCGTCGTGGTGCTCATGCCGCGTCCCAGTGCTCGAGGACCTGGTCCATCGGCCAGACCTCGCCGATCTTGGCGGCGATGTCGAACAGGTTGGCTTCGTGCACGCTCGGCAGCCGGTCGCCGACGGCTTCGCGCACGACGATCGGGACGAACCCGTGCTGCATGGCGTCCGTGGCCGTCGCGCGGATGCACCCGCTCGTCGACAGCCCCGCGATGAAGAGCGTGTCGACGCCGCGGGCGACGAGGTCGGCGGCCAGCGACGTGCCGAAGAACGCGCTCGGGTACTGCTTGGGCACCAGGGTGTCGCCGTCGAGGGGTTCGAGCCCGTCGACGAACGCTCCCGTGGACGCGCCGGGCAGGTACGCGGCGAGTGCCGGCACCTTGCGGAAGAACACGCCGGCGTTGGACCCGTCGGCGGAGAGCGCCATCGTCGTGATCGCCACGTGCACCCCGGCGGCGCGGGCAGCGGTGGTGAGCTCCCGCATCCGCTCGACGGGTTCCTCGACGCCGGCGTAGAGCCCGCAGTCGGGGTCGACGTAGGCGCGGACCGGGTCGACCACGACGAGCGCAGCGCGTCGTCCTGGGCGGAGCGTGCCGGTGAAGCCGGCTGCCGCGTAGTCCTGGTGGTCGTCGGTCATGGCGTCCTGCTTCCGTCGTGGGTGGTCGTTGCCAGGGTGGGGACGGTCACGTGGACGCCCCCGGCTCGGGGAGGGGACCCGACCTGTCGGGGCGGAGTGGCGCCTCCCGGTCGGGAGGCCCGAACGGACCGAACGCGACGATGAGCGCCCCCAGGGCCGCGCAGCCGGCGAACGTCAGCGCCGCGGCGCGGACGCCGTCGACGAACACCTGGACGTCGCCGGACGGCAGGCTGAGCAGGCTGCCGTCGTAGGCCGCAGCCGCCTGGGCCGCGGACAGGCCGCCCGTCGCGATCGCGAGGCCGAGCGCCGTCGAGAACAGGAAACCGGCGTTCTGCAGGGCCGAACGGATCGCGTTCGCGATGCCGCGGCGGTGCTCCGGGACGCGGGTCATCAGTGCCGACGTGCTCGGCGTCATGAACACGCCGGTGCCGACCCCGACGGCGCCGAGGCCGGTGGCGGTGACGGCGTAGGCGTCGCCGTCGGCGAGGGACACCGCGAGCACCGCGGCGCCGAGCGCGATGAGGAGCATGCCGATGGTCGACAGCGTCCGCGCGGCGACCCGGCGGGCGAGGAACCCGGCGCTCACCGCCGCGACCGTCGTGCCGATCGGCGTGGGCAGCACCCAGAGGGCGGCGTCGACGGCGTCCTTGCCGTCGACCGCCTGGAACGACAGGGAAGCCAGCAGGACCAGTGCGTAGCTGGACAGGGCGCACAGCCCGGCGGCGGAGAACAGGGTGATGGTGGTGCGGTCGCGGAAGATCGCCGGGTCGACCAGGGGGTGCGCGACCCGGCGTTGGGTCCACACGAACACTCCGCCGAGCACGACCGCGCCGGCGGTCATCGCGACGACGGGGACGGCCGACCAGCCGACCGAGCCGCCGGTCGAGACCGCACCGACGAGCAGTCCGACGGCGGCGACGGACAGGACCGACCCGGGCACGTCGAGGCGCTCGCCGGAACGGGGACGCGTGCTGTGCGGGATCAGCCGGAGCGACCAGATGAGTCCGGCCAGTGAGATCGGCACGCCGGCGAGGAAGATCCAGCGCCACCCGAACGACTCGGCGACCAGCCCGCCCACGACCGGACCGATGACCTGCCCCACCGCGGCGACGGTGGCGTTCAGACCGAGGCCGAGCGACAGGATCGACTCCGGGAAGACGTCGGTGAGCAGCGCGGTCGTGTTGGTGACGATCGCCGCCGCGCCCACCCCCTGCACGAGTCGGGCGCCGAGCAGCACCGCCGCGTCCGGGGCGAATCCGCACGCGAGTGAGGCGAGCAGGAAGACGAGGATCCCGGCGATGTAGAGGCGGCGACGACCGACCAGGTCGGCGATGCGCCCGAAGACCAGGATGAGGGTGGTCGTGGTGAGCATGTAGCTGAGGAGCACCCAGCTGGACTGCACGGCGCTGGCATCGAGGTCGCGGCTGACGTCGGGGAGCGCGATGAGGAGTGCGCTCGAGGAGATGAAGACGAGGACGACGCTGAGGCTCGACGCGCAGAGCACCTGCCAGGCGCGTCGCCGGGCGGCGCCGTCGTCGACGGTGCGGCTACCGATCGCTCGGCCCTCGCACGGCTGACGACGACGGCACCGTGCGGTGGTGCGTCGTGATCCGCTGGAAGGCGGCCGCTGCGGACAGCACCAGGCGGTCGTCCCACGGCCGCGCGACGAGCTGCACGCCGACGGGCAGACCGTCCGGCGCGGTGCCCGCCGGCATCATGAGCGCGGGGAACCCGACGTAGTCGAACAGCCGGGTGTTCCGGGGGATCACGTCGTGCAGGTTGAAGCGCTCGCCGTCGACCGACATCGTCAGGTCGTCGAGTCGCGGGGCGGTGGCGCCGATCCCGGGGGTGAGCACCACGTCGACGCCGGCCTCGTCCATCCGGGTCACCATCGCGGCCTGCACGAGCGGGCGACGGCGGAGTGCCCGGAGGTAGTCGGCAGCGGTCGGCAGGAACGACACGTCGAACCGGGCGCGGGTCCCGGCGTCGAACAGGTCGGCCGTGCCGGCGTTGGCCTCCTGGTTCGCGGCGAGCTCACCGTAGAACACCGTCCAGCACTCCGAGTCGATCGACTCCAGGTCGTCGAACTCGATCGGCACGAGCGCCGCACCGAGCTCGCGGAACCGCTCGACCGCTGCGGCGTGTGCCTCGAGCACGGCACGGTCGACGCGTTCGGTGAACCAGCCGAGCGGGACCCCGATCCGGAGCCCCTCGACCCGTTCCGGCGCGGCCTCGATGAGCGGGACGGTGGGGAACGTCGTCGGGTCCTGGCCGTCGGAGCCGGCGATGACCCGCAGGACGAGCGCGAGGTCCTCCGCGGTGCGTGCCATCGGTCCGACGTGGTCGAGGGTCCACGACAGGCTCGCGACCCCGGTGCGCGGCACGAGCCCGTAGGTCGGCTTGATCCCGGTGGTCCCGCAGAGGGCGGACGGCACGCGGATCGACCCGCCGGTGTCCGACCCGAGCGCGAGCGGGACGATCCGGGCGGCGAGCGCCGAACCCGACCCGGTCGAGGAGCCACCGGTCCAGCGCTCGGGGTCCCAGGGGTTCCGCACGGCCCCGTACCGGGCGTTGTGCGGCCCGCCGCAGGCGAACTCGGTGGTGGCCGCCGTGAACACCGGGATCGCGCCGGCGGCGCGGAGCCGGGCCACGACGGTGGCGTCGGCCGGGGCCACACGGTCACCGGTCTGGAGCGAGCCGCTCGTGACGATCGTCCCCGCGACGTCGATGATGTCCTTCACGGCGAACGGGATCCCCTCGAGCGGCCGGGCGTCGTCGTCCGCCCAGCGGCGGGTGGACTCGGCGGCGGCTTCCTCGGCCCCGTGCACCAGGCGCAGGACGGCGTCGGACCAGACGTCGTCGCTCGTCCAGTGCGGGGCGAGTGCGGCGAGGACCTCGGACGGGGTCGTGGTGCCGGACCGGTACGCGGCAAGGAGTTCGACGACCGAGGCGGCGGCGGGGTCGGCGGCTGCCCGGGACGCCGCCAGGTCGTCGTCCGGACCGGCAGCGGTCGGCGCCGGGGCTCCGTCGACCGCTGCGTCGAGGAGCCGGCCGAACAGCTGCGCGCTGTGGGCCGGTTCCGCGGGCAGCGCCGACGGGGCGGCGGGCAACGGGTTCGCACGGCTGGCGGCCAGCGCGCGGTCGAGCTGCGGTGCGATGGTGCCGCGGACCAGGGCGGCGACGTCCGTCACGCGGGGACCGCCGCCGCTGCGTGGGCGTCGGCGAGGTACCGGAACACCCCGGGCTGCCGGTCACGTCCGAGCGGGAAGTCCCGGCGGGCTGCCGCGACCTCGCCGACGTCGATGGTGGCCCGGATGATCGGCCCCGCCTGGTGGGCCGGAGCCGAGACGACCAGGTCACCCCGTGGTGAGACGACCGAGGACCGACCGAAGTAGCTGACGGTCTTGCCGTCGACGGTCTCTTCGCCGCCGCGGTTCGGGGCGAGGACCCAGGTCTGGGTCTCGAGCGCGCGGACCTGCAGTTCCTGGGTGAACAGGGTCTCGCGGAAGCCCATCGAGGACACGAGCACGAGCATCACCTCGGCGCCAGCGGCCCGTGACGCGAGCCAGTACTCCGGGAAGCTCCGGTCGTAGCAGATGAGCATGCCGAAGCGGGTGCCGAGGGCGTCGAACACGACCGGTCCGGAACCGGCTTCGAAGTAGTGCTTCTCGTCGACGTCGGAGATCGCGTTCGTCGGGATCGAGGTCTTGCGGTACGACGCCACACGGTCGCCGTGCACGTCGGTGCCCTGCACGAGCGTGCCGTCGGCGTCGATGAGCACCGCGCTGTTGTACTGCGCATCGCCCGCGTCCTCGTAGAGACCGAAGGCGACGGCGGTGCCGAGACGCTTCGCCGCACTCGCGAAGCGGGCGGTCGCCGGACCGGGGACGGGCTGTGCCCAGGACTTCCGGCTGTCGTTGACCACGCCGCAGAAGTAGGGCGTGGTGCAGAGCTCGGGGAAGACGACGAGGTCGGCGCCGACGGCGGCTTCCTCGAACAGGGCGATGAGCTCGTCGAGGGCGACGTCGTGGTCGGCGGGGACCTCGCCGGCCTGGACGACCGCGACCTCGATGACCGGACGGCTCGCTGCGGCGCTCATGCGGTGACCGCGCTCGGAGCAGCCGACGCCACGCCCTCGCGGGTGCGCATCAGCGGCTGGATGCGGGTGCCGAAGTCGTCCATCCCCTGCAGGAAGTCGTCGAACACCAGCATGATGCCCTTCGTGCCCTCGACCGCCGCGGCCTCGTCGAGCATCGCCGCGACGTGCTCGTAGGAGCCGACGAGCGTGCCCATGTTCATGTTCACGGCGCCCTCGGGCAGCGAGATCCGCTTGGCCGTGTTGCCCTCCTCGCCCTCGGCGTCGGTGAGCGCCTGGCCGGTCATCCAGGCGATGGCCTCGACGTCGACCCCGTCGCTGTACCGCTCCCACTTCGCCTGGGCGGCCTCGTCGGTCTCGTCGGCGATGACCATGAAGAGCACGTAGGAGCCGACGTCGCGGCCGGTCTTCTCGCGGGCCTCGAGCAGCGCCTGGTTCTGCTCGGCGTAGGCGGTCGGGGTGTTCACGCCGACGCCCATCGAGAAGTTGTAGTCCGAGTACTCCGCGGCGAACGCCATGCCCTGCGACGACTGGCCGGCCGAGACGATCGGGATGTGCGACGTCGGCCGCGGGAGCATCCGGCAGTCGTCCATCTGGAAGTACTCGCCGTGGAAGTCGCTCCGGCCGGTCTCCCACAGCTCCTTCATCACCTGCATGTACTCGGTCTGGTAGGCGTAGCGGCGCTTGAAGTGCACCTCGTCGCCCGGCCAGAGGCCCATCTGGTCGTACTCCGCCTTCTGCCACCCGGCGACCAGGTTCAGCCCGAAGCGGCCGTGCGAGATCGAGTCGACGGTCGCCGCCATGCGTGCCGCGATCGCCGGTGGGATGGTCAGGACGGCGGTCGTCGCGAACAGGCGGATCCGCTCGGTGCGGGCAGCGAGACCGGCCATCAGGGTGAAGGACTCGAGGTTCTCGTCCCAGAAGCCGCTCGGGCCGCCGAAGCCGCGCAGCTTGATCATCGAGAGGGCGAAGTCGAAGCCGTACGACTCGGCCTTCTGCACGATCTCGAGGTTCAGGTCGAACGACGGCTTGTACTGGGGCGAGGTGGTGGAGATGAGCCAGCCGTTGCTGCCGATCGGGATGAAGACTCCGATGTCCATGGGGGACTCGCTTTCTGTGGTGGGTGTCGAGGGAGGGACGAACGGGGGAGCGGGGTCAGGAACGCTTCGCGGCGGCCTTGGCGGCGGTCGCGACGGAGTGCCGCCGGATGGTCTGCGACACGGCGACGGCGACGATGAGCGCGCCGCCGTAGAACAGCTGCTGCACGAAGTTGTCGGCGCCGAGCATCTGCAGGCCGACGACTCCGGAGAACAGGAAGTACACGGCGATGAAGGTGCCGATCGCGTTGAAGCGGCCGGGGACGATCGCGGTCGCGCCGAGGTAGCAGGCGGCGAACGCGGGGAGCAGGAACGACTGTCCGCTCGACGGGTCGGCGCCGCCGAGGGTACCGGCGTAGACGACCCCGGCGACCGCGGCGGTGAGCCCGGCGCCGACGAACGCGCCGACCCGCAGCCGTCGCACGTTCAGCCCGGAGAGTTCGGCGACGGTCCGGCCGGTCCCGACGAACAGGAGCCGCCGGCCGACCGGGGTGGCGCTCAGGACGACCAGGACGACGACGGTGGCGATCAGGCCGTAGACGAACGCGAGCGGCAGCCCGGCCAGGCCGCGCCACCCGACGGTGGCCTGCACGAGCGCCGGGTCGATGCCCGTCACCGACGACGACGCGCTCATCCACTGGATGATCCCGATCATGAACGTCGACGTGCCGAGGGTGACGATGAAGGAGTCGATGCGGAACCCGACGGTGAGCAGGCCGTTGACCAGACCCACGACGACGCCGATGACCAGGCCGGCGGCGATCGCGGGCACGAGCGGGATGCCCATCTTCGCGTTGAGCACGGCGATGGTCATGGCGGAGAGCGACATCGTCGAGGCACCGGAGAGGTCGAACTCGCCCGCGGTGAGCGGGAACAGGAACCCGAGCGCCAGGATGAGCAGCACCGACTGGGACCCGAGGATGTTCTGCAGGTTGCCGAGGGTCGGGTAGGTGTCGGGCAGCGCGATGCTGAACGCGATGACGATGACGAGCCAGGCGCCGAGCAGCGCGTACCGCTCGGTGTGCCCCCACGAGAAGCGGGGACGGGTCGGACGGACGATCGAGGTCTCGAGGACGGGGTCGGCGGTGGTGGACATCAGGCGTTCTCCTTGACTGCGGAGGAGGCATCGGGGGAGGAGGGCACGGCGGGGGACGCCGGGGCGTCGTCGTCGACGAGGCTCGCCACGACGGCAGCCGCGATGACGTCGCGGTCGATGCGGTCGTCGGTCAGCACGTCGTGCACGCGGCCGTGGGCGAGGACGACGACGCGGTCGCACACCTGCGCGAGCTGGTCGTAGTCGGTGGAGGCGCAGACGATCGTGACGCCCTGCTCCGCACTCCGGCGGAGCATCGAGAAGATCGCGGCGCGGGCCCCGACGTCGATGCCCTGGGTCGGTTCCTGCAGCAGCACGAGCCTCGGGTCGTCCTGCATCCACTTGGCCAGGACGGCCTTCTGCTGGTTGCCGCCGGACAGTGTCCCGAACAGGGCGGCCGGGTCGGCGGGCCGGACGTCGTAGTCGCGGACGAGTCCCGCGACGTGGGCGCGTTCCCGCGCGGGCGACAGGCCGAGCAGCCCGCGGAGCTTCCCGAGGACGGGGAGCGTGACGTTCTGCTCGACGGACAGGGTGAGCGCCCCGCCCTCGCGCTTGCGGTCCGCGGGGACGTACACGACGCCGCGGGCGATCGAGGAGCCGGGCGTCACCCGTGCCAGGTCGACCGGCGCGGGCGTCGCCCCGTCGTGCCGCACGGCGAGCGAGCCGGTCGCGGGCCGTGCGCCGTACAGGCCGGGCAGCACGTCCTCGACACCGGAGCCGGCGAGCCCGGTGATGCCGACGACCTCGCCGTCCGCGACGTCGAAGGACAGACCGTCGACGACACCGACCCGGAGGTCCCGCACCGTCACGACGGCGTCGCCGGTGGTCGCCGGGCGCGGAGTCCTGGCAACGGGACCGTCCAGTCCGCGTCCGACGATGAGGGAGACGAGCTCGTCCGCCGTCGTCGTGGCGGTGTCCCGGTGCGCCTGGACCCGGCCGGCCCGCAGGACGGTGACCCGGTCGGCGTGCTGGAGGACCTCGGACATGTCGTGCGACACCAGCAGTGCCGAGGTGCGGCCGTCCGCGACGAGGTCCTTCACGACGCGGAACAGCAGGTCGGCGTCCTCCTTCGGCAGGAAGACCGTCGGCTCGTCGAGCACGATGAGCGCCCGGTCGTCGCCCAGCTCGGCGACGGCCCGCAGGATCGCGACGAGGGCCTTCTGGGTGTCGGTGAGTTCGTCGATCCGTGCTCGTGGGTCGATGTCCACCCCGTACCGCGCGAACAGCTCGGCCGCGGCACGGTGCTCGGCGCCCCAGCGGACGAAGGGTCCGCGCCCGGCCACCACGGTCGCGAGCCGCAGGTTCTCGGTCACGCCGAGCGACGGCACGAGTGCGAGGTCCTGGTGGACGAAGCTGATCCCGACGCGGCGGAAGTACCCGGGAGGCAACGGCAGGGGCAGCCGGGCGCCTCGGACCTCGATCGTCGCGCCCGGTTCCGGCGCGTACGTGCCGGACAGGATCTTGATGAGGGTCGACTTGCCGGAGCCGTTCTCGCCGAGCAGTGCGTGCACCTGGCCCGGCAGGACCTCGAGGTCGACGTCGTCGAGCGCGGTCAGCCCGCCGAAGCGCTTCGTGAGCCCGCTGATCCGCAGGACCGGCGCGGTGTCCGCGACGGACCCGACGACCGCACCGGACGCGGTGTCCGCACCGGACCCGACGACCGCAGCCGACGATGCGGAGCCGAGCCGTGCCTCCCGGGTGGCGGTCACTCGGCCGCGCCCCAGATCGCTTCGTACCCGGTCTTGTACGCGTCGCCGTAGCCCTTGCTCGGCGCCGGCGGCGTGCCGGTCTCGTCGACGTTGTCCTTCGTGAAGACCTTCAGCGGGGTCTTCTCGTCGCCGTCCTCGATGATCGGCGTGCCGGTCAGGACACGGCCGGCCTGGTCGAGCGTCGCGTAGGCGAGCCACTCCATGTTCTCGCCGATGTCCATCGTGAGGACGCTGCCCTCCTGCAGGATCTTCAGCACCGCGGGGGTGCCGTTGTACGAGGAGGTGAAGACCTGGCCGGTCTTGCCGGCAGCGGTCACGCCGGCCTCGACGTACAGCGTCATCGAGTCGTAGACCGGCAGGACGTAGTCGAGGTTCGGGTCGGACTGCACGGCGGACTGCACGGTCGACGAGATCTTCGTCGCCCAGTCGGCGACGGGGACGTTCGTCACCTTCACCTTGCAGCCGTCGCACTGCGCCTCGAACTCGTCCTGCATCGCCTTGACGATGCCGTCGGACGGCGGCACCTCGGACGACGTGATGATGAGGACGTCGCCCTGGCCCTTGGTCTCCTTGATGGCCCAGTCGGCGTTGAGCTTGGCGGCTTCGTGGAACGGGGCGGTCACCTGCGCGGCGACGAGGTCCTGCAGCTGGTCCGGCAGCGCCTGCCCGGTCTGGTAGGTGTGACTGATCAGCACGGGGATCCCCGCTGCCTTCGCACGCTTCAGTGCCGGGACGATCAGTTCGCCGTTGACGCCCTGCGCCAGCACGATGATGTCGGCTCCGCGGCTGATCGCCTGGTCGATGCCGGCGGAGTGCTCGGTGGGAGTGCCCTGGTTCGTGTACTCGATCCACTTCGCGCCGTACTGCTCGGCGACCTTCTCGCCGGCCTCGTCGACCGCGGTGATGAAGGGGACGGCGGACGAGTTCGGGATGTTGAAGATCGTCTTGCCGGCGATCCCCGACATGTCGAAGCGAGCGCCCTCGAAGGTGAACTCGGGGTCGACGCTGGCGGCCTTGATCTGGCTCGTGGCGTGCTCGACACCGGCGGTGTCGTCACCGGAGCTCGTCGACGCGGTCGAGGTGGCGGAGCAGGCGGACAGCAACAGCACGCCGGCGAGTGCGGCGGCGAGGAGCGCGGGACGCGACGGACGCGTTCGGGACGGTGCGGGGGACGACATCGGTCGGGGACCTCCTGGACGGGTGGAGCAGGGAAGGTGCGGGGACGGGGAGCCGGAGCGGGGACGGGGGAGCTGCGGCGGGTACGACGAAGGCCCCGCGGAGCGGGGCAGGACGTGCGGGGAGCCGGACCGGGCGGCGGCGGGGCGGCGGATCGCCGGTGACGCCGGCCGCTGCAGTGGGGCTGATGCGAATGTAACGGCCGCGGGGCACCGGCAGGCGGTCGCCCGGTAACGGTCCTGTTAGGCGTTTGTTTCGCTGGTGTTAGGCCACCTGCGGCGCCCGACGCCGAGGGGCGTCCGCCCCGCCGATCCGGGGTGGACGACTGCGCCACCGACCCGCGAGCAGGGGCGGATCCGAGCGGTGACGGGCCGGCGACGGCGGGGCGAAACACGCCGGACCCATCCGAGGCGACTTCCGGAAACGGCGCTCTCACAATTCGGTGCGGTCAGCGAGGACCGTGCCTGGCGGAATGGCCGGGAGACCCGGACGCGCAGCCCCGCTGACCGGGACATTCGGGTGCCACGGGGCAGGGCCAGCTGGCGTAACCCACCCGATACCGACGCGGCACGGCGGCGAAACGAAGGAGCGGTGGACTGCACCAAGCACCCACCACCCGCCCACCGACAGGAGCACCCCGATGATCACCACCGTCGTCGCCGGCAACCCCAAGCCGGCCTCACGGACGCTCGACGCCGCGACGGTCGTGCTCGAACGGCTCACCGGCCGCGCCCCCGACCACGTCGTCGACGTCATCGACCTCGGTGCCGGCCTGCTCGGCTGGGGTGGCGCCGCCGTGTCGGACGCCGTCCGGACCGTCGCCGGTTCGGACCTCGTCGTCGTCGCGTCGCCGACGTTCAAGGCGACGTACACCGGCGTGCTCAAGCTGTTCCTCGACCAGTTCGGCACCGGCGACGGACTCGCCGGCGTCGTCGCGGTGCCGCTCATGCTCGGCGCCGGCCCGGCCCATGCCCTCGCCCCCGAGGTCTTCCTCAAGCCGGTGCTGGTCGAACTCGGCGCGACCGTCGTCGCACCCGCCCTGTACCTCAACGACAAGCAGTACTCGGACCCCGCATCGACCGACGTGTGGCTCGCCCGCTGGCAGGACGTCGTCCTCGGCGCGGCCGCCGTCCACCAGGAAGGAACCGCGTCATGATCAGCCCCTACTCCACCGAGGCCCCGGACCTGTCCGCGCTCAAGCAGGCGTTCTCCGGGTTCCCGTGCGGCGTCGCCGCGCTCTCCGCCGTCGTGGACGGCGAACCGAACGTGCTCGTGGCCTCCTCGTTCACGGTCGGCGTCTCGCAGGACCCGCCACTCGTGATGTTCGCGGTGCAGCACACGTCGACCACGTGGCCGGTGCTGCGGGACGCCGGCACGATCGGTGTCTCGATCCTCGGCGAGGGGCACGCGCAGGTCACCCGACAGCTCGCCTCGCGTGACAAGTCGATCCGCTTCGTCGGTGTCGACACGACGGTCTCCGAGACGGGTGCGGTGTTCCTGCAGGGGGCCCCGATCTGGCTGGAGTGCTCGGTCGAGCACACCTACCCGGCGGGCGACCACGACATCGTGGTGCTCCGGGTGCTCGGACTCATGTCCGACTTCGCGCACAACCCGCTGGTCTGGCACCGGTCCGCCTTCGCGACCCTGACCGCCTGACCGGCGCCGGGCAACGGACTGGAGGCCCGCCCCGCGTGAGCAGATCTGCTCACGCGGGTCGGGCCTCCAGTCCGGGCCTGCCTGGTCTGCTGGGCCCGTCCGGCTGGCGGCGTCAGCCGCGCAGTGCCTCCGACAGCTTCACGCGACTGCCGGTGCGGAGTAGTGCGTTCTCGTAGACGCGGGCACCGATGACCACGACCGCGACCACCGAAGCGGCGACGATGACGAGCGACAGGATCGGCTCCCACCACTCGGCGGTCCCCAGGAAGATCCGCATCGGCATGCCGATCGGGGCGCTGAACGGCACGTACGACATGATGCCGAGGATCGTCGGGTTGTCGTACGCGACGATGATCAGGAAGTACGGGATCATCACGAGCATCATCACCGGCGTGGTGACGCTGCCGACGTCCTCTTGACGGGAGACGAGCACGGCCGCCGCGGCGAACAGCGACGCGAGGAGCACGAACCCGATCGCGAAGAAGCCGATGAACCACAGGATGCTCGGGCCGAGCATCGCGAACATGTTGTCCTGGCCGGTCACCGCCAACGTGACGATGGCGGCGACGGCCACCGCGACGATCTGGGCGAAGGCCATGATGCTGTTGCCGAGGACCTTGCCGGCGAGCAGCGCCCTGGCCGGGATCGCGGACATCAGGATCTCGACCACCCGTGTCGACTTCTCCTCGACGACGCTCTGCGCGATCGACTGGCCGAACGTCACCGCCGACGCGAAGTACACGACGCCGAACGCGATGGCGATGAGGTAGACCAGGCCGCCCGGCAGCGCGTCCGGGTCGAGCAGCTCGATGCGCGGAGTCACGCTCAACGCCGAGACGACCTCGGACGGTGCCTCGTCGAGCCCGACGACCTTGTAGCCGAGCGGGTCGTCCGACGGCACGATCGCCGCGTCGACGTCGCCCTTCGTCACGAGCCGTTCGGCCTCGTCGACCGACGCCGACTCCGTGACGTCCAGCCCGCTCGTGGTCGGCAGCGAGACGCCGTCGACGACCGCGACCGGGGTGGTGTCGTCGGCGGTGGCCTTGCTCACGATCCCGCCGACGACGATCGACGCGACGACCATGCCGATCAGGATGAGCGCCGAGACCACGAAGGCCTTGCTGCGGATGCGTGCCTGGATCTCACGTGCGGAGACGAGCCGCACGGCCTGCACGAAGGAGTTGTTCATCGGACGACCTCCCGGAAGACCTCGCTGAGCCGCGGCACCCGCGGCGAGAACGACCCGACGGTGCCGTGCTGCACGGCACGCTGCAGGACGCGCTGGGCAGTGGCGGCGTCGGCCTCGAAGACCGCGTACCCGCCGTCGAACTCCCGCACGGCCACACCCGGCTCGTCGCGGAGCCAGGCGACGTCCCCGTCGACCAGCAGCTCCCACGCGGCCGGCCCGGCCTGCTTGCGGAGTTCCTCCTGCGGTCCGGCGGCGCGGATCGTGCCACCGGCGATGACGACGACGTCGTCGCACAGCCGCTCGACCACGTCGAGCTGGTGGCTCGAGAACAGCACCGGGACGCCCCGGGCCGCGGTCTCGCGCAGGACACCGAGCACGGTGTCGACGGCCATCGGGTCGAGGCCCGAGAACGGCTCGTCGAGCACGAGCACCTCGGGGTCGTGTGCCAGCGCCGCTGCGATCTGCACGCGCTGCTGGTTGCCGAGCGAGAGCTTCTCGACGGGGTCGCCGGCGTGTGCGGTGAGTTCGAGGCGTTCGAGCAGCTCGCCGGTGCGGGTCGTCGCCGCGCGCTTGTCGACCCCGTGCAGCCGGGCCAGGTAGGTGATCTGCTCGGCCACCGGCATCTTCGGGTACAGGCCGCGTTCCTCGGGCATGTAGCCGAAGCGGCGGCGGTCGGCGGGACGGACCGCGGTGCCGTCGATCGAGACCGAGCCCGCGTCGGCCTGGAGCACGCCGAGCATGATGCGCATGGTGGTGGTCTTGCCGGCACCGTTGCCGCCGACGAAGCCGGTGAGGCGGCCGCTGCCGACCGTGAACCCCACGTCGTCGAGCACCCGGCGGTCGCCGAAGTGCTTGGTCACCCCTTCGATGGTGAGCATGTCGTTCCCCTTCGTCGCGACGCTGGTCGTCGCTGCGTCCGACGCTATTGGCCGGGAGGCACGCCCCGCCTCCGCCGCCAGGCGGGACTTGGGCGGGTGGTCGGCTCCACCGCGTGGGGGAGGAGCGCGCGTCGGTCCGGTGGGCCAGGTTCGCCGGGTCGGCACGGTGCGGGCTTGTTCGGCTCGTGCGGGTTCTGCTCGGCTCGGTCAGCCGGCGACGCCGTGCTCGAACGCCCAGACGACGGCCTGGATCCGGTCGCGCAGTGCGAGTTTCTGCAGCACGTTCGACACGTGGGTCTTCACGGTGGCGTCCCCGACGTAGAGCTCGGCCGCGATCTCCGCGTTGCTCAGGCCCCGGGCGAGGAGCCGCAGCACCTCGGTCTCCCGCTCGGTGAGCCCGGCCACGGCGAGTGCATCGTCGCCCGTCGTCGAAGGTGTCGCGGTCGTGGTGGTCGCCGAGGGCTGCACCGCAGCCGACGCCGTCGCCCGGCTGATCACCCGGCGCGTGACGTCCGGCGCGAGCAGGGCGTCCCCGGCGGCGACGGTCCGCACGGCGTCGATCAGCCGCTCGGGGGAGGCGTTCTTCAGCAGGAACCCGCTCGCTCCCGCCTCGAGCGCTTGGAACAGCGCGTCGTCGCTGTCGAACGTGGTGAGGATGAGCACCGCCGGCGGGTCCGGCAGCGCCGCGATCCGCCGCGCGGCCTCGAGCCCGTCGACGCCCGGCATCTGCACGTCGAGGCACACCACGTCCGGACGGAGCTGCTGCACGGCCTCGACCGCCCCGGCGCCGTCCGCGGCCTCGCCGACCACACGGAACCCGGGCTCGGACTCCAGGATCACGCGGAACCCGGCGCGGACGAGTTCCTGGTCGTCGGCCAGCACGATGGTCAGGTCGTCGGCAGCCATGCCCGCACCAGGTAGCCTCCTCGGGCTCGTGGCCCGATCTCGATCCGTCCGTCCACGGCGGCGACACGTTCCCGCATCCCGACGTGTCCGAGTCCGCTGCCGGAGGTGCTCCGGGCCGCACGGGCACCGAGCCCGTCGTCCGTGACCTCCACCTCGACGCCGTCGTCCAGGTACCGCAGCCGGACGTCGGCGCGGGCGGTCGGGCCGGCGTGCTTGAGGATGTTCGTCACCGCTTCCTGCACGATCCGGTACGCCACCGCGGCCACCGTCGGCGGCACCGGGCGCTCGTCGCCCACGACGACGTACTCGGCGGGGTGGCCAGCCACCCGGGCGGACTCGGCCAGTTCGGCGATCCGCGTGATGCCCTCGGTGCTCGGGCCGTCACCGTGCGGTGTCCCGAGGCCGGACGCGTCGTCGTCCGAGCGCAGGGTGCCGAGCATCCGCCGGAGTTCCTCCACCGCGGTGCGGGCGCTCTCCTCGACCACCCCGAGCGAAGCTGTGGCCTGCGCGGGGTCGCGGTCGATCACGCGCCGTGCAGCACCCGCCTGCACACCCATCAGCGAGACGTGGTGGGCGACCACGTCGTGCAGCTCGCGGGCGATCCGGACCCGCTCGATCGTGACGGCCTGTGCCGCGGACCGCTCCCGCTCGGCGGCGAGTTCGGCGGTGCGTTCGGCGAGCTGGTGCCGTGCGACGGCGGAGACCCAGGCGCGGTTGCCGGCGTACCAGGCGGCGCCGAAGTAGATCACGTTGATGACGATGTTGAGCAGCGAGATCGCGACGTAGGGCGCCACGGGGGAGTCCGTGTCGTTCGGCAGCGCGTTCGGCGACGCCCACCCGAACGAGATCGCGACGAACAGCCACGCGAACATGCCACCGATGACGACCCAGCGCACCGCTTCGGCCCGCACCCGGTCGGAGCACCACGCGCCCACCGTGTACAGCGCGATGAAGAGCGTGAAGTTGACGAGGAAGACCTCGGGCACCTGGAGCAGCTGCGTCGCGGCGAACGCCACCGCCGACACCAGGGCCACCGACATCGGGAACCGTCGGCGGAACGCGATCGGGGCCGCGTTCGCGACGATCATCAGTGCCGAGACCCACCACTCGGCCTGGTCGTCACCGTACGTACCGGCCGACCCGTACAGGAACGTCGTGACGGCGAGCCCGCCGGCCAGCACCACGGCGAGCACCGTGTCCTGCCGGTACTCGTGCCGCCCCACCGGCAGTCGCGACCACTCCGCCGTCGTCCCCACTCGCGAAACGCTAGCGG
This sequence comes from Curtobacterium sp. ME-Dv--P-122a, assembly GCF_030209645.1. Taxonomy (NCBI): domain Bacteria; kingdom Bacillati; phylum Actinomycetota; class Actinomycetes; order Micrococcales; family Microbacteriaceae; genus Curtobacterium; species Curtobacterium sp. ME-Dv--P-122a. The sequence continues at coordinate 115,158 of NZ_JARVRO010000013.1, forward strand.
AATCCCGGTGCGATGTCGCCACCACGCTGGACTGCTCGGCGTCCGCTCGCTTCACGGTGCGGCGGTCACCCGGCGGGCTCGGCGATCGCCCGGATGACGGCGAAGTGCCGCTCGAACGCATCTCGTCCTGCGTCGGTGAGGGCGAGCCAGCTCCTCGTGCTCCGCCCCACGCGGAGTCTGCGGACGCGGAGGAAACCCGCCTCTGCCAGAGTCGCCGCTGCTTGGGACAGCGTTGAGTCGCTGACCTCGAGTGCGTCCCGGACGACACCGAACTCCGCTTCGTCCACCGTCCTGAGCAACGCGAGCAGTGAGAACCGCACCGGCGAGTGGATCCGGTCGTCGAGTTCGTGCCGAGGGTGGGAGCCGCTCGTCATCGACGCCTCGGCCGAGCCTGCACCGCCGCCACGACGAGTGGCGCGGCGACGACGAGCGAGGTCACTCCCCATGCCAGCACCGACGTCGACCCGTCGAGTCCTCGGAGCAGCGCGGCATCGAGCGGAGCGACGGCGAGGACGTAGAGGACACCGGTTGCGACCCAGGCGACGGTCATCAGTCGGTTGCCTCCGCGGGGGACGATCCGCCGGGTACTCGCGACGAGCCACAGCGCGATGACGACGGCCGCGGCGACCGCGAGGACCGGCAGCCGCGGGGCATCCAGCCCCTCGACCACGAACACGAAGGACGCGACCACGGCGGCGCTGCAGAGGAACACCGGTGTCTGCCAACCGCGCCCGTGCCTGAGGCGAGTCCCGGCGGCAGCTCCTCGAGTGGAAGTGTTCATGTTCACAGATGCTAAACGTGAATCTGTCGCATCCGCGGATGTCCCAGCGGAACAGCAGCTTCGCACCGAACGCGTCGGTCGGTGCACGGCAGGAGTAGCCTCCCGCCAACGAGCAGGGGAGACGCCATGCAGTTCCTCGTCAACGTCATCGACGACGGCCAGGCCGCCGCCGTCGGCAACACGTACTCCGCGACCGACGCCGAAGCCGCCGCGGTCGACGCCTTCAACCAACGGATGGCCGACGCGATCGTGTTCGCCGCCGGGGTCTCCGCACCCGCTGACGCCACCGTGGTCGACGCCCGCGGGGGCGCGGCCGACACGGGCACCGGGCCCGCCAGCAACTCCGACGAGTACGTCGCCGGGTTCTGGGTCATGGACCTCCCGGACGCCGAGACGGCGGCCCGGGTGGCGCACCAGGCGTCGCAGGCGTGCAACCGGAAGATCGAGCTCCGCCCGCTGCTCTGACGGCACGGACCCCACCCGGCCGGCGGACCACCGCGGGGACGGCGCTCGCCGCGGTCACACCTGCCCCGACCACGAACGTCGCGACGAACCCGATCGCACCGACGAGCGCTCCGGCACCCGCGGCACCGACGGCCTGCCCGAGCACGAGTGCCACGAACAGCATCGACGTGCCCGCCGACGACCGCTCGGCATCGATCTCGGTCGTCCACGCGATCAGTGCCCCGGTCGCCGCCGTGTAGCCCCAGCCGAACACGGCACACGCCAGCAGCGCCGCGACCGTCGCTTGCGGCAAAGCCCCCAGCACCATGACGGCGACGGCGACCGAACCCGCCGCGACCGACCAGAGCGTCCGGGCGCGCACTCCGTTCGTCCAGCGCGTGGTGACCACGACGGCGGCTCCGCCGATCCCGAGCGCGATCCAGGCCGACACCGAGACGACGACCGACGCACCGGCCTCCACCAGCGCCGAACGTCCGTAGGTCCAGACGACGGCGGACCCGGCCCCGAACAGCAGCGCCAGCACGAGGACCCCTCGGTGCGCCGCGAACCACGGAACACCGGGAAGTGGTGCCCGGGACGCAGCAGCCCCGCCGCGGGACACCACGAGCAGCAGGGCTCCGACGGCCAGGGCGAACACCCCGGACACCGCCCAGGCCGTCCGCCAGTCGGGCAGCAGCGCGAGTGCGAGCACGCCTGCGCCCACGAGCCCGGGGCCGGTGCCGGCGTTCACGATCGCCTGCGCTCGACCGAGCAGCGCCGACGGCACCTGCTCGGCGACGATCCGGACGAGTGCGGGGGACGCGAGTCCGGCGCCCGCCGACGCGAGCACGGCACTGACGCCGAACGCCAGCGAGCCGCCGGCCGTCGCCATGGCGATCGCGCCGACTCCCGCCACCAGGGTCGCGACCGCGACGAGGACCCGGGGCATCCGTGCGGCGAGGAGGAAACCGGCCACCGCACCGACGCAGTACAGCGCCGAGGCGCCCGACGAGACCCACCCGGCGGCGTCTGCCCGGAGCCCCAGGTTGCGCTGCACGTCGGGCAGGAACAGCCCGTAGGCCAGCCGCACCAGCCCGTAGGTGGCGGCGATCAGGCCGAGTCCGCTCACGAGGAGCAGTCGGTGTCGTAACGAAAACGATCGTTTCACTTTTCAGAGCCTAGGGTGCTCTCATGGTGATGCGCCCAGGGACCGAGCAACGGCTGCTCGACGCCGCCGAGGAGCTCTTCTTCTCACAGGGCATCGCCGCCACCCCGATCGACGCGGTCCTCGAACGGGCCGGGGTCTCGACGGCCACGCTGTACCGCGGCTACGCGAGCAAGGAGTCCCTGGTCGCCGCGGCCCTCACCCGTCGCCACGAGGACTGGATCGCCACCTGGGACCGTGCGGTCGCCGCCGAACGGGACGACCTGGGCCGACTCCTGGCGGTGTTCGACGCCCTCGACGACTACCGCTCGACGCCCACGGGCTCCCGTTGGTGCGCCTTCCTCGGCACCGCCGCCGAGTACGCCGACGCCCCCGCCGAGGTCCGGCAGGTCCTGGACCTCGAGACCACCACCTTGCGCCGGCGGCTCGTGGCACGGGCGGTGCCGGTGGTCGGTCCCCGTGCCGAGGTCCTCGCCGACCAGCTGCTGCTCATCGTCTCCGGTTACCTTGCGATGCGGTTGCGCGACCCCGCGCTCGACACGACGACGGCACGGTCCGTCGCCGCGTCCCTCATCCAGGAACACACCCCAGACGGAACGGCGCCCACCACATGACCCGATCGCGCGCTGCCACGATCACCCGCCGTTCCCTGCTGATCGGTGGCACGGGCGTCGTCGCCGCGGGAGCCGTGGCCGAGGGGATCAACCTCGGCCTGCTGCCCGGGCGCTCGACCCTGTACCGGGTCCTCGGTCTGGACGGCGCCGACGGCACGGTCCCCGACGTCGAGCCCGTCCCCACCGTCTCCGGCACCTTCGTGTCGGCAGCGCGGAAGGGCCGCACCGTCGGCTGGACGATCGCGGCACCGGCGTCCGACACTCCCTTGCCGGTGGCGGTCGCCCTGCACGGGTACGGCGACGACCACACCTCGTTCTTCGGACGCAGCCTGGGCTACGACCGGTTCCTCGCAGCGCACGTCGCTGACGGCGGAGCCCCGTTCGCGATCGCCTCGATCGACGGCGGTAACCGCTACTGGCACCGGCGTGCCGACGGCGACGACCCCGCCGCGATGGTCGTCGACGAGTTCCTGCCCCTGATCGCCCACCGCGGCTTCGACACGGACCGCCTCGCCCTGACCGGCTACTCGATGGGTGGCTTCGGAGCGCTCCGGCTCGGCGGGATCCTCGGTGCCTCGCGCGTCCGGGCCGTCTCGGCCATCAGCCCCGCGCTCTGGAAGTCGGCCGCCGACACCGCCCGCGGCGCCTTCGACGACGCCGCCGACTTCCGCGCGAACACCGTCCTCGGGCGGCAGCGCGCCCTCGACGGAGTCGCCGTCCGCGTCGACTGCGGCAACGGTGACGGGTTCGCGCCGGCGGTGCACGCCTACGTCGACGGCTTCGACACGCCTCCGGCCGGGGGCTTCGAACCCGGCGCCCACACGCACGGCTACTGGCGCCGCCTGGCGCCCCAGCAGCTCGCCTTCCTCGGCCGCCACCTCGGTCACTGAGCCGACGAGCGCCCCGACCAGCGCGCCCGAGACGCGCGTCGAGGCGGACGGGAGGCCCGTGGCGGCCCCGCACCGCGCCTCCAGGCCGTCGACCGGTCACCGCAACGGCCCGTGCCGCGTGCCCAGGCGTGCCCAGGCGTGCTCAGGCGCGACCGCGGTTGCGGCGCCGGATCTCCTTCGGAGCCCGCCCGGCCATGAAGGACCGTGCAGGATCGACGAGGAAGCCCTGCCGGAGTGCCTCGCGACCGACGAGCATCCGAAACCCCATCTGGTCCCGGTTGCTCAAGGTGACCTCGGACTCGACGACCTGCCCGGCCAACGCGATCCGCGTGCGGACGACGATGCGCTCCTGGGTGTGCCCGGTCGAGCTGCGGACGATGCGGCGGTCGTGCACGTCGCACTCGATGGTGGAGGCGTCGGCATCGGTGTCCTGCCAGGGGTGCAGCGAGAACCGGACCCGCTCGCCGGGCAGTTCCTCGAGGTCGAAGGCGTGCAACGCGGAGCTCCGGGCGCCGGTGTCGAGCTTCACCTTGATCCACGGCACGCCGAGGTCCGGCAGTCCCGCCCACTCCCGCCACCCGGCGACGACGAGCCCGCTGTCGGAGGACTTCGGAGCTCGGGCCATGTGCCCATCCTGTCGCATGCTCCGTGGCCACGTCCGCATGCTTTGATGGGGCGTCGCCGTCGATCCGACCCAGCGGAGAACCCCTCGATGAAACTCGCCATCCTGTCGCGCGCGCCCCAGGCGTACTCGACCCAGCGCCTCCGCGCAGCGGCACTCGACCGCGGCCACGAGGTCAAGGTGCTCAACACCCTGCGCTTCGCGATCGACCTGTCCGGCGACGACCCGGACCTGCTCTACCGCGGCAAGCTGCTGAGCGACTACGACGCCGTGCTGCCGCGCATCGGCAACTCGATCACCTACTACGGCACCGCCGTCGTGCGGCAGTTCGAGCAGATGGACGTCTACACGCCGAACACGGCGAACGGCATCACGAACTCGCGCGACAAGCTGCGGGCCAACCAGATCCTGTCGCGGCACGACATCGGCATGCCGGCGACGACCTTCGTGGCCGGGCGCAACGACGTGCGCGGCGCGATCGAACGGGTCGGCGGCGCGCCCGTCGTCATCAAGCTCCTCGAGGGCACGCAGGGCATCGGCGTGATCCTGGCACCCGAGGCGAAGGTGGCCGAGTCGATCGTCGAGACCCTGCACTCCACCAAGCAGAACGTCCTGATCCAGCGGTTCATCGCCGAGAGCCGCGGCCGTGACATCCGGGCCCTCGTCGTCGGTGACCGGGTCGTGGCAGCGATGCGCCGGACCGCCTCGGGCGACGAGTTCCGCTCCAACGTGCACCGCGGCGGCACCGTCGAGAAGGTCACGCTCTCGCCCGAGTACGAGGCCGTGGCCGTCCGCTCGGCGCAGATCATGGGCCTCAAGGTCGCCGGCGTCGACATGCTCGAGGGCAACGACGGGCCGCTCGTGATGGAGGTCAACTCCTCGCCCGGGCTGGAGGGCGTCGAGCGCGCCACCGGCCTCGACATCGCCGGTGCGATCGTCGACTTCATCGCGAACCAGGTCGCGTTCCCCGAGATCGACGTCCGCCAGCGGCTGTCCGTCTCGACCGGCTACGGCGTCGCCGAGCTCCTCGTGCACACGAACGCCGACCTGGTCGGCAAGACGATCAAGGAGTCCGGGCTCTGGGACCGCGACATCACGGTCCTCACGCTGCACCGCGGCTCGAACGTCATCCCGAACCCGCGCAGCGGCGTCGCCCTCGAACCGGGCGACCGACTGCTCTGCTTCGGCAAGCTCGAGGAGATGCGGTCGATGATCCCGGAGCGCCGCAAGCGGCGCGCGAAGGTGCGGAAGCTGCCGAAGGACGTCTGATCCGGAGCCGTCCAGCGCATCCGGATCGCGCACACAGGCCAGATGCGGAAGTATGTGTCGGTGACGATCATGACGGAACGGCCGGTCGACCAGGCATCGAGCAGTGAACCGGAGCAGCCCGGCAACGCCACGGCGAAGCACCGGAACGTCTCACTGCTCTCCGTGGCGACCACCACGGCGGAGCGTGTGACGACCTCGGCCGACATCGAGGCCAAGCTCCGCGGGGTCCTCCGTCGACTCCGTCTGCCGATGGGGCTGCTCGAGCGCGTCGCCGGGGTCATCGAGCGTCGCAACTGGGGTGAGGGCCAGACCTTCCAGGACGCCGCGATCGACGCCGGCCGCCGTGCCATGGCCGAGGCCGGGGTCCGTCCGGACGAGATCGGGTTGCTCATCAACACCTCGGTGACCCGTCCGCACCTCGAGCCGTCGGTTGCCGTCCGCCTGCACCACGGCCTCGGGCTGCCGTCGTCCGCCATCAACTTCGACATCGCGAACGCCTGCCTGGGGTTCGTCAACGCCATGAGCGTCGCCGCGGGCATGATCGACTCCGGCCAGATCAAGTACGCGCTCGTCGTCGACGGCGAGGACGCCGACCAGGTGCAGCTCAACACCATCGACCGCCTGAACCAGGGCGGCCGGAACCGCAAGGACTTCATGAGCGAGTTCGCCAGCCTGACCCTCGGGTCCGGTGCCGCGGCGGCCGTGCTCGGCCCGGCGGACCTGCACCCCGAAGGCCACCGGATCGTCGGCGGCGTCACCCGCGCGGCGACCCAGTGGTACGACCTGTGCGTCGGCAGCGTCGACGGCATGTTCACCGACGCGAAGATGCTGCTCAAGGGCGGCATGGAGCTCGTCGTCGCCGCCTGGACCGAGGCCCGAGCCCACTTCGACTGGGCCGACATGGACCGCTACGTGCTGCACCAGGTCTCCGACGTGCACACCAACGCCTTCGTCGAGGCGATCGGCATCCCGCGCGACAAGGTCCCCACCACCTACCAGCGCTTCGGCAACGTCGGCCCCGCGTCGATCCCGATCACCCTGGCCGACGAGGTCGCCTCCGGCGGCATCCGTCGCGGCGACCGTGTGTTCCTGGGCGGCGTCGGTTCCGGCATCAACACGGCGATGATGGAACTCCACTGGTGAGGTCCCGGCTGCCCCGCGTCGCCGCGAGCACGGCTCCGGCGACGCAGCCGCCCTCCCTGCCCGGCCTCGACCCGGCGTGGTCGCGTCTGGTCACGGTTCCCGCGTGGTCTGCAGAGCGGACTGGGCCCACGCCGCCGGTTCCGGAGCGACGCGCCAGCGGCGGGCCGGCCGTGCCGGTGGGGAGAGGCACGGATCGCGCCGCGCGCACCTGGCACCTCCTCGACACGGCCGGGTCCCTGGCCGCGCTCGGCGTGGAACCGGTCGGCACCATCCTGTGCGTGCACGGCAACCCGACCTGGTCGTACCTGTGGCGGTCGGTGCTCCGCACCTCGCTCGAGGTCGCCCGGGCCGGCGGCCCGGCCTGGCGTGTGGTCGCCGTCGACCAGCTCGACATGGGCTTCTCGGAGCGCACCGGCGTCGAGCGGGGACTGGCGCAGCGCGTCGCGGACCTCGGTGCCCTGACCGACGAACTCGGGCTGACCGGACCGGTCGTCACCCTCGGCCACGACTGGGGCGGTGTGGTGTCGCTCGGTTGGGCGGTCGACCACCCGGACGTCCTGGCCGCCGCGATGACGTGCAACACCGCCGTGCACCAGCCCGACGACGCCCCGATCCCGGCACCGCTGCGGCTCGCCCTCGGTCCGGGGATGCTCGGCCGCGCGACGGTCGTGACCCCGGCGTTCCTCGAGACCACCCTCGCCATCGCGCACCCGAAGCTCGAGCGGGCCGTCGCCGACGGCTACCGGGCGCCCTACCGCGGTGCGGCCCGCCGCGGTGGCATCGGCGGCTTCGTCGCGGACATCCCCGTCGACGCCCGGCACCGGAGCGCCCCCGAACTCGACCGCATCGCCGCCGGGGTCGCCGCGCTCGACGTGCCGGTGCTTCTGCTCTGGGGTCCGCGCGACCCGGTGTTCCTCGAGCGCTACCTGGACGACCTGACCGAACGCGTGCCGCACGCCGACGTCCACCGCTTCGAGGGCGCCGGACACCTGCTGCCCGATGACGCCGACGTGGCGGGCGCGGTGTTCGACTGGCTCGGTGACCGCCTGCCGGACGGCCGCGGTCCTGCGCAGGCCCCCACGGGCCTCTCCCCACCGGCACGGCCGGCCCGCCGCTGGCGCGTCGCTCCGGAACCGGCGGCGTGGGCCCAGTCCGACGCCGTGGACCCGGGCCAGCCCGCACCGGCGACCCCGCCGCTCTGGGCGCGGCTCGACGAACTGCGTGCCAGTGACGAACCCGCGCTGGTCGAGATGGCCGCCGCCGGTGGCCCCCGCACGATCACGTGGCGGCTGCTCGCCCGACGGGTCGACGAGATCGCCGCAGGCCTCGACGACCTGGGCGTCCGCAGCGGCGACCGTGTCTCGCTCCTGGTGACCCCCGGTGCCGACCTGACCGCTGTCCTGTACGCCTGCGTGCGGATCGGCGCGGTCGTCGTCGTCGCGGACGCCGGCCTCGGACTCGGCGGCCTGACCCGGGCCGTCCGCGGAGCCCGACCGAACTGGATCATCGGCGCGCTCCCCGGGCTCGGTGCCGCGCGTGCCCTCGGCTGGCCGGGGCGACGCATCGCGACGGTCTCGCTGCCCGCACCGGCCCGGAAGGCGCTGCGGGTGGAGCACACGCTCGTCGACGTCGCCCGACGTGGTGCCCGCCGTCTCGCCCACGGCACCGCGCTGCCGGCGGCCCCGTCGTCGGATGCTCCCGCCGCCGTGCTCTTCACCTCGGGGTCGACCGGCCCGGCGAAGGGCGTCGTGTACACGCACGGGCAGCTCAGCGCCGTCCGGGACGCCCTTGCCACCCAGTACGACGTCGGGGTCGGCACCGGGCTCGTCGCCGGGTTCGCACCGTTCGCGCTGCTCGGCCCGGCCCTCGGGGCACGGTCGGTCGCGCCCGACATGGACGTCACCGCGCCGCGCACCCTGACGGCGAAGGCGGTCGCGGCCTCGGTCGCCGCGGCTGACGCAACCGTGGTGTTCCTGTCGCCGGCGGCCCTGGCGAACGTCGTCGCGACCGCGTCGGAGCTCACCGACGCCGACCGCCAGGCGCTGAAGGGCGTGCGGCTGTTCCTGTCGGCCGGGGCTCCCGTCTCGGCTGCGCTGCTCACCGCGGCGACCGAGCTGATGCCGAACGCCAGCGCCCACACCCCCTACGGCATGACCGAGGGGCTGCTCATGACCGACGTCGACCTCGACGGGGTCCGTGCCGCCGGCCGGTCCGACGACGAGGGGATCTGCGTCGGGGTGCCGGCAGCGAACGTCCGCGTCCGCATCGCACCGCTCGACGGTTCCGGTCGCTCGACCGGAGCGCTGACGGACGAGCCCGGGGTCACCGGCGAGATCGTCGTCGCGGCACCGCACGTGCGCGACCACTACGACCGGCTCTGGCGCACCGACCGGGTCTCGCGCCTCGGGGTCGACGACCCGCGCGGGCACCGCACCGGGGACGTCGGACACCTGGACGCCGCGGGACGGATCTGGGTCGAGGGTCGGCTGCAGCACGTGCTGGTGACTCCGGACGGGGTCGTCACGCCGGTGGGGCCGGAACAGCGGATCGAGGGCGTCGACGGTGTCGGACGCGCCGGCGTCGCGGGCATCGGGCCGGTCGGCACCCAGCAGGTGGTGGCCGTCGTCGAGACCGACCCTGCCGTGCGCCGACCCGGGCTGGCGTCGCCGTCGCTCGCCGCAGCGGTCCGTGCCGCCGCCGGGGTTCCCCTCGCCGCGGTGCTCGTCGTGCCCGTGCTGCCGACCGACATCCGGCACAACTCCAAGGTCGACCGCACCCGGCTGTCCCGCTGGGCCGGCTCGGTGCTGTCCGGCGGACGGATGGTCCGCCCGTGATCGGCGCGTTCGGCGCGTTCTCACGCGCTCACCGACACCTCACGGGCCGTCGGGGACGTGAGGTGTCGGTGAGCACGAATCGCCGACCCGTCGCGGTGCTGTCCGGCGGACGGATGGTCCGCCCGTGAAGGTCCTGGTCACCGGGGCCAGCGGGTTCCTCGGGCAGGCCACCGCCGCAGCCGTGCGGGACGCCGGGCACGAGGTCCGGACGTTCCAGCGCCGTCCCTCCGGTGTGCCCGGGGTGCAGGACGTCGCCGGCACGATGACCGACGACGCCGCGATCGCCCGCGCGGTCGACGGGGTCGAGGCCGTCGTGCACCTGGCCGCGAAGGTGTCGCTCGCCGGGGACCCGGCCGATTTCGCCCGGGTCAACATCGAGGGAACCCGCTCACTGCTGGCGGCCGCCCGAGCAGCCGGCGTCGGGCGCTTCGTCTTCGTGTCGTCGCCGTCGGTCGCGCACACCGGTTCGTCGCTCGTCGGGGCCGACGCCGGTCCGGCCGAGCCCTCCCGTGCCCGTGGCGACTACGCCCGGACCAAGGCCGCGGCGGAGCTGCTGGCACTCGACGCCGACGCCCCGGACTTCGCCGTCGTGGCGGTCCGGCCGCACCTGGTGTGGGGTCCGGGCGACACGCAGCTCGTCGGACGGATCGTCGAGCGTGCCCGCGCCGGACGGCTCCCGCTGCTCGACTCCGGCGCCGCGCTGATCGACACGCTCTACGTCGACAACGCCGCGACGGCCATGGTCGCGGCGCTCGAACGCGTCACGGACGACGGCGTCCACGGCAACGCGTACGTCGTCACGAACGGTGAGCCTCGCCCGGTCGCCGACCTGCTCGCCGGCATCTGCACGGCGTCGGGCGTCCGACCGCCGCAGTGGCACGTGCCGGCCGCGGTCGCGCGGGCCGCGGGCTCCGTGGTCGAGGCCGTCTGGCACGTCCGACCGGGGGAGGACGAACCGCCGATGACCCGGTTCCTGGCCGAACAGCTCTCGACGGCGCACTGGTTCGACCAGCGACGGACCCGGAGCGACCTGCGGTGGACCCCGTCGGTGTCGATCGACGAGGGGCTCGAACGGCTGCGCGCCGCGGCTCAGGCCTCGTCGGCCGCCACGTAGACCCAGGCCGTCCAGCCCGAGGCCAGCGTGACCCGGATGCGCTGGTAGTCGGCGACCTCGTAGCCGTCGACCGCGCGGAGCTGCCACTCGTACCCGAGCGTCAGGGCCACACCCTCGACGACGTCGCCGGCAGAGCCGCGGCGGAGGATCGGGTGCCGGTCGGAGCCGCTCGTGCGGATGACGTCCGGGTCGGTGATCGTCACCCAGTCGAGCCGCCAGCCGGGCAGGGAGTCCGGGGTGGTGGGGACGTGGTCGCCGAACAGTGACTCCTGCACCAGGGGCTGCTGGAGGGTGCCGTACGAGAAGACCCGGTGCGTCTCGCCGGGGCGCGGCGTCGGACGCTTGACGGGACGCGGAGCGATCGCAGGGGTCGAGGTCCAGACGAGTGCACCGGCCAGTCCGGTCAGGCCGAGGTGCAGCAGCCCGATGATGCCGAGGGCGCCGCCCCAGCGGAAGCCGACCGCGAGCCCGATGACGCCGACGACGAGACAGACGAGCGCGAACGCGCCGAGACCGATGACCCAGCGCTGGCCGGGGGAGAGACGCTTCACGTCGCGAGGCTAGCGGACGGGCAGTGGACCGGAGGACCACCCGGGTGCGCCGACCGGGTCGGGTGGGGCGGGCCTCCAGGCCGGGACCGTGTGCACGACGTCAGCCGGTGAAGCGGTTCCAGAGCTCGGTGACGATCGGCCAGACGTCGCCGGCGCGGTCGGCGGACCCGACGGCGACCAGGACGACGGGGACCAGGGTGACGGCCACGCTCACCAGGACGGCGAGCACGACGGCGGTCGTCGCGGTGGCGGTGTGCCGGCGGGTCAGGGCGAGCAGGAGCAGGGCGAGCACCACGACCGCACCGAGCAGGGCGATGAGGGTGACGCGGACGAACGGGAACGGCACGAGACCGGCGGTCGTTGCGGTGACCCCGCCGAGGAACCCGACCAGCGGCAGGAACCCGCCGACCGCGATGGCCATCACGAGGAAGACCCCGATGCCGCCGGCTATCCAGACGCCGCGGGGTCGGGGGCGCCGGTCGCGGGACCGGCGCCCTCCGGACCAGGCGGTGGTCACGGCTGGTCCCGGTGACGCGGAGCCGCGGCGGCATCCGCTGCCGCATCGGCGGCGACGGCTGCGTCGTCGGCAGCGTCCGCCGCGGCATCGGCAGCGTCGGCGGCCCGGTCGCGGGTCGTGCCGGCCGCGTCGACGACGACGTCACGGGCCTGCTCGGCGGCGTCCTTCGCGGACGATGCCGCATCGGCCGCCTGCTCCGATGCCCGGGCCAGGGACTCCGAGGCGGCGTCATGCACACGCTCGCCCGTCTCGGCGGCGGCGTCGACGGCACGCTTCGTCGTGTCGGCGGTGGCGTCGGCAGCGCGCTTGGTGGCGTCGGCTGTCGCGTCGGCGGCCTGCTTGGTGGCGTCCGCGGTGGCGGACGCTGCCTGCTTGGTGGCGTCCGCGGTGGCCGACGCTGCCTGCTTGGTGGCGTCCGCGGTGGCCGACGCTGCCTGCTTCGCCACGTCGGCCGTGGCGTCGGCGGCCTGCTTCGTCGCGTCCGCCGTGGCCGTCGCGGCGCGCTTGGTGGCGTCCGCGGTGGTCTCGGCGGCCTGCTTGACGGCCTCGCCGGTCGACTCCGCCGCCTGCTTCACGGCATCGGTCGCCTGCCCGGCGGCGCGGCCGAGCGGGGACTGCTCGTCGTCGAACGGTCCGTGCACGTCGAGGACGCGCACGTCGACCGAGGTGCGGAGGTCGGACAGCTGTCGGGTGGCTGCGGTGACCTGCTGCCGGACCTCGGCGGCGACGTCCAGCACCGGGTGTGGGTAGCTGACGACGACGGCGACCTGCACGGCGAGCACACCGTCCTCTTCGTCGACCTGCACGCCGGCGGTGCCCGCCGAGCGGCCGAGCTGCTTCCGCAGCTGGTCGGCGGCACGGGCGGCGATCCCGCCGAGGTGGTGCACGCCGGGCACGCCGAGCGCGGTCTCCGCCGCGGTGCGCGCGACGATCGTCGCGGGGCTCGCGTCGTCGGGCAGCGGCTCCGTCAGTGCTGCGGGCAGGGTCACCTCGGTGACCTGCGTGTTCGCATGGGGGTCGTGCTGCATGGTTCCTCCTCGTTCGGGATCTGCGCGGGGACGCATCGGGGCACCCGTTCGACGGGTGCCCCGATGCGGTCGTGCGACCTACTTCTTGAAGACGTCCTTGACGTCCTCGCCGGTCTGCTTCGCGCTCGCAGCGGTCTGGTCCTTCTTGCCTTCGGCGACCTTGGCGTCGTCGTTGGTCAGGTTGCCGACGGCTTCCTTCGCCTTGCCGGCGAGGTCCTGAGCGGCGTTCTTGATCTTGTCGTCGAGTCCCATGACGGGTCCTTTCGTGAGTGGGCGTGCGCCCGGTGGTGTGGTGGTGGGCCGGGAGGCCCGGGGTGCGTCCGGCTGACGGGTGTCAGTGGACGCGGGTCGACTTCGCGAGCGCGGAGCGGGTACCGCCGGTCAGGTGCACGAGCACCGGGACCGGACGGCCGAGGGTGCGGTCGAGGACCGCGACGGCTCGGTCGACGGCGTCGAGCACGCTGACGGCGTCCCCGCCGCGGCGGACCGCGACACGGATCCGGGCGGCGCGCTGCCGGCGGACGAGGTAGGTGTCGACCCGGGAGCCGACCACGTCGCGGACACCCGCGAGTTCGTGCTCGAGGACGTCCCGGACGAGTGCGACGTTGACGGTGACCGCATCGTCGCCCGAGTGTTCCCGGACGGCGACGGACGTGCCGCCACCACCGCGGGTGAACACCCACACGAGGGACAGGACGATCACGAGGGCCGCGGCCCCGGCGACGATCCACAGCGTGGACGCGGGGACGTCGAGGCTGCGGGGGAGGTCGACGTACGGCTTGACGGCGTCCTGGACGGCGGGCAGCACACCCGCGCCCATCGCGATCCCGACGACGACGGCGACGAGGCCGAGGACGAACAGGATGATCCGGTTGAGGGTCCGGTTGCTCTTGGTCATGCGAGGGTTCCCTTCTCCTCGACCCGGACGCGGACGCGTCGGCCGAAGCGCTCGTCGAGACCGCTCAGACGCTCCACGACGGCGGCGCGGACGCTCGCCTCGTCGACCGGCACGCCGGTGACGGGGACGATGCGGACCTCGGTGGAACGGCCTCGGGCGGTGGCGGAGGCGTTCCCCTCGGGGACACCGGCCGCCATGCCTGCAGCGTTCGCCGCGGTGGAGGCGACGATGCGGGCGTCGATGACGACCGCACCGCGCTCGTGTTCGACGACCGATCGGTGCTGGCGGCCGGGCTTGAGCGCCAGGACGACCAGCACGACGCCGAGGACGACGAGCACACCCGCGATGACCTCGACGATGGTGACGAACGCGGCGTCCGGACGGAGCGCCGTGTCGACCACGGTCTGGGGGTCGGCGACCAGCGGCGGGCGTCCGATGGCGCTGAGCACCGCCTCGGTGCCGATCCAGGCGGCCACCAGGGCGAGCACCACGAGTGCCACCGCCACTGCTGTGGAGCGGGAGCGGTGCACGCTCCGACGACGGATGCGTCGTTCGACGGAACCGTTGCTCATGATGGCCTCCTAGCGGGCACGGGACTCGTGCTCGCGCACGATCCCGGTGAGTTCGATGTGGGCACTGCCGACGCGGCGCCCGGTCAGGTCGCTCACGCGGCCCTTGACCTGGTCCGCGATCCGGATCGACCCGGAGACGATGTCGTCGCTCGCGGCGATCGGCCCGGTGATGTCGAGCGACAGTGCTCCCGACGCGTCGCCGAGTCCGACGCGCACCCGCTTGGCGGGGGCGCCGAGCCCTTCGGCTGCGACGGCCCGCGCCAGCGAGGTGAGCGCGCGTGCGGTGATCTCGACGCGGCCCGGGACGTCCGGGCCGGCGTTCACCGGGAGCTCCGGCGTCCGGTCAGCACGTCGGTCAGGGCACCGCGGTCGATGCGCCCGGTGGCGAGTGCGGCCACGAGGGCCCCGATCGCACCGAAGACGATGACGAGCACGAAGCCCCAGAACCCGAACTGCAGTGCCACGACGGCGAGGACTGCGCCGATGAGGGCGCCGATCAGCGTGTTGCTCATGCGACTCGGGCTTCCTTCTTCTCGTCCTCGTTGTCGTCGTCGTCGCCCGGGATGTAGACGTCCTGGACGGTCACGTTGACCTCGGCGACCTCCATGCCGACGATCTGCTCGAGGGCACGGGCGACGCCGGCACGGACGCCTTCGGCGACCTGCTGGAGCGACACCGGGTACTCGGCGACGATCACGATGTCCGCGGCGACCTGCTTCTCGCCGACCTCGACCTTGACGCCCTGACCGAAGTCGCGCTGGCCGATGGCGTCGCGGATCGCGCCGATGGCACGGGCTGCGCCGTTGCCGAGGGAGTGCACGCCGTTGACCTCGCGGGCGGCGATGCCGGCGACCTTCGAAACGACGGTGTCGTCGATGACGGTCTTGCCGGTGACGCTGCTGGTGCCGGCGTGCGAGGTGGCACGGGTCGCCGTGGTGGCCGGGGTGGGGGTGGTGGTGTCAGCCATGTTCGTTCCTTCCGTTGACCCGCCGGGCGTTCCCAGCGGTTGCTGTTCACGGATGAGACGGGCTGTGGAAGAGATTCGTCACACACGACTTCTCGGATTCGGCTGCTTTCCAGGGAACCCCGGAAATCCGGGGATGTGCGTGTACCCCCGGGGTGTTCCGTCCGGCCGTTCAGCCGTTTCCGGCCGCGCCGTTGCGTTCTGCAGCGGCCCGCATGGCACGGACACAGGCCATCGGGGACTCGCCGCGCTCCTCGCGGAAGAGCTGTTGCAGCCGTCGGGGGAGCACCCCTGCGGCGGCCGCGATGTCGTCGAGCGTGAGCGGGTCGTCGAGGTGCTGCTCGATGTACGACACCGCACGACGGACACGCCACGACGCCTTGCCGGCCTCCGGCTGTGCCGCGAGTGCTGCGCGCTTCGTGGTGGCCGGGTCCTCACCGAACCGGTCGCGGTAGGTCTCGGCGAACCGGCCCGGGTTGGTGAAGCCCCAGCGGCGGGCGATCGCGGCGATGCCGGAGGACACGAGCGGACAGTCCGCCGGGGCGACCGGGCCGCCCCGGTCCGCGCGGAGCAGCTCCTCGCGCACCCGGTCCAGGCGGTGGTCGCGGAGGAACCGGTGCGGGGTGGTGTCGAGCGTCCGGGCGAAGACGTCCTGCAGCCCGCGCTGGCTCAGTCCGCAGGCGGCGGCGATCGTGGGGACCGAGGGGCGTTCGGCGGCGTGCAGCTCGATGAAGCGGATCGCGTCGCGGAGCCGGTTCGCCACGGGCACGTCGTCACCGCGGTTGCGGATGGGGAACGTGTCGAGGATGACGACGGCCAGCCGGCGGTTCAGCGCGGTCCGCATCGGCCCGAGCACGCGCTCGTCGACCAGGGCCGGCCCGAGTTCACGGATCAGGTGCCGCAGGGGTTCGCGCCGGGCGACGACCTCGTCCTGCTGGTCGAACAACAGTGGGCCGTCGGGCAGGCGGTAGCCGAGGTCGCGGCCGACGCTCCGCAGGAACCGGTCGGACACGTGCACGCCGTTGTAGACGGTGCCGTCGGACTCGAACCGGTAGGCCTCGGACGCCGACGCGATGTACGGGCTGCCCGGCTCGACGACGCGGGTGCGGTCGGCGAAGTGCATCTCGAGCCGGCCCTTGGTGAGCCAGAACACCACGTGGTCGTCCCGCACGCCGATGACCCCGCCCCGCCGACCGCCCTCGGCCCGCATGGTGCGCAGCGACAGGTCGTCGTCGCCCACGACCGTGTACTCGTACCGGGTGTCGTCGGTGGCGAAGGTCTCGGAGGCGAAGTCCGAGCCGCCGTACTCGGCCGTGAAGATCTCGGAGTAGTCGGAACCCTCGCCGTCGGAGAACCGCAGCCGGCGGAATCCGTTCGTCGTCGAGGGGTCCATGCGCCGATCATGCCATCAGTTGCACCGGACAAGGAAAGGAATACCCTAGGGGGGTACCGTATTGAGAACGGTGGAGGCGGACATGCACGAACACGTCGGGTACATCGGCGACAAGGACGACCTGCTCAAGCGACTCCGTCGCGCCGAGGGGCAGGTGCGCGGCATCGCGCGGATGGTCGAGGACGAGACGTACTGCATCGACGTCCTGACCCAGATCTCGGCGGCGAACCGGGCGCTCGAACGCGTCGCGCTGTCGCTGCTCGAGGACCACCTGGCGCACTGCGTCGCCGAGGCCGTCGCCGAGGGCGGGGACGCCGCCGACGAGAAGGTGCGCGAGGCCAGCCAGGCGATCGCGCGGCTCGTCCGCTCCTGACCCTGACGATCGACCACTGAGAAGGAGACACCATGACCACCGAAACGCTGCTCGTCGAGGGCATGACCTGCGACCACTGCGTGATGAGCGTCACCGAGGAACTCACCGAGGTCGACGGGGTGTCGGGCGTCGACGTCCGACTCGTCCCCGGCGGATCGTCCGAGGTCACCGTCAGCTCGGCGGCACCCGTCGACGCGGACGCCCTCCGTGCTGCGGTCACCGAGGCGGGGTACGAGGTCGTGCGCTCGTGACCGACCGCACCGTCGAACTCGACATCACCGGGATGACCTGCGCCTCGTGCGCGAACCGCATCGAGCGGAAGCTCGGCAAGCTGCCCGGGGTCACCGCCACCGTCAACTACGCCACCGAGAAGGCGCAGGTGCGGGTCGCCGCGGACGGCACCGCCGACCCCGAGGCGCTGATCGCCGCGGTGGAGTCGGCCGGCTACGGCGCCACGGTGCCGGCACCGCCCGCAGCCGCCGACGGCGACCCCGCGGTGGACGAGGACCCGACCGGCCCGCTGCGCCGACGCCTGGTCGTGTCCGCCGTGCTCGCGGTGCCCGTCGTGGTGCTCTCGATGGTGCCGGCGCTGCAGTTCCCGAACTGGCAGTGGCTCGCCCTGACGCTCGCGGCCCCCGTCGCGGTCTGGGGCGCGCTCCCGTTCCACCGCGCCGCGTGGGTCAACGCCCGGCACGGTGCCGCCACCATGGACACCCTGGTGAGCGTCGGCGTCCTCGCCGCCTTCGGCTGGTCGCTGTACGCCCTGTTCTTCGGCGACGCCGGCACGACCGGCATGCACATGACGTTCTCGTGGTTCGCCACGGACCCCGAGGCCACCGACCTGTACCTCGAGGTCGCGACGGCCGTGACGGTGTTCATCCTCGCCGGCCGGTACATGGAGGCCCGCGCGAAGACGCAGTCCGGTGCCGCACTCCGGGCACTGCTCGAACTCGGTGCGAAGGACGCCACGGTCCTGCGCGACGGTGCCGAACACCGCGTGCCGGCCTCGTCCCTGGTCGTCGGCGACGTCGTCGTGGTGCGACCCGGCGAGCGGATCCCGAGCGACGGCCTGGTGCAGGACGGCTCCTCGGCCGTCGACCTCAGCATGCTCACCGGCGAGTCCGTGCCGGTCGAGGTCGGACCGGGCGACCGGGTCACCGGCGCCACGATCAACGTCGGCGGCCGGCTCGTCGTCGCGATCACCCGCGTCGGTGCCGACACCGAGCTCGCCCGCATGGGGCGCCTGGTCGAGGACGCCCAGACCGGCAAGGCCGAGGTGCAGCGCCTGGCCGACCGCGTGTCCGGGGTCTTCGTGCCGATCGTCATCGTGCTCGCCGTGCTGGCCTTCGTCGGCTGGCTCGTGTTCGGCGGCTCGGTCACCGCGGCCTTCACCGCTGCCGTCGCCACCCTGATCATCGCCTGCCCGTGCGCCCTCGGGCTCGCCACGCCCACCGCGCTGCTGGTCGGCACCGGCCGAGGCTCCCAGCTCGGCATCCTGATCGGCGGCCCGCAGGTGCTCGAGCGCACCCGCGGCGTCGACACCGTCGTGCTCGACAAGACCGGCACCGTCACCACGGGGTCGATGACCCTGCGATCGGTCACTGCCGTCGACGAGAACGAAGACGTCGTCCTGCGCCTCGCGGCCGCGGTCGAGGACGGCTCCGAACACCCCGTCGCCCGCGCCGTGACCACCGCGGCCCGTGCCCGGGGCGCTGACCTGCCCCAGGCCGAGCAGTTCACCGCGACCGCCGGCGCCGGTGTGCAGGCCGTCGTGGACGGCGACGTCGTCCTGGTCGGCACGACCCGCTGGCTCGCCGACTCGTGGTCGATCACCCTGCCCCCGGTGCTGTCCGACGCCGTCGACCGTGCCGAGGCCGACGGGGGCACGGCGGTCGTCGTCGCCCGGAACGGCAGTGCCCTGGGCGTGGTCGTCGTCGGCGACACCGCGAAGCCCGAGGCCGCCGACGCGATCACCCGCTTCCGTGCGCTCGGCCTGCACCCGGTCCTGCTCACCGGCGACAACGACGGTGCCGCACGCGCGGTCGCCGCGAGCGTCGGCATCGACGAGGTGCACGCCCGCGCGACCCCGGCGTCGAAGCTCGAGACCGTCCGTCGGCTGCAGTCCGAGGGGCGGAGCGTCGCGATGGTCGGCGACGGCGTGAACGACGCAGCCGCACTGGCCGCGGCCGACCTCGGCATCGCCATGGGGGCCGGCACCGATGCAGCCATCGCGGCGAGCGACATCACGGTCGTCAGCGGTCGGCTCACCGTGGTGGCCGACGCCATCCGGTTGTCGCGCGCGACGCTCGGCATCATCAAGGGCAACCTGTTCTGGGCGTTCGCGTACAACGTCGCGGCGATCCCACTCGCGATGGCGGGGCTGCTGAACCCGGTGCTCGCGGGTGCGGCGATGGCGTTCTCGTCGGTCTTCGTCGTGACGAACAGCCTGCGGCTGCGTCGCTTCGCGGCGCAGCCGTGAACCCGGCAAGCCGACCGCGGCACGGAACGCGACCGGCCGGGAGGCGTGACGCGCGCAGCGAACGCGAGCCGCGCCTCCCGGCCGACTGTGCGCACCACCCGCCGGAGCGCACTACGCTCGAAGACGGTCCGCGACGCAGCGCTGCGTGACCCGCGGGCTGTACGTCTTGAACGTGATCCCCAGGAGGACCGAAGTGACCGAATCCGCTCCCGTCGACCCCACATCGACCGAAGGCTGGAAGAAGCTCGACAGCATCGCTGCCGGCTTCACCCCGGACCTGCGAGGGTGGTTCGACAGCGACCCCGGTCGTGCCGAGCAGTACACCTTCCAGGCGGCCGACCTGACCATCGACCTCTCCAAGGGCCTGGTGACCGACGAGATCCTCGCCGCGCTGCTGCAGGTCGCGAAGGACACCGGCGTCGCCGAACGCTTCCAGGCGATGCTCGCCGGTGAGCACATCAACGTCACCGAGGACCGCGCCGTGCTGCACACCGCGCTCCGCCGCCCGAAGGCGACCGAGGGCCTCGTGCCGGCGGCACCCCTGACCGTCGACGGCCAGGACGTCGACGCCGACGTGCACGCCACGCTCGACAAGGTCTACGGCTTCGCCGAGCAGGTCCGCAGCGGCGCCTGGACCGGTGTCACCGGCAAGCGCATCGAGACGGTCGTCAACATCGGCATCGGTGGCTCCGACCTCGGCCCCGTCATGGTCTACGAGGCACTCAAGCCCTACGTCCAGCCCGGCCTCGAGGCCCGCTTCGTGTCGAACATCGACCCGGCGGACATCTACGAGAAGACCGCGGACCTGGACCCCGAGACCACGCTCTTCATCGTCGCGTCGAAGACCTTCGGCACGCTCGAGACCCTGACGAACGCGCGCCTCGCCCGCCAGTGGCTGTGGGAGAAGCTCGGCCTGACCGACGCCGCCGACGACGAGAAGAAGAACGCCGTCGCGAAGCACTTCGTCGCCGTCTCCACCGCGCTCGACAAGGTCGAGGCGTTCGGCATCGACCCCGAGAACGCCTTCGGCTTCTGGGACTGGGTGGGCGGCCGCTACTCGGTCGACTCGGCCATCGGCACGAGCGTCGTCATCGCGATCGGCAAGGAGAACTGGGAGCAGTTCCTCGCCGGCTTCCACGCCATCGACGAGCACGTCCGCACCACGCCGCTCGAGCAGAACGTCCCCGTCCTGATGGGCCTGCTCAACGTCTGGTACACGAACTTCCTCGGTGCGCAGAGCCACGCGGTCCTGCCGTACACGCAGTACCTGCATCGCTTCGCCGCGTACCTGCAGCAGCTCACCATGGAGTCGAACGGCAAGCGCGTCCGCTGGGACGGCTCGCCCGTCACCACCGAGACCGGCGAGGTCTTCTGGGGTGAGCCCGGCACGAACGGCCAGCACGCGTTCTACCAGCTCATCCACCAGGGCACCCGCCTGATCCCGGCCGACTTCATCACGGTCGCCAACCCGGCCCGTCCGCTCAAGGACGAGACCGGCGACGGCAAGGGCGTCGCGCCCGGCACCGACGTGCACACGCTGTTCCTGGCGAACTTCTTCGCGCAGACCAAGGCGCTCGCGTTCGGCAAGAGCGCCGACGAGGTCCGCGCCGAGGGCACCACCGACGAGGGCATCGTCGCGGCGCGCACGTTCCCGGGCAACAAGCCGACCACGTCGATCATCGCGCCGGAACTGACCCCGAGCGTGCTCGGCCAGCTCATCGCCCTGTACGAGCACATCGTGTTCACCGAAGGCACGATCTGGGGCATCGACTCGTTCGACCAGTGGGGTGTGGAGCTCGGCAAGCAGCTGGCGCTGCAGGTCACGCCGGCCGTCGAGGGCGACCAGGCCGCGCTCGACGCGCAGGACCCGTCGACCAAGGCGCTCATCGCGAAGTACCTGGAGCTGCGGAAGTAACGCACGCCCCCACCTGACGGACGGGAGGCCCGTGGCGGATCCGCCACGGGCCTCCCGTCCGTCGTGTGCGTGCACTGCCAAAGCGACAGTTGCGCCCGACGGGCCGCCGTCAGGCCTGCGAAAGCGACAGATGTGCGCCGATCCTCCGCGGAGAAGTGTCGCTTTCGCGGGGGCCCGCTGCGAGGCGGCCGGGCACCGTCCCGCGCCGGACCGCCGGACCGCCGGACCGCCGGCTCAGCGGGCGAGCGGGTCGAGGTTGAGGGACGTGCCCTCGTACAGGTGCTGGTCCTCGCCGAACACCTGGACACCCTCGTTGAGCCAGACCAGGTCGCGGACGGTGATGCCGAACCGCGCGGCGACGTCCCCGATCAGGTCGTCCGGGGCGACGCCGTAGGACCTCGGCGCACCGGCGGCCGTGGTCGCGGTGACGGTCCCGGTCGCGTTCGCCCGTCGTCCGGCGTCCTTCGGGTGCACGTTCGTCTGCCGCGCGGGGACGGACCACCGCACGGTGGACACCGCGAGGACCTTGCCGGCGGAGATCTCGACGGGGACGTCCTGCCCGGGCGCCGCGGCGGAGTAGGTCACGAGGGTGCCGAGGTGTGACGGGTCGACCCCGGACCCGTCCAACGGGACGTCGACCGCGGCCGCCGTGCTGGTCGGGCCGCCGAGGGTCCGGTCACCGACACCGGGGTAGGTGAGCCCGTCGCCCACCGCACGGGGCAGGTCGAACAACGCGACGCCGATCGGCACCGGCAGCGTCGAGGTGATCCCGGAGTACTGCGCAGTGAACGTGTCGTCGCCGTCCGCGACCACCCGGAAGTGGAAGTGCACGCTGCCCTTCGGTGAGGCCACGTCCCCCTGTGCCAGGACGGTCCCGGCGGGGATCGGTGTCAGCGTCGGGGCGGGTGCGGCGGCCTCCGTCGGGACCGGGGTCGGTGTGCGCGGGTTCGCCGACGCCTCGATCAGGTCCGATGCCGACTCGCCGTCCGGGGTCGCGGTCGGGGTCTCGCTCGCGGTGGGGCTCGACGCGGGTGGGGAAGCGGGAGCGGGCAGGGCACCGTCCGGTCCCCGCAGCAGCGAACAGCCGGACAGCACCACGCCGGCCGCCAGCACGATGGCGATTCCGCCGGTCCGTTTCATGATGCCCCCTCAGCTCGAGGGTAACGCGATGGCGAACACACGGTCGTCGTCGCCGGCGGACTGTGTCCCGGGACGCAGTCCAGCCGCCGCGGGGGGCGAGATGGTGTCGGTCGGAGCGGCTACGGTCGAGGGCATGGAGCGTTCGGAGATCCTCGCCGCGGCTGCTGCCGCGCACGCCGCCCGCATCGCAGCGGCCGGTGGTGACGACGTCGCAGCGCGTGAACGTGCCGACAGTGTCCGGCGCCGGGCCGATGGGCTCACCGATCGGTACGACACGGTCGAGGGCTCGGACACCGAGTCCGATGCACGTGACGCTGCACGCCGTCGCGCGGGAGAGGCAGACCGCGCAGCCTCGCGCACCGAGGGTGTGCTGTCGGACTGGCACCGTATGGGCACCCGCCGTGGCGTCACCCCCGACGCCCAGGTCCGCACGGCCTGGACCGTGACCGGGGTCCCCGAGCGGGGTGACGCCCGAGCCCTGGCCAACGTGCTGCTCTCCACCGCGGGGCACGCCGGACGCGTCGCCGACGCTGCCCGACGCAACCCCGCCCTGTCCGGAGCCGCGAGTGCCGCCGCCCGACGGACCGTGCGCCGCTACACCGACCACGGCGCCGACATGGCTTCGTTGGGGGACGTCCTGGGCGACGGCCCCGTCGACGACGAGCGCTGAGCCCGATCCGCGGATTGGACCGCTCCCGTCCTCATCAGGCCTTCTGTGGACCGATCCAAACGACCTGACGACAGAATGTCCAATTGACAGGACATGGATTCGGGTTACGATCGGTCCACGCACTGACGCGCGATCACCGACGAAGGAGTCACCGAATGGTCGACATCAAACCGACAGCCCCGACTGTCGCACTGCCCCCGTTGGGGACCGGGCCGCACCGCCGACGACTCGGTGTGCTGGCCCTCGTCGCCACGTTCGGCGGGTTGCTCTTCGGGTACGACACCGGTGTCATCAACGGTGCCCTGAACCCGATGAAGGCCGAGCTCGGCCTCACGAACTTCACTGAGGGTGTCGTCACCAGCTCGCTGCTCTTCGGTGCCGCGATCGGCGCCATGCTCGGCGGCCGCATCGCCGACGGCTGGGGTCGCCGCAAGACGATCATCCTGCTCGCCGTCACGTTCTTCGTCGGCACGCTGATCTGCGTGTTCGCGCCGACGTTCGAGGTCATCGTCGTCGGTCGTGTGCTCCTCGGCCTCGCGGTGGGTGGCGCCTCCACGGTGGTGCCCGTGTTCCTCGCCGAACTCGCGCCGTACGAGATCCGCGGGTCGCTGTCCGGCCGCAACGAGCTCATGATCGTGATCGGGCAGCTCGCCGCGTTCGTGGTCAACGCGATCATCGGCAACGTCTGGGGTGAGGGCAACGGGGTGTGGCGCGTCATGCTGGCCGTCTGCGCGCTCCCCGCGATCGCGCTGTTCGTCGGCATGCTCCGGGTGCCGGAGTCGCCGCGCTGGCTCGCGTCGAAGGACCGCTACGACGAGGCCCTGTCCGTCCTCGAGCAGGTCCGGACCACCGATCGGGCCCGCGCCGAGCTCGACGACATCAAGCGGAGCAACGACCTCGAAGCGAAGGTCGAGCGTGTCAGCGGCTGGCACACGCTGCGCGGGAACAAGTGGCTCATCCGCATCGTGCTCATCGGTGCCGGGCTCGGCGTCGCGCAGCAGCTCACCGGCATCAACTCGATCATGTACTACGGCCAGACCGTGCTCATCGAGTCCGGGTTCCAGGCGTCGGCCGCCCTCATCGCGAACATCGCCCCCGGCGTGATCGCCGTGGTCGGTGGCGTCATCGCGCTGTACAACATGGAGAAGATCAACCGCCGCACGACGCTGATCCTGGGGTTCACGCTGACGACGATCTGCCACTTCCTCATCGGCATCGCGTCGGTGGCGCTGCCCGAGGGCAACCCGGCTCGCCCGTGGGTCATCCTCTTCCTGGTCGTCGCGTTCGTCGGCTCGATGCAGACCTTCCTCAACATCGCCGTGTGGGTCGTCCTGTCCGAGATCTTCCCGACCCAGATCCGTGCGCTCGGCATGGGCATCTCGGTCTTCTGCCTCTGGATCGCGAACGCGTTCCTCGGGCTGTACTTCCCGACGATCGTCGCCGCGACCGGGATCACCGGGACCTTCTTCGGCTTCGGGGTCGTCGGACTGCTGGCGCTGCTCTTCATCTGGAAGTTCGTGCCGGAGAGCCGTGGTCGCACCCTCGAAGAGGTCGAAGAGGGCGTCACCACCGGCAACATCTTCACCGTCCCCGTGAAGGCGTCGCGCCGCTAGTCCGCACCACGCTGCATCCAGTGAGCAGAAGACGTCGGGTCGCCCCAGGGCACCCGACGTCTTCTGCTCACTGGATCCACGATCGCCGCCCGGTTGGTTGCATGGAGGCGTGACGGAACTGGTGCTGCAGGACTTCCCGGTCGCCCTGAACGTGGTGTGCTCGGCGCTGCTCGTGGTCGCCGTGGGCTGTGCCGTGTTCGTGGCGGTCGACGTGGTGCGTCGGCCGCCGCACATGCGCGTCATGGCGTTCGTGTGGCCGCTCACGATGCTGTTCGGCAGCGTCGTGTGGCTCGTCTTCTACCTGCGTCGTGGGCGGGCCTCGGCGCCCGGTCACGGACGGTGGGCGGGCACCGCGATCGACACGAGCCACTGCGGGGCCGGCTGCGCCCTCGGTGACCTGATCGGCGAGTTCGGGCTCGCGGCGTTCCCGGCGGTCGGGGTGGCGGTCGGCCTGGGGTCGCTCTACCAGGACCGGATGGTCGCCGGGTGGATCGTCGACTTCGTCATCGCGTTCGTGCTCGGCATCGCGTTCCAGTACTTCGCCATCGCGCCGATGCGGGGCCTCGGCGTCCGGGCCGGGCTCGTCGCTGCGCTCAAGGCCGACACCCTGTCGATCATCGCGTGGCAGGTGGGCATGTACGGCCTGATGGCGGTGTGGCAGCTGGTCGTGTTCCCGGCACTCGTCGGCGGGCGCGCGAGCGTCTTCTCGCCGGAGTTCTGGGTGGTGATGCAGCTGGCGATGGTGGCCGGCTTCGTCTGCTCCTACCCCGTGAACGCGTGGCTGGTGCGTCGGGGCATCAAGGAGGCCATGTGACGGACCAGTGAACAGACGGGAGGCCCGGTGCCAGCTGGCACCGGGCCTCCCGTCCTGTGGTCGCGCTACGGGCGCAGGAGCACCTTGCCGACTCGGCCGGCGGTGTCGCTGGCGCGCACGGCGTCGCGGACCTGCTCGAAGGCGAAGGTCTCGGCGACGGGGAGCGTCAGCGAGCCGTCGAGGACGCGGGTGATGAGCTCACCGAAGAGCTGCCCCTTCGTCTCGGCCGGCATCGTCTTGCTGACGACGGAGCCCCAGAAGCCCTTCACGGTGAGCTGGCCGAAGATGACCTTGCCCGACGGGATCTCGAGCGTCGGCGACGCCATCGCGCCGAAGACGACGAGGGTGGCGTTCTCGCCCAGCACGGAGGCGATGTCGCCGGCGGCCTTGCCGCCGACCGACTCGACGCCCGCGATGATCGGGGCGCCACCGGTGATCGCGGCGACCTGGTCCTGCCAGTCGTCGGCGTCGGTGGCGACGATGCGCTCGATGCCCTGCTCGCGGAGCTCGTCGACACCGGCGGCGCGACGGACGAGTCCGATCACGTTGATGCCGCGGGCTGCGCCGAGCTGGGCGACCATGCGTCCGACCGCACCGTTGGCGGCGTTCTGGATGATCCAGTCGCCCTCGTGCAGGTCGAGCGAGTGCAGCAGGCTGATGGCGCTGAACGGCATCGAGACGAGCTGGGCGGCGGCCTCGTCGGTCATCGCGTCCGGCACCGGCACGAGGCCGGCGGCGTTCGCGGTGTAGTACTCGGCCCACACGCCGAAGGCACCGCCGGCGACGCGCTGGCCGACCTGCAGGTTCGTGACGCCCTCGCCGAGGGCCTCGACGACGCCGAGTGCCTCGGTGCCCGAGGCGGCGGGGAGCTCCGGCTTGAAGCCGTAGGTGCCGCGGACGGTCCACAGGTCGTGGTTGTGGATGGGGGAGAGGACCGTGCGGACGAGGACCTCGCCGGCGCCGGGCGTCGGGACGGGGCGCTCCTGCACCTCGAGGACGTCGGCGGGCTCGGCGAACGTCTCGTGGACGACGGCGCGCATGGTGCTGGGGGTGGTGGTGCTCATGGGTCAGTCCTCCGAGACGACGATGGTGACGTCGATGTTGCCGCGGGTCGCGTTCGAGTACGGGCAGACCTGGTGGGCCGCGTCGGCGAGGGCCTGGGCCTGGTCGTGCTCCAGGCCGGGGATGACGACCTCGAGCATGACGGCGAGCTGGTAGCCACCGTTGCCGTTCGGGCCGATCGACACACGACCGCCGACGGACGAATCGGTGATCTTCACCTTCTGGCTGCGGGCGACGCCCTGCAGTGCGGAGTGGAAGCAGGCGGCGTAGCCGGCGGCGAAGAGCTGCTCGGGGTTGGCGCCGTTGCCGGAGCCACCCATCTCCTTCGGGATGGCGAGGTCGAACTCGACCGTGCCGTCGCTCGTGGCGACGTGGCCGTTGCGGCCTTCGCCGGTGGCCAGGGCCTCGGCGGTGTAGAGGGTTTCCATGGGGTTCCTTCCTTGTGGGGCGGATCGTGAAGTTCGGGGGTGTGCGGCGTGCTCTCGCGCTCAGCGACAGTTCACGGGCACACGTGGCCGCGGGGTGTCCTCAGCGCGAAACGGCGCCGGCGTCAGCGCCCGCGGCGTCGTGCTCGGGGTCGGCCGCCGCGTGCATCGTCTCGGTCAGCCGGTGCAGCGTCGCGATGAGCTCGGCGGCGGCACGTTCGTCGGCCAGGCCCATGCCTGCGGCGATCCGAGCGGGGATGCCGCTCAGCTCGGACCGCAGTTCGCGGCCTCGGTCACCGACGGTCACCGTGACGACGCGCTCGTCGGTGCTGCGGCGCTCGCGGCGGACCAGGTCGCTCTGCTCCATGCGGCGGAGCAGTGGAGAGAGGGTGCCGGAGTCGAGCTGCAGGTGTTCCCCGAGGCTCGAGACGGTCTGGTCGCCCTCGACCCACAGGGTCACGAGCACCAGGTACTGCGGGTACGTCAGACCCCAGGGTTCGAGCATCGAGCGGTACGCCTGCGTGGTGGCGCGGGACGCCGCGTAGAGGGAGAAGCACACCATCTCGTCGGTCACGGGCATGCGTCCACACTGTCACGCAACCGAGTTGTGCACAACTCGATGCAGTGGATGCCCAGCTGACGAACACGCCGACGACCCGGACGGTTAGGCTGACGTGACCCAAGATGAGCAGCAGCGACCTCGACACCACCACGACCCCCGGCAACGGATCGGCGTCGTCCCACGGCAAGACGATCCTGATCGGTGAGCACGCCGTGGTCTACGGCGCACCCGCTCTCGTCCTGCCGGTGCTCGACGCACGGGTCGTGGCGACGGTCACCCCGGTCGCCGCCGACGCCGAGCAGCCCGGTCACAGCCTGCAGTCCACCGTGCACACCGGCCCCCTCGACCTCGCACCCGCGGCCGTGATGCCGACCGTCACCGCCGTCACTGCGACCCTGCGCCACTTCGGGGTCACCGACCGCCACTTCCACGTCCGGGTCGACAGCGAGGTCCCGACCGCCCGCGGCATGGGCTCGAGCGCCGCGGTCGCCGCCGCCGTGACCGCCGCCGTCGCCGATGCCCTGGGCGAGACCCTCGACGTCGAGACCCACCACGAGCTCATCCAGGAGTGCGAGCGCGTCGCCCACGGCCGACCGTCCGGCCTCGACGCCCGGGGCGTCGTCGCGTCCG
This sequence comes from Curtobacterium sp. ME-Dv--P-122a, assembly GCF_030209645.1. NCBI lineage: Bacteria > Bacillati > Actinomycetota > Actinomycetes > Micrococcales > Microbacteriaceae > Curtobacterium > Curtobacterium sp. ME-Dv--P-122a. The sequence goes on from NZ_JARVRO010000013.1 coordinate 143,640, forward strand.
CGCCGGTCTGGTTCGAGGGCGGCCAGATCGAACCCGTCACGCTCGGCGCCCGCTTCACCTTCGTCGTCGCGGACACCGGCGTCCCCGGGCACACCCGCGAGGCCGTCTCGGCCGTCCGCGCCCGCCACGACCAGGACCCGGTCGGTGTCGGCGCCGTGATCGACCGGATCGGCGAGCTCGCCCGTCGGGCACGGGGGACACTGGAGGACGGCGATGCCCAGGCTCTGGGTGCCACCATGGACGCCGCGCACGACCTGCTCAGCACACTCGACGTGTCGAGTGACGACCTGGACCGGCTCGTCGACGCCGCACGTGCTGCGGACGCCCTCGGCGCGAAGCTCACCGGCGGCGGGCGGGGCGGGTGCGTCCTCGCGCTCGCCGCGGACGACGACCACGCGGACCGCATCGCGGCCGCACTCCGCGGCGCAGGGGCCGCAGCCACCTGGACCACCACGATCGGAGCCCGCGCTTGCTGACAGCCACCGCCGTCGCGCACCCCAACATCGCCCTCGTCAAGTACTGGGGGAAGGCGGACGCGCAGCTCGCGCTGCCCGCCACGGGCAGCGTCTCGATGGGGCTCGACGTGTTCCCGACGACGACCACCGTCACGGTGGACGGCGGACGGGAGGCCCGTGATGCGTTCACGCTGAACGGTCACGTCGTCGACGACGGTGCGCTGGTGCGCGTGCAGCAGTTCCTCGACCTGGTGCGCGAGCTCGCGGGGTCGTCCGAGCGGGCGTCGGTGGTGTCCGAGAACACCGTCCCGACCGGCGCCGGGTTGGCCTCGAGCGCGTCCGGCTTCGCCGCCCTGGCGACCGCGGCCGCCGCGGCCTACGGCCTCGACCTTTCGCCGCGCGACCTGTCCCGTCTGGCCCGTCGCGGTTCCGGTTCGGCCACGCGCTCGATCCCCGGCGGTGTCGCCGTCTGGCACGCCGGCGACGACCAGGGCTCCTTCGCCGAGCCGATCCCCGCCCCGCCGATGGCCATGGTCGTGGTCACGATCGACGCCGGCCCGAAGCCGATCGGGTCGCGCGAGGCCATGCGCCGCACCATCGCGACGTCGCCGTTCTACCCGGCCTGGGTGACCTCGACGACCGAGACCGTCGGCGACATGCTCACGGCCTGCGCGGCCGGCGACTTCACCCGCATCGGCGAGATCACCGAGAGCAACGCGCTCCGCATGCACGCGACGATCGAGGGCGCGTTCCCGCCGATCCGCTACCTCAACGCCCGCAGTGTCGCCGTGTTCGACGCCGTCGCCGAGCTGCGTGCCGGCGGCACCGAGGCCTACGCCACGGCCGATGCGGGCCCGAACGTCGTCGTGCTCACGAAGCCGCAGGACCGGGCGGCCGTCGCCGGGGCGCTCGCGTCGCTGGGGGACGTCATCGAGTCCGGCACCGGAGCTGCCGCGCGGGTGCTCCGCTCCGAAGAGACCGGGAGCAATCCCGACCAGAAGGAGTCCGCGCAGTGATCGAGTTCCGTGCACACGGCAAGCTGTTCGTCGCCGGCGAGTACGCCGTCGTCGAGCCGGGCCAGCCGTCCGTCCTGATCGCCCTCGACCGCGCCATCACGGCGAAGGTGCGCGAGGGCCACGGCGCCGGCAGCGTGCACTCCGAGGAGTACGGGCACCTGCCGCTCACGTGGACCCGTGCCGAGGACGGCCTGGCGCTCGACCGTGAGCACCACCCGTACGACTACGTGATGGCCACGATCGACCTGGTCGAGAAGCTCCGCGCCGAGCACGGCATCGCCCCGCGGTTCCACGAACTGCGCATCGAGAGCCAGCTCGACGACGCCAGCGGCCGGAAGTTCGGCCTCGGGTCCTCGGCCGCGGTCACCGTCGCCACCGTCGGTGCCCTCGACCGCTTCTACGGCATCGGCCTGACGCAGCGCCAGCGCTTCCAGGTCGCCCTGCTCGCCACCATCCGCGTGAACCCCCGGGCCTCCGGTGGCGACCTCGCCGCGAGCACGTTCGGCGGCTGGCTGCGCTACAGCGCCCCGGACCGCGAGCGCCTCGCCGCGATGCTCGGCGACCACGCCGTGTCCGCGATCCTGACCGACGCCGACGCGTGGGACGGCTTCGACGTCCAGCGGCTGCCCGCCCCCGAGAACCTGCAGCTGCTCGTCGGCTGGACCGGCTCGCCCGCGTCCACCACGAAGCTCGTCGACGTGGTGCGTCGGCACCGCAACGGCGGCTACCAGGCGTTCCTCGACGAGAGCCGCAGCGCCGTCGACGACCTGACCACGGGCCTCCAGACCGGCGACGCCGAGCGCACGCTCGGTGCCCTCCGACGTGCCCGTGGGCTGCTGCAGCGTCTCGGCGACTCGGTCGGGTCGAAGATCGAGACCGAGCGTCTCGCGACCCTGTGCGACGTCGTCGAGGCGGCGGGCGGGGCGGCGAAGCCGTCCGGTGCCGGCGGCGGCGACTGCGGCATCGCGCTCGTCCCGGCGGACACCGACCCCGCCGGCATCCACCGCGCCTGGGAGGCGCACGACATCAGGCACCTCAGCGTCGCGGTGCGAGCACCAGAAGGAGCCCTCGATGAGTGACCTGCTCACACCGATCCCCACCAAGTGGGTCGGCCCGATCCGCGTCAGCGGCAACGCCGTGCAGGGGGAGCACGAGGTCCCCCTCGCCACCTACGAGTCGCCGCTCTGGCCGTCCGTCGGCCGTGGCGCCCGCATCTCGCGGATGGTCGAGGACGGCATCGTCGCGACCGTCGTCGACGAGCGCATGACCCGCTCCGTCGTGGTCCGTGCCGACAGCGCCGCCGCAGCACACGTGGCCGCGGGGCAGATCCTCGCGCGCCAGGACGAGCTCGCCGCGATCGTGTCCGGGCAGAGCCGGTTCGCCAAGCTCATCGAGGTGCACCCGGAGATCGTCGGGGACCTGCTGTTCCTGCGCTTCGCGTTCACCACCGGCGACGCCTCCGGCCACAACATGGTCACGCAGGCGGCGGACAAGCTGCTGCCGGCGATCCTGGACTGGCAGCCGGGCCTGCGGTACGTCTCGGTGTCGGGCAACTTCTGCACCGACAAGAAGGCCACCGCGGTGAACGGCATCCGTGGCCGCGGCCGCAACACCATCGCCGAGATCGTGATCCCGGGCGAGGTCGTCGAGAAGCGCCTGCGGTCGAGCACCGCGCGCATCGTCGAGCTGAACATCGCGAAGAACCTGATCGGGTCGACGATCGCCGGGGCCATCCGCTCGGCGAACGCGCACTACGCGAACATGCTGCTCGGCTTCTACCTGGCCACCGGGCAGGACGCCGCCAACATCGTCGAGGGCTCGCAGGGCATCACGAGCGCCGAGGACCGCGACGGCGACCTGTACTTCGCGACCTCGCTGCCGCACCTGATCGTCGGCACGGTCGGCAACGGCAAGGGCGGGGACCTGCCCGTCGTCGAGGACGCCCTGGTGCGCCTCGGCTGCCGCGAGGACCGCGAGCCTGGCGGGAACGCCCGCCGCCTCGCCGCCCTGTGCGCCGCGACCGTCCTGTGCGGGGAGCTCTCGCTCCTCGCCGCACAGACCAACCCGGGCGAGCTGATGGCCGCCCACGTCGCCATGGAACGCCGTGGCACGAAGCCCGCAGGGGGTGCGGCATGACCGGCGTCGGCATCCACGACATCGCGATCGCGACCGGGCACCACGTGCTCGAGCTCGACGACCTGGCCGAGCGGCTCGGCGTCGACCCGGCGAAGTACCACGTCGGCATCGGGCAGGACGCCTTCAGCGTGCCCGCGCCCGACGAGGACATCGTCACGATGGGCGCCGCCGCCGCCAAGGAGCTCATCGACCGGCACGGCGTCGAGGGCATCCGCACCGTGCTGTTCGCCACCGAGTCCGGCGTCGACCAGTCGAAGGCCGCCGGCGTGTACGTGCACGGCCTGCTCGGGCTGCCGAAGGCCGTCCGCGTGGTCGAGCTGAAGCAGGCCTGCTACGGCGGGATGGCCGCGGTGCAGCTCGCACTCGGGATCGTCGCCCGCGCCCCGCACGAGCGGGTGCTCGTCATCGCCGCCGACGTCGCCCGGTACGACGTCGACACCCCGGCCGAGCCGACCCAGGGTGCCGGTGCCGCCGCGATCCTGGTGTCCGCCGACCCCGACCTGATCGAGATCGAGCCGGCGGCGGGCGTCTACACGGCGGACGTCGACGACTTCTGGCGGCCGAACGACCGCTCCACCGCGCTGGTCGACGGTCGGCTCTCGGTGAGCGCGTACGTCAACGCGTTCGTCGGCGCCTGGGACGACCTGGCGGAACAGGGCGGCCCCGCGTACGACGACATCGCCCGGTTCGTGCACCACCAGCCCTTCACCAAGATGGCGATCAAGGCGCACCGCAAGCTCACGCAGCACGTCGGCGCACCGTTCGACGAGGCCGACCTGGCGATCGGGTTCACCTACAACCGGCAGACCGGCAACACCTACACGGCGTCGCTCTGGATCGGGCTCGCGGCACTGCTCGACCTGGACGACGACCTGGCGGGGGAGCGACTCGGCCTGTTCAGCTACGGCTCGGGCAGCGTCGGTGAGCTCATCACCGGTACCGTCCGGCCCGACTACCGCGAGCACCGCCGTGCGGGTCGCGTGCGGTCGCTGCTCGAGGCGCGGGTCCCGCTGACGGTCGACGCGTACCGCGCGCTGCACGCCGCGGGTGCCGCTACCAGCGAGGACGTCGAGCGTCCGCGCGTCACGACCGCGCCGTTCCGCTTCGCGGGCGTGCGCGGCGGCGCGCGGCACTACGAGGCGACGGCGCAGCCGGAGTAGCCGGCCTGCGCCCACCAGCCCCTCCTGAAAGCGACAGATCCCCGCGGGACATCCGCGGGGATCTGTCGCTCTCGGGGACCGGACCCGGATCGTGCGCCGGGATCTGTCGCTTGCTCGGGACGGACGGGAGGCCCGTGGCGGCGCCGCCACGGGCCTCCCGTCCGTCTGCCGGTCACGCTGCGGACAGGACCTCGCGCTCCAGCCGCTGGTAGCTGGCTTCCATGCCCTCCGTCATGCCGGTCGCGAGGATCACGTCCCGCTGCTCCCGGTCCGGGTAGGTGACGAGCAGCGTCATGAGCGTGACGCCGTCGTCCTCGTCGAACTGCAGGTCGTTCGTGTTCGGCGGGAAGGGTGCCCCGGTCATGCGCTCGGTCGACACCATCCGGCGTTCGGGTTCGACGACGAGGTTCTCGCCCTCGAACCCGAAGGGTTCTCCCTCGGTGTCACCCGTCGGCGCCCAGGCCTGCCGGAACGCGCCGCCCGGGGTCAGGTCGTTCTCGTACACCGTCATCTCCCACCCGTCGGGGCCGAGCAGCCACCGGCGCACCAGGTCGGGTTCGGTGTGCGCCCGCCAGAGCAGGTGCCGTGGCGCCGCGAACGCCCGGGTGATCCGGACGTGGGTGTCGTCGAGGACCTCGGTCTCGGTGCCCGCACCGAGGGCCCACTCGCGCAGGTCGGCGAGCACCCGGTCGAGCTGGCCGAACGCCTGCTGGTAGCCCTCGAGCATGCCCATCTCGAGCATCGCGTCGAGGTCGGCGGTCGAGGCGAACGAGGACACCACGGTGACCCGTGATCCCTCATCGGCCCGCCCGAACGACAACACGGTCTCGCTGGCGGGGAGCGACTCGTCGACCGTGCCCTCCGGGTCGGTGAACAGGTCGCGGAAGACGATGCGACGGTGCTCGTCGACCTCGGTGACCTGCCAGACGGCGTGGAACCGCTCGCCCTGCGGAGACGTCATCCGGTAGTCGGCGCGGCCACCGGGGCGCAGGTCGAACGTCGTGAAGGTCGCGGGGAACCCGGGCGGTCCCCAGAACCGCTCGAGCTGGCGGGGGTCGGCGAAGGCGGCCCAGAGCCGTTCGACGGGGACGGGGAACTCGGCGACGAGGGTCATCGAGAGGGTGTCGGGATCGGTGTGGACGGACGTGGTGGGCATCATCGCTCCTGGTGTCGTCGGGTGTCGTCTGGTGCTGGGTGTCCGGACGCGTCGCCGTCGAGCAGGTCGCCCAGGCGGTCCATCCGGCTGTGCCAGAGGCGGCCGTAGGCGTCGAGGAGGGCACGGACCCGGTCGAGCTGCTCCGGCTCCGCGCGCACGATGCGGGTGCGGCCGCGGGCCTCCTTGCTCACGAGTCCGGCTCCTTCGAGGACGGCGACGTGCTTCTGGACGGCGGCGAACGACATCGAGTAGGCGTCCGCGAGCTCGCTCACGGACGACGACCCGACGAGCGTGCGCCGGACGATGTCACGACGGGTCGCGTCGGCCAGGGCGTGGAACACCCGGTCGACCTCGGCGTCGGACAGTTCGATTCGTACAACCATTTGGTTGTAGGTTACGTCCGGCCGGTCTCGTCCACAAGGGGGACCTGCCGGTAGTCTTGCCGCGGAGATCGGAGGGGCGATGGCGGAGCAGCTGGGTGCGTCCGGTGCCGTCCGTGCCCTCGTCGCCACCCTGCCCCGTGCGCCGCAGCTGTCCGACGTGGTGACCGGCGTCGGTCGGATGGTCGGCAAGCCCACGCGCGTCGTCGACGTCGACGGGCCGAGCTGGGGTCCGCTCACCGCGCTCGTCTCGCAGTTCGAGCACGAGAACCTGGTGCTCGTGCCGGCCGACGCACCGCCGCTCTACCGCATGCACTGCGTGCTGCACGAGCTCGGGCACCTGGTGCACGGCGACGTCGGCACACCGACCCCGTCGTCCGTCGCCGAGTTCGCCGCCGGGGGCCACGTCTGCCGTCGCGCACTCGACGCCGACTCCGGGCTCGTGAGCATCTCCGACGACGACGAGCACTTCGCCGAACGGTTCGCCTACGAGCTCGCGACGGTCCTGCTCGCCGGGGCCACGGGCGCGGACGAGCGGGCCTACGGCTGATGGCCGTCCTGCACGCCGCGGCCTTCTGGTTCGCGGCGCTGATCTTCCTCGCCCGCACGCCGTACGTGCTGCGGAACCCCCGTGGTCGGGCGGCCTGGGGCGCCACCGGCGTCGGGGCGCTCGGGCTCCTGACCCTCGGCAGCGTCGTGCCGCAGCCGGTGCTCGACGGAGCCCTGGGCGGCTCGAACCTCATCAACCTGGTGCAGAACGTCTGCGCCACCGTCGCGTTCTGGCTGATGCTGCGCGCGAGCACGGACGACCTGCCGGAGCGCCCACTGCTGGCGCGGCCGGCGGCGCTGCTCGTCGTGGTCGTGGCGTTCACGGTGCCGTTCCTGCTGGTCGAGGAGCGCGGCGGGACCGACTTCCACTTCATCGTGCGCGAGATCGAGCAGACCCCGATGTGGCTCTACGGGACGGTGTACATGGTGGGCGTCGGGCTGATCGCCGCCACGACCCTGCGCCGCGGCGTGCTGCAGAACCCGGTGGCGCTCGTGGTGTTCCGCGTCGGGCTCGCCCTGGTCGTCGTGGCGAGCGTCGACGAGGTCGCCTCGCTCACCGCCGACCACTTCGGACTCTTCCCGGCCGGGGTGCGCGACGGCCTGCGGCCGGCCTTCGACCCGCCGTTCTACCTCGGCATCGTGCTCATCGTGGTGGCGATGGCCTCGCTGACGTTCCGGCGGTGGGGCCGTGACCTGCGCCACCGGGGGCACCACCGACGCCTGCGCCGCATCGCCCGTCGGCACGCGGTGCGGGCGGTCGAGCGGCCGGGGGACCCGCAGGCGCGGACCTACGACCTGGTCATCGCGATCCGCGACGCCGAGGTGCAGGGACGGACCCTCGACGACGCCGAACTCGCGCAGGTGCGGTCGGCGGAACGGACCCTGACCCGGAGCCTCGGAGGATGACGGCGTGACGATCGTGTGGTGGGTGCTCGGAGCGCTCGTGGTGCTGGCGGCGGTGGCCCTGGTCGGGCTGGTCGTCCTGGTCGTCCTGCGGAAGGTCGTCGGCAGGATCGTGCTGCCCGGTGGCGACCGGTGGACGCCCGTCATCGAGTCCGACGCGGACTCCGTCCGGCTGCCGATCACCGACGACACCGTGCGGCCGGGGGAGTACGGGCTGTGGCACGACGGCCCGGGGCACACCACCGTCGGGCCGGTGCTCGAGGTCGACGAAGCCGCCGGGTTCGTGCGCCGGGCCGTGGTGCGGACGACCGGCGCGGTGTCGTCGCGGGTGCGGTGGAGCGGGCACGTGCACCCGGACCCGGCGGCGATGGAGGTCGACTGGTCCGAGGTGTCGCTGCCGACGCCGGTGGGGCCTGCGCCCGCGTGGGTGGTGCGGCCGGGGCCGGACCGCGATGCGCGCCCGGACCGCGCGGCTGCCCGGGGTGCCGACTCCACGGCTGCCCGGGGTGCCGACCCCGCGGCCGCCCGGACCTGGGCCGTCCACGTCCACGGGATCCGGACGACCCGGGTCACCGCGCTCCGGACCGTCCCCGCGGCGCTCGAACTGGGCTGGACCTCGATCGTCCCGTCGTTCCGCGGCGACGGCGAGGCACCGTGGGAGGGCCGAGCCTCGCACCTCGGTGCGCGCGAGTGGGCGGACGTCGAAGTGGCGCTCGACCACGCCGTCGCGAACGGCGCCGAGCGGCTCGTCATCGTGGGGTGGTCGATGGGGGCGACGATCACGCACGAGCTCCTCGCCCGCTCGGCGCACCGCGACCGCCTGGCCGGGATCGTGCTCGTCGCCCCGGCACTGGACTGGGCCGTCACCGTCCGGTCCCAGGCCCGTCGCGCGGGGCTGCCCGGCCCCGTGGTGGGCGCTGCCCTCGGGGCGATGGCGACGCCGGTCCTCTGCCGGATGGTGGGGCTGCGCTCGCCGGTCGACGTGCGCGCGCTGTCGTGGTTGCGCGCACCCCGGCCGCTGCCACCGACCCTGCTCATCCACTCCACCGGCGACACCACGGTGCCGTTCTCGGCCAGTCAGGAGTTCGCCGACGCCCACCCCGGCACGGTCACGCTGGCGGTCAGCGAGCCGGCCGAGCACGCCTGGGAGCGCAACGTCGACGCCGTCTGGTTCGACCGCACCATCACGACCTGGGCGTCCGGTCTCGCGCACACCGGAGCGCAGGAGTAGAAGGAGCCATGGGGCAGCTCATCTACGACGGCCGACCGCTCGACCTGCGGATCGACGACCGCGCGCTCACGCACCTGCAGATCGTCATCGTCAACATGCTCCGACGCGACCACCGGTTCGCATTCTCGTGGAAGGACGACGTCGTCCACGGCAACGGTCGCAGCACGATCTGGCTGCACCCCAACGTGAGCCTGCACTTCAAGTTCACCGGCAGCCGGGTGCCGTCGATCAACCGCAGCTGGCTCGAGGACCTCTACGCCTCGGCCACCTCGGGGTCGGGGCTCGTGCTGACGCCGGAGCCGGCGGACACCAGCACGGCGGCCGACTCGGCGTGGTCGCGGGCGGTGGCCCCCGGCGACGCGGACGACGCATCCGGGACACCGAGTGGTAGCACAACGCGCTGATCCGGGTCAACGGGTTCCAGTCAGGTTGCTCGGATCGTACTGTGGCTTCACCGCGGTTCGCTGTCGTCCCCCGCACCGGCGCTAGGGCACCGGTGTTGGCAGCGTCCGCGGCAGGAGGGGAACCCGAATTGCCCGTGACGCCCGGCGAGTCCGGCACCGACCAACCATCGGTGGCCGAGACGAACGAGCGGCGCGAGTCCCGGATCAGGGCACTCGACGCTCGTGCGACCGACGCTGTGCGTCGCGTCCGCCGCGCCACGCTGCAGGGCTCGCTGGTCGGTCGCCACTGACCGGCGCTCCTCCGGGACCGCCCCGGCCATCGGATTCGGGTTCCGTGGCCGGGGCGGACTCATCAGATCTGCACGCGGCTCAGTAGACGTCGCGCACGTACCGCTTCGCGCGACGCATGTCGGCCAGGTACGCCTGCGCGTCGTCCTCGCCGCGCCCACGTCCGGTCCGGATGACGTGGAGCAGCGCGGCCTCGACGTCCTTCGCCATGCGTGAGGCGTCGCCGCACACGTACACGTGGCCGCCGTCCTCGAGCCAGGCGAACAGCTCCGCCGACTGTTCGAGCATCCGCGTCTGCACGTAGACCTTCTCGGCCTGGTCACGCGAGAACGCCAGGTCGAGGCGGTCGAGCACGCCCTGTTCCTGCAGCTCGGTGAGCTCGTCCCGGTACACGAAGTCGGTGTCCCGGTGCTGGTCGCCGAAGAACAGCCAGTTGCGTCCGGTCGCCCCGGACACCGCGCGCTCGTGCAGGAACCCGCGGAACGGCGCGACACCGGTGCCCGGTCCGATCATGATCATCGGGGCCGACTCGTCCGCCGGCACTCCGAACGACGCGTTCGGCTGCAGGTAGACGTCGACGGTGCCGTCCGGGTCGACCCGGTCGGCCAGGAACGTCGACGCGACGCCGGCGTACATCCGGTGCGGGTCGCCGTAGCGCACCGACGCGATGGTCAGCTGGATGCGGTCCGGGTGCGCCAGCGGGCTCGACGAGATCGAGTACTGCCGCGCCTGCAGCGGCCGCAGGTTCGGCAGCAGCTCGTCGAGTCCCGGGGCGGCCGGTCCGGCGTCGCGGAGCAGGTCGAGGACGTCGCGTCCCCAGAGCCAGCGGTCCAGCTCGTGCTTGTCGCCGTGCGCCACGACGGCCGCGAGCTCGCTCGACGGCGCGCGCTGCACCAGGTCGGCGATCAGGTCCTTCGAGGGCGTCCGGATCTCACGGTCGGTCCGCAGGACCTCGGTGATCGGCCGGCCGTCGAACGACTCGCCGCCGTTCGCGCCGACCTGCTCGAGCAGGTCCGCCACGAAGACCTCGTCGTTCACGGGAACGACCGCCAGGGCGTCGCCGGCCGCGTACTCGATGCCCGAGTCGCCGAGGTCGAACTCGTAGTGCCGGATCTCCTTCGCGCTGCGCGGCGAGGAGAGCAGCCGGTTCTCGACCAGGCGTGACGGGTACGGGTTGCGCTTGTTCCACTGCGACCCCGGCCGGGAGGCTCGGCTCGCGCCCGCCCCGCCGGTCGCGGCGGCACCGTCGCCGGCACCACCGCCCGTGGTCGCGCCGGGTGCAGCCGTCGCGCCGGCCTCGGCGGCGAGGCGGTCGAGCACCGCCGCGTTCCACAGTGCGGCCGGGTCCTCGAAGTCGACGTCGCAGTCGACGCGGTCGTGGATGCGGGTCGCGCCGAGCTGCTCGAACCGGGTGTCGAGGAGCTTGCCGGCCTGGCAGAACTCGTCGTAGCTCGTGTCGCCGAGGCCCAGGACGGCGTACTGCAGCCCCTCGAGCCGTGGCACGGTGCTCGCCTGGATCGCGTCCCAGAACAGCCCGGCGTTGTCGGGCATCTCACCCTCGCCGTAGGTCGAGGTGACGACGAGCACGTGCGACATCTCGGCGAGCTGCTCGGGGGTGACGGCGTCGAGCGCACTGGCGCGACCGCCGAGTCCGCGGGCCTTCGCGCCGGCGACGAGCTCGTCGGCCAGGAACTCGGCGTTGCCGGTCTGGGTGCCGAACAGCACGTCGATCGTCGTCGTGGGCGCGCTGGCCGCGACCTTCTTGCCGGCGGCGGCGATGCCCGCGATGAACCCGGCGAGCCAGGACTCCTGGGCGGCCGAGAACGGTGCGTCGACGGGGATCAGCGACCCGGTCGGGGGAAGCAGGCTCACGCGGTCACCGCCTCGGTCGGCGCCTGCGGTGCACGGCGGGCGATGTCCTCGAGCGCCGCGGTGGCGAGCAGCTCGTCGAAGCGGGCTTCGCGGACGCGGCCGTCGTTCTTGGCGTTCTGGTGCATGATCCACCCCGTGGTGCCCGGCGCGTCCATGCTGCGGTTGTTCCGCTGCGTGAGCGCGCGCTTGTAGTCGTCGAGCCGCTTGATCGCGATGAGCGTGGCGAGCTGGTCGTCGGCGAACCGGTCGAGCGTGCCGCGCAGGTACTTCACGACGCGCTGCTTGACGGAGAAGTCCTCGGTGAGCACGAGGTTCTTCACGGCTTCGGCGACCCGCGGGTCGGCGGCGCCGAACGCACCCGGGACGCGCTCGAGGGCGACGTCCTGGGCGACCCCGAGCACCGTGTACGACGACAGCAGCGAGAACATGTCCTCGCCCTGGTCGCCGAGCGCCGGGGCACGGCCGTCGAGCACCGTGCGCTGGTCGCGGTAGTCGAGCTTGAACGCGCGGAGCTTGTCGGTGGCGATCGAGGTCGCGAGCTCGTCGAGGAGCTCGGGCCGGGTCGCCGCCGCGAGGATCTCGCCGGCGTCCTGCGTGAGCAGCAGGGCACGGGGCATGCCGACGTACACGTGCGCGCGGGCGGTGTCCCACTCGGCGAGCAGCCGCTCGGCCAGGGCCGAACCGGTCGCCTCGAGGTGCCACTCGAGCAGCAGGCGGGCGGCGGCCTCGTGGAACGCACCGCGCTCGGTGTCGGTGATCGGGAACACCAGCAGCGAGTCCGTGCTGGCACGCTCGGCGACCTGGCCGGAGGGGTCGTACTGGTACAGGAACCCACCGGACATGCCGTTGCCGAGGCCCTTGCCGAACGCGCCGAGGTTGAACACGGCGCCACCGGTCATGTACTCGCAGCCGAAGTCGCCCACGCCCTCGACGACGGCGGTCGCGCCGGAGTTGCGGACGGCGAACCGGTCGCCGGCCTCGCCCTCGACGAAGGTGCGGCCGCCGGTGGCCCCGAACAGCGCGAAGTTGCCGACCAGCACGTTGCCGCCCTGTTCGGCGCTGCCGCCACCGGGTGCGCGGACGATGATCCGTCCGCCGCTCTGGCTCTTGCCGACGCCGTCGTTCGCGGTGCCGGTGTGCTCGAGCACGACGCCGTCGTTGTTGAAGACGCCGTAGGACTGCCCGGCCGAGCCCTGCGTGCGGATCGTGACCGCACCGTCCACCAGCCGGCGGCGTCCGCGGTCATCCGTCGTCACGGCGGGCAGCCCCTGCACGTCCTCGGCGCGGAGCTCGTGGTTGAGCAGACGCTCGAGGTCGATGCCGAGCTGGCCACCGACCGACTTGTCGGCGTTGCCGAGCAGCACGCCGTGCACGAGCACGTGCTCCTGCGCGTGGTCGACGAGGGCGGTGCGGACGCGCTCGAGCAGGGCGTCGTCGGTGTGGAAGTCCTTCTCCAGGTACTCCGGGTCCGCGACGACCTTCTCGGGCACCTGGGCGAGCAGGGCGCGGGCGTCGAGCCGGCCCACGCTCGCCGGGTGGTCCAGGAGCTGCAGCAGGTCGGTCCGGCCGCGGGCCTCGCGCAGGGAGCGCAGGCCGAGACGGGCCAGGATCTGCCGCACGTCGTGGGCGATGTTGAGCAGGTACTGCGCGAGCGCGCGGGGGTCGCCCTCGAACGCCTCGGCGTTCGTGGTCAGGCCCGCCGGGCACTTCACGTTGCAGTTCTTCGCCATCACGCAGCCGAGCATCATGAGCGCGGTCGTGCCGAACTCGAAGCTGTCGCCGCCGAGCAGGGCGCTCGTGACGACGTCGCTGCCGGTCTGGTGCGCACCCGAGCAGCGGAGCGTGACCTTCTGGCGCAGGCCGTTCGCGACCAGGGCCTGGTGCACCTCGGCGACGCCGATCTCCGCGGAGCGGCCCGCGTACTTCAGGCTGGTGACGGCCGCGGCGCCCGTGCCGCCGGTGTTGCCCGCGACGTTGATCACGTCGGCGCCGGCCTTCGCGACGCCGACCGCGATGGTGCCGATGCCCTCGGACGAGACGAGCTTCACGATCACCCGGACGCGGGCGGCCTTGCAGTCGTGGATGAGCTGCGCGAGGTCCTCGATCGAGTACGTGTCGTGGTGCGGCGGCGGCGAGATCAGCTCGACGCCGGGCGTGCCACCACGGGCCGCGGCGATGTCCACCGTGACCTTGGGGGCGGGCAGCTGACCACCCTCGCCGGGCTTCGCGCCCTGGCCGATCTTGATCTCGAGCTCCTCGAGCATGGGGTCGGCGAGGTAGCCGGCCCAGATGCCGAACCGGCCCGAGGCGAACTGCTTGATGCGCGAGCCGCGGATGGTGCCGTAGCGGGAGTGGTGCTCGCCGCCCTCACCGCTGTTCGACATGCCGCCGACCATGTTCGTGCCGTGTGCGACGGCCTCGTGCGCGGTGGCGACGAGCGCGCCGTGGCTCATCGCGCCGGACGCCAGGGTCCGGGTGATCTCGTGGGCCGGCTGCACCTCGTCGAGCTCGACGCTCGCCGGGGCGCTCTGCAGCAGCGCGAGCAGGGCGACGGCCGCACCGGTGGCGCGGAGCGTCACCCCGGTGTCGTCGACGGCGTCGACGTCGATCTGTCCGGGGTGGAGCAGCGCGAGGCCGTCCGCCAGGGCCGCGTGGCGCAGTGCACCCGTGGTCCCCGTCGACGTGAGCTCCAGGCGGAACCGCTCCGTGCCTCCCGGCAGGTCCTGGTCGTCCGACGGACGCGAGCCGGAGAGCCCGCGGACGGTGACGCTGGCGTTGCCGCTCGTCGAGAAGCGGCCGAGCTCGCGGGCGAAGTCCTCGGCCGTGTCGATGCCGGTGACGTCCGCGGGCAGCGCGAGCACGTCGCGGAGCGCGGCGGGGCGGCGGGACCGCTCGTCGTGGGTCGTCTGCAGGAACGTGACGTAGCCCGGCGTGATGCGGTGCGCGTCGATCTCGGCGTCGCTCAGGCGGTCGTAGCCGGTGTTCCGGTACGCGGCGTCGGTGATGCCGAACGAGTCGTCGAGCTGGCCGAGCGTGAGCAGGCGCAGCGCGTCCGAGTCGCCGGAGCGTTCGAAGGCCGGGCGCTCCTCGGTCATGCCGCCGAACCCGCGGACGCTCGCGACGCCGAACGAGTGGCCGGCGCCGTCGGAGCGTTCCTTGAACAGGCCGAGCAGCGGGACCTGGCCCTCGGACGCCACCGAGCGGGCACGCTCGTGCCAGTCCGTCGCCGCCTGGGCGATGCGCGCGAAGCCGACGCCGCCGACCGGGGCCTGCATGTGCGGGAAGATCCGCGCGAGCACGTCGTCGCCGGTGTCGAGGTAGTTCGGCTCGAAGAACTCGCCACCGATGTAGCTCTCGGCAGTGCACAGGCCGACGCGGCCCATGGTCTTCGCCAGGGCCTTCTCGGCGGCCTTGCGGAACTGCTTGAGCGCCAGGTCGGTCGCGGTCAGCTCACCGGCGGGTGCGGGTGCGGCGGGGTACTTCTCCTCCGCACGCAGTCGCGCGCTCAAGCTGTACACAGCGGCGGCGCCGAAGCCCAGCGCGGTCGCGACGTGGTGTGACGATGGCAGCTGACCGCTCTCCGCGACGACGGACACCCGCAGGCGCAGACCGGTCTCGATGAGCCGCTGGTTGACGGCGGCAACGGCCAGGATCACGGGGAGGGGCGCATGGGTCGACGACACCTCGCGGTCGGTCACGACCGCGATCCCGCCACCGCGCGCCGCGAACGCCTCGATCGCGTCGCACAGGGCGTCCAGCGCGCCGCGCATCGCGTCGGCGTTGGCCTGCTCGTCGGCGGGCACCGGCACGTAGAGCATGTCGAAGCGCTCGAGCGGCACGATGTCCTGCTCGCGCAGGCGCACCATGTCGAGGTGCCCGAGGATCGGCGACTGCACGACGAGCTGACGGCCCGTGGTGCCCGTGCCGTCCGGCTTCGCGCCGAGTGCCACGCGCATCGACATGCCGTCGGCCTCGCGGATCGAGTCGAGCGGCGGGTTCGTCACCTGGGCGAAGCGCTGCGAGAAGTACTTCGCCATGCCGCCCTCGGTGTCGCTCAGGGCGTTGATGGCGTTGCCGTAGCCCATCGCCGAGATGCGCTCCGACCCGTTCTGCAGCATCGGGTCGAGCATGAACCGGAAGCTCTCCTGGTTCAGCGAGTACGCCACGTACCGGCCCGCGAGCGACAGGTCGCCGTCGTAGCCCAGGGTGGACGTCGTGCGCTCGTAGTCCGGAGCGGGCACGTCGTCCAGGTTCACGCGGGCGGCGTCGAGCAGGGAGCCGTAGTCACGGCGGGCCGCGAGCATGTGCAGCACCTCGCCCGTGCGCATGCGGGTGCCGGTGCGGTGGTCGACGACGAGCATGCCGCCGGCCTCGATGCGGCCACGGTGCACGACCTCGTCGGCGTCGAACTCGACCTGGCCGGCCTCGGACGACACCATCAGGTACTCGGCCGTCTCGACGGTGCGCAGCGGGCGCAGCCCCAGGCGGTCCAGGCGGGCGCCGACGACGTCGCCGTCGCTGAAGATCACGGCGGCAGGACCGTCGTTCTTCTCCTCGTACAGCGAGAAGTACTCGAGCATGTCCCGGACGTCCGGAGTCAGGGTGCGGTCGTTCTCCCACGCCGGCGGCATGAGCGAGACCACGGCCTCGACGATCTCGAGCCCGTCGTCGAACACGCGGCTCTGCAGGGTCTGGTCGAGTCGGCTCGAGTCCGACTGCCCGGGCGGACGCACGATGCTCCGGGTGCGGGCCCGCGCGAGCGCCTCGTCCGACAGCCGGTTCTTGCGGTCGGTGTTCAGCTCGCCGTTGTGCGCCATCAGGCGGAACGGCTGCGCCATCGTCGGGTGCGGCTCGGTGTTCGTCGAGAACCGGGTGTGGAAGTACAGCGTCCGCACCGAGTGCCGGGGGTCGCGCAGGTCGGTGAAGTACCCGATCACCTCGCCGGAGTTCAGCCGGCCCTTCAGGATCTGGGTCCGGGCGCTGAGCGACAGCGGGTACAGGGCGGCGTGCTCGGCGCGCTCGGCGGCTGCCTGGGCGTAGGAGACCGCCTCGATGGCGAGCAGGGCGCGGTTCGCGGCGGCGTCGACCTCGGTGCGGTCCCAGTCGGACGGAGCACGGAAGACCCACTGCACGATCGGCAGCTGGTACTGCTCGGCCTCGGGGCGCGCGACGGAGTGGTCCACCGGGACGTCACGGACCAGCAGCAGCTCGAAGCCCTCGGCCGTGATGGCGTCCGTGACGGTCTGCTCGGCACGGGCGCGCTCGTCGGTGCCGTCCGCTTCGTCGCTGCTCGGCACGAAGCAGTTCGCGACGCCGAAGTGCCCGGCGCGCAGCTGCTCGCCGGTGATGGCGCTGAAGAACTCCACCGACAGGTCGATGCTGACGCCTGCGCCGTCGCCGACACCCTCGGCGGACTTGCCGCCGCGGTGCGGGATGGAGCACAGCGCTTCGTCGCCCTTGCGGATGACGTCGTGGCTCGGCGTCCCGTCGAGACGGGTGATGAAACCGACGCCGCAATCGCTCGATTCGCGGGCAGGGTCGTAGAGACCGAAAGAGGTGGGGTTCACGTGCGGGTCCAGTGGGGCGTTGCCGGCAGCGGACGGCGCGGGCTGCATCGATGGAGCGCTCGCCGCGGGCAGACCGATGGTGGCAGTCGGGCCCTGTGGGGTGGTGGTGCGGTAGGGCGATGCTACGGCTTGGTATACCGACCGTGCAACACGGGTGGCGTGGGGTGTGACGGTGTCGCACGGTGCGGGTCTGTTCGGCTGGTGCGAGGTTGCACGCTCGGTGCGAGTTCGTAGCGCTGCACGGAGCGTGCAACCTCGCACGGGATGGCCGACGCCGCACGGTGCGGCGTGCCGCGGGCGCCGTGCAACCCCGCACCGGGTGGGTGACCCGGCACGGTGTCAGGCTGCTCGCTCGCCGGTTCGGTCGCTCACCGCGATCGGCTCCGTGACCACCGTGCTCGCGTCGGCGGCGGGGGTCGTCCCGGCACGGACGAGCTCCGGGTGACGGCGGCCGGTGCGGAACACCCACGCCTTGAAGAGCACGAAGCGCACGCACGTCGCGAACAGGTTCGCGGCCGTCAGCACCGCGATCTCCGCACCGTGCGAGGCTCCCGGCACCGACGCGTGCAGCACCACGAGCGACCCCGACGTGATGGCCCAGGCGATGCCGAACACGACCAGACCCTGCACGTGGTGCCGACCCGCTCCCGCACGGCCCCGCACCCCGAACGTGAACCGCCGGTTCAGTGCGGTGTTGCCGATCGCCGTGACCAGCAGCGCGAGGAAGTCTGCGGTCTGGGCGCCGATCGCCGGCCGGAACAGGGCGTACAGGGCGGCGAACGCCAGGGTCGAGAGCACCCCGATCGCCCCGAACCGCAGGACCTGCCCCAGGAACCCCACGCTCGGTGGGGTGAACGGCTGCCGACCGATCGCCGCGTAGACCCTGCTGATCGGCACCCGCCCGGTGGCGATGTTCCTCGACACCCGCCACATGCCCTTCAGGTCCTCGGTCGCGGTCGACGCGATGTGCACCGAGGAGTTGACGTCGTCGACCCAGTCGACGGGGACCTCGTGGATGCGGAGTCCCGCGTGCTCGGCCAGCACGAGCAGTTCGGTGTCGAAGAACCAGGCGTCGTCCTCGCACAACGGCAGCAGGTGGTCGGCGGCGGCCTTCGTGACCGCCTTGAACCCGCACTGCGCGTCCGAGAACGACACCCCCATCGCCGTCCGGAGCAGCAGGTTGTACGAGCGCGAGATGAACTCCCGCTTGCTGCCGCGCACCACGCGCGACGAACCGGCGAGCCGGGTGCCGATCGCCAGGTCCGAGTGCCCCGACAGCAGGGGTGCCACGAGGGGTTCGAGCGCGGCGAGGTCGGTGGACAGGTCCTCGTCCACGTAGACGAGCACGGCCGCCGGCGATGCCGCCCAGACCTCCTTGAGCGCGCGGCCCCGGCCCTTCTCGGGCAGGTGCACCGCGTGCACGCCGGGGAGCATCGCGGCGAGGTCGTCGGCGATCCGGGCGGTGTCGTCGGTCGAGGCGTTGTCCGCGATCGTGATGCGCCACGAGTGGTGCAACGACGTCCGGCAGAAGGCGTGGAACCGTCGCACGTGGGCGGCGAGCGTGTCCTGCTCGTTGTAGCAGGGGACGACGATGTCGATGTCGAGGGGCTGGTTCGTCTCCGTCATGGCGCTCATGCTCGGCAGCGGGGCTACGGGGGCCGAGGCAGGGCGCTGTGGCCCGGGTAAGAACGAACACCACGTGAACGCAGCGGACACGACACCTGTTGTCCGGATACGGTCGACGCACGATGACGACCGAGCGCGACGACGCACGACGGACGGCCGTGCTGCTCCCCGGGGAGCGGCTGGGGCTGGCGCTCGACGAGCGGTGCCCGGAGTTCACGGAGCTGCTGCTCGCGCCACCGTTGCACGGCATCCGACCCGACGGGCACGACTGGCTCCGGCGTCGGTACGAGCAGATCGTCCCGCTCGTGCTCCCCGCGGCACTGCGCGCGGTCGAGCGTGGGGAGCCGCTCGACCCGGAGTGCCTGGTGCGGCTCCGCGAGGTCGCAGCCGCCAGCGCCGACGACCCGCAGGTCGACGTCTCGGTCGTGCTCCGCGGCGCTCTGCCCGCGATCCGTGTCTTCGCCCTCGTCATGCACACGGCCACCCGCGAGCACGCGACGACGATCGACCACGCCGGCCGGACGATGCTCGCGATGAGCCGGGCATCACTCGTGGCACACGAACTCGGCTCGTGCTGGGCGGAAGCCTGGGCGCAGCACCGGGGAGGGGCGTCGGCGGACGCGACGACAGCGCTCGGCACCGACGACATCGACCTGGTGGCATCGGCGCCCGGACTGGACGAGACCGAGGAGCGGATGCTGGCGCTCGCCGCCCGTGGGCTGTCGAACGACGCGATCGCCAAGGAGACCGCCTACAGCCGGCAGGCCGTCGCCTGGCACCTCGGCCGGTTGATGAAGTCCTGGAACGCGCCGAACCGGACGGCGCTGGTGTCGGTCGCCTTCGTCCGGGGCTGGATCCGGTCTCGGCGGGACTTCATGCTGGCTGCACGCAACCGGCCGTCGGCGATCGAAGCGGCGCGGTCGGACGGCGACGCCCCCTGAGACCGAGGTCCCAGGGGGCGTCGCCGACGAACGGAGGAGTCAGCCGCCGTTGACGTGGATCACGTTGTCGATGCGCTCGATGTTGCCGAACACACCCCAGTTCAGCCAGCCGCCGTCACCGTTGTTGGTGACCTTGCCGGGGCCCTTGAACCAGTAGATGACGTAGTTGCCACCCTTGATGTCGATCGACTGGGCGTCCGCGACGTCGCCCTCGACGGTGATGTCCTGGTTCTTGTTGACCACCGCGACGGTGAGGCGGTCGGGGTTGCCGGCGTTCCAGTAGCCGACGTCGAGCGCCGCCTGCACGGCACCGCCGCGGTCGCTCTGGTCGTTGACCGCGTCCTTGATCGCGTTGACGATCGCGACCGGGTCGAGGTTGACGTTGACGCTGCCGCCGACGGACGACGAGGTGCTGGGCGGCGCGGGCTCGGCGGCCTGCGCGGGGGCTGCGACGAACGCCCCGGCGATGACGGCGCCGCCGAGGGCGGTGCCGGCGAGGAGCTTCACGGACTTGCGCTTGAACGAGTTCATGATCGTGTTTCCCATCTCTGCAGTGGTGACCCGTTCGGGTCGTCTTGCTCGGACAAGACCCAGCCTGCGTGCGCTCCGACGCGGATGCACGCGACGGGGCTCGACGTTGGTCGATCGTCTGACGATCCGGACGACGCCCGGATTTCGTGCTCAGCGACACCTCACGCGGTCGGCTGTGCGTGAGGTGTCGCTGAGCGCGTGAGAACACGTCCGAGCGGCCCGCCCAGCGGCGCTCTCGCTCAGCGGGGCAGCAGGATCTGCACGATCGCGACGACCACGAGCGCCGCGATCGGCACGCCCGCGATCCACGCGCCCGCCCGCATCTGCGTCCGGCGGATTGTGGGCGGTGCGTGCGAGGAGCGCGCGAACTCGGTCGCGGCCACGAGCTCCGGCGCCGCGGCGGGCGGAGCGGGTTCGGGCTGGGGGCGGTCGTCCTCGAACGCCGGGACCTCGACCACCAGGTCGGCGGGGTCGGGGCGGCCCGGGAGCTTGTCGTACGCGTTCGTCACGGGGCCTCCTCGTCCGGCGTTCTCCGACCAGTATGCGACCGGGACGGCACTCGGTGAGCAGGAGATGTCGAGTGCGGTCGCGGCACCCGACGTCTTCTGCTCACGAAGCGTCCGAGGCCGGCAGGTCCACGGTGAACGCGGTCCGGCCGGGCTCCGAAGCGACCCGCACGCTGCCGCCGTGCGCCACGACCACGGCCCGCACGATCGCGAGCCCGAGGCCGCTCGTGCCGTGCTCCCGTGAGCGCGAGGCCTCACCCCGGGTGAACCGGTCGAACAGGGTCGGCAGGGACTCGGCCGGGATCGGCGGCCCGTCGTTCGCCACGACGAAGCGGACGACGGCACCGTCAGACGCAGACGCAGACGCAGGCGCAGGCGCGGCGACCAACTGCAACGACACCACGACGGCAGTCCCCGGCGCCGTGTGCGTCCGGGCGTTGGTCAACAGGTTCGTGACCACCCGTCGGAGCTGCACCTCGTCACCGGCCACGAGCACCGGCTGGTCGTCCACGATCTGCAGCGTCCACCGGTGGTCCGGCGCCGTCGCGCGGGCGTCCACGGTGGCCTCGACCACGAGCGACGTCAGGTCGACCGGCTCGCGGACGACCTGCGACGTCGGTGCCCCAGACGCCAGGGCCGAGGCGTCGAGCCGTGCGAGCAGCAGCAGCTCGTCGACGAGGTCGCCCATCCGGACGGCCTCGCGTCCGATCCGTTCGACGTTGCGGTGCACGGTGTCGAGGTCGGCGGTCCGCTCCGACAGCTCGGCGTACGCCCGGACGGTGGCGATAGGGGTCCGCAGTTCGTGGGAGGCGTCGGCGACGAACGTCCGCATGCCGGCCTCGGCGTCGCGACGGACGGTGAGTGCCCGGGCGACGTGGCCCAGCAGCCGGTTCAGCGCGCCGCCGACCTGCGCGACCTCGCGGTTGGCGCGCAGGTCGGAGTCGGAGACGCGGACGGGGATGTCCGGGTCGCCGCGTTCCAGGTCGAGCGCGGTCACGCCGGACGCCACCGCGGCGACGCGTTCGAGCGGACGGAGTGATCGACGGACGAGCACGGTGAGGGCCCACGCGGCGACGGCGAGCCCGAGCACCGTGACGACCCCGATGACGAGCAGCAGTCGGGCGATCGCGGCGTCGAGGTCTCCGAGGGGGAGCGCGGTGACGAACACGTCGCCGTCGTCGCCGACCGCCTGCACCCGGTAGTCGCCGAGCGTGCCGAGTTCGATCGTCACGGGGTCGCGGCCGGTCTGGACCGCCGCGAGCGTCCGCTGCTGCGCCGCGGTCAGGCGGCGCTGGTCACCGTCCCCGTCGGTGTAGCCGCCGAGTACCACGTCACCGTCGCGGACGATGGCGATGACCGTGCCCGAAGACTGCCCCGGCGCACCGATGAAGGCGTTGTCGGGATCCGGCAGATCGTCCGACGAGGACGAGGACGACGACGACGACCCAGGCAGCGGCCCGGAAGCCCCCGGCGGCGGTTCCGCCCCGTCCCGTCCGCCGACGGTCCGCATCGCCGCCGTCGACAGCTCCGCGTCGAGCCGGTCGACCAGGTACCCC
The DNA here is from genome assembly GCF_030209645.1 of Curtobacterium sp. ME-Dv--P-122a. NCBI lineage: Bacteria > Bacillati > Actinomycetota > Actinomycetes > Micrococcales > Microbacteriaceae > Curtobacterium > Curtobacterium sp. ME-Dv--P-122a. The sequence goes on from NZ_JARVRO010000013.1 coordinate 165,917, forward strand.
CGGAAGGCGACGACGGTCACCGCCCCCACGACGACGTTCGTCGCCACGAGCAGCAGGGCCACGGCCGCCACGATCCGCCAGCGCAACGACGGCACACGCCCGGTGCGCCCGGGGCGGCTCACGTCGCCGGCCGGAGCACGTACCCCGCCCCACGGACGGTCTGCAGCATCGGCTCACGTCCGGCGTCGAGCTTCTTCCGCAGGTACGACACGTACATGTCCACCAGGTTCGACGACGTGCCGAAGTCCATGCCCCAGACGCTCGCCAGCAGCTGCTCGCGGGACAGCACCCGGTTGGCGTTCCGGGCCAGGTGCCGCAGCAGCTCGTACTCGGTCGGCGTGAGCTCGATGGGGTCCCCGGCACGGCTGACCGAGCGGGCGTCCTCGTCGAGCCGGAGGTCCCCGACCACGACCTCGGCGCTCGCCCCGGCCGCGGCGACCCTGGTCGAGGTGCGCGCCAGGATCCGGGCACGGACGAGCAGCTCCTCGATGCCGAAGGGCTTGGTCAGGTAGTCGTCGCCGCCGCCGGTCAGCCCGGCGAGCCGGTCCTCGGGAGCGTCGCGTGCGGTGAGGAACAGCACCCGGACGCCGTCGCGGGCGTCGCGGAGTCGTTCGAGGACCTCGAACCCGTCGATGTCCGGCAGCATCACGTCGAGCACGATGACGTCGGGCTGGAACTCCCGGGCCGCGAACAGCACGTCGCGCCCGCGGTGCACGGACCGTACGGCCCAGCCGTCGCCCGCGAACGCGAGGCCGACGGCCTCGGCCAGGGCGTGCTCGTCGTCGACGACGAGGGCGCGGACGGGGGAGCCGTCGGTGCGCTGCAGCGGGGGGCCGGGCATGTCCCGGAGCCTATCCACCGCGCCCTCGTCGCCGGTCACTCCGTGCTGCTCAGGTCGTAGACGGTCTGGCCGCCGACGGTCGTCGACTCGTAGTTCGCTGCGACCCACTCCTGGATCGCCGACGCGGTCGACGATCCGCCGCCCATGCCGCCACCGGAGCCGGACGACACGTAGTACCCGATGTCGCCGTCGGCGACGTACTCCTTGAACTGCGCGAGCGTCGGTGCCGGGTCGCTCGACCAGCCGCCGATCGCCATCACGGCGGTGTCGGTGTCGAGTTCGAGCTGCGCGGCCGACTGCGATCCGTTGACCGCGGCCGCCCACTTCGCGTCGGATGCCTCGAGCAGCTCCTGCAGGGCGGACGAGGTCGACGCACCCTCGCCACCACCCCCGGCCTGGAGGCCCGTCCCCGACCCGCCCTCGGAGGTCGCGTCGTCCGTGCCGTCCTGCCCACTGCCCGGTGCCGTGCCGGACGTGCCGTCCGGCATCTCCGGCGCCTCGCCGGACGCGCCTTCCGGCGGGGTCCCGCCGGGACCCTGCTGGGAGTCGGACGTGCTGTCGGAGCCGCCGTCGTCGGAGCCGGAGGTCGACCCACCCGGTCCGCCCGTGCCTCCCGGGAAGCCACCGGTGCCGCCGCCCATCCCACCGGAGCTGCTGCCCGCCGGACCGACGCTCGGGATCGAACCGGAGTGCGCGACGGTCGTCGTGGCGAGGGCGTAGGCGGTGGTGCCGGACAGGCCGAACAGGGTGCCGGCGAGGACGCCGACCGTGACGAGCCGGCGCAGCGACGGCAGGCTGCCGATGACGATCAGTGCCGCGGACAGCAGCCCACCGGCGAGCATCACCCAGCGCAGCCACGGCAGCCAGGTCGGGTTCTCGTTGAGCAGGCACCAGCCCCAGAACGCGGTGACACCGATCATCGCAGCGAGGCCGAGGCGGCCGACGAAGCGGGCTCGTGCGTGCCAGAGCAGGGCGCCGCCGGTGCCGACGAGTCCGGCGATCGCCGGGGCGAGGGCGACCGTGTAGTACGGGTGGATCGTGCCGGACATGTACGAGAACACGAGGCCGGTGACCAGGAGCCAGCCACCCCACAGGACCAGCCCGGCGCGTGCGGGATCGGCCAGGTGCCGACGGCCGACGACGACCAGCCCGACGACCAGGGCGATGAGCGCCGCGGGCAGGAGCCACGAGATCTCGAGCCCCATCTCGGACGAGAACAGGCGGTTCAGGCCGGTCGAGCCGCCGAACGAGCCGCCGGCGGTGCCGCCGGTCATGCCGCCGCCTCCGCCGCCGTTGCCCGAGCCGCCGAAGATCCGGCCGAGGCCGTTGTAGCCGAACACCAGGTCGAGGACGGTGTTGTTCGTCGAACCGCCGATGTACGGGCGGGACTCGGCCGGCCAGAGCCACACGGCGACGACCCACCAGCCGGCGGCCACCACGAGGGAGCCGGCCGCGACGAGCAGGCCGATCACCTGCCGGCCCCAGCCGGTGCGGGCGGCGAACAGGTAGACGAGGCCGAAGGCGGGCAGGACGAGGAGGCCCTGCAGCATCTTCGTCAGGAACGCGAACCCGAGGGCGACCCCGGCGAGCGCGATCCACTTCCAGCTGCCCTTCGGCAGCGCCCGCACCGTGCAGTACGCCCCGGCGGTCATCAGCAGGACGAGCAGGGCGTCCGGGTTGTCGAACCGGAACATCAGCGCCGCCGCCGGGGTCGCTGCGACGACGAAGCCCGCGAGCAGGGCGCCGACGTTCGCGGTGGTGGCGCCGAGTCGGGCCAGGGTGCGGCGGACCGTGCCCCAGACCAGGGCGACGGAACCGACGGCCATCAGCGCCTGGGGGAGCAGCAGGCTGAAGCTCGAGAACCCGAACAGCCGGGCCGACAGCACCATCACCCACAGCGAGGCCGGCGGTTTGTCGACCGTGATGAAGTTCGACGAGTCGAGGGAGCCGAAGAAGAACGCCTCCCACGACTTCGTGCCGGCCTGTACGGCGGCGGCGTAGAAGCTGTTGGCGTACCCGGAGACGCTGAGGTCCCACAGGTACACCACGGCGGTCACGGCCAGGAGCGCCCAGAACGCCGGCCGGAGCCAGCGCGCGTCCTCGCGCTCGCCGAGGAACAGGCGGGCGAGGGGCGGGCGGCGCCGATCCCGCGCGGCACTGCGCGCGGGGTCGCGTCGGTCGGTCACGGGTATCGGGTACGTGGTCATGTCGATGAGCATCCAGGGCGTTCCCCGACTGCCGCACTGTGCCGGCTATGTGCGCGCTAAGGACGCACGGTGCGCCCCCTCGCACGGTGCGAGAGGGCGGTCTGCTGTGGTGCGAGGTTCCGCACTCGGTGCGAGGCACGCGGGGTCGCACGGAGTGTGGAACCTCGCACCGTTCGTGCGGCGCCCCTCGCACGGTGCGAGGGGTCAGGCGTACCGCTGCGCTGCCCGGAGTGCGGCCCCGGCGTACGAGCCGCCGAACAGGAACACGTGCAGCAGCAGCGGCGCGAGCTGGTGGAGCTCGACGCGCTCCTGCCAGCCGTCGGCCAGCCGTGACTCCCGGTCGTAGGCGGCGAGCACCGTCTCGAGCCGGGGCAGCCCGAACAGCCCGAGCAGTGCCAGGTCGGTCTCCGCGTGCCCGCCGTGGGCGATCGGGTCGATGAGCACGGCGCCGGTCGGTTCGGACGAGTCCGTCGGCCAGAGGACGTTGCCGGCCCACAGGTCACCGTGCAGGCGAGCGGGTCGGTCCCCGACGAGCGCGGGCTGCGGCGACCCGAGCGTGCCGTCCTGCACGCGCGAGGCGACCCGTTCGAACACCGCGGCCTCGGCGTGGTCGAACCCGCCGGCGTCGACGATGCGGCGGACGAAGTCGCGGATGCGGTACTCGGCGAAGAACTCGCCCCAGGTCGCCGGTGCCTGCTCGGCCGCGACGAACGGCGTGCGCGAGCGGCCCATCCGCAGCGCCGCACCGCGGGTCCACCCGGAGGGCGGCGCACCCCAGTGGTCGGCACCGGCGGCGTGCGTGTGCGCGAGGGACCGGCCGAACCGCTCCGCCTGGGCGGCGGTGGGCGAGCCGTCGGAGATCAGCTCGAGGTCGAGCACGGTCGGGCCCGGACGCCCGAGCACGCGGGCGATGCGGGTGCCTCCGGTGTCCTCGGCCTCGGCGAGCCAGGCGAGCCCGGCGGCTTCGGCTGCCGCTTCGTCCGCGGTGGTGAACGTCTTCACGTGCGTCTCGGCCATCGGTCCATCCTGCCGAGGGGGCACCGTCGACCGTTCAGCCGACGACCACCCGGCGACCCGGCGACCCGGCGACCCGGCGGCCCGGCGACCCGACGACCCGGTGCCCCGGCGCCTCGGTCACCCGGTCACGCGCTCGGCTCTCCCCGCCGGGCCGCGTGCACCACGAGCGCCAGCTGCACCCGGTTCTCGACGCCGAACTTCTCGTACACGTGCCCGACGTGCGTCTTCACGGTGGCCAGTCCCACGTACAGGTCGGCGGCGATCTGCGCGTTGGACGCCCCGTTCGCCACGGCGAGTGCGACCTCCCGCTCCCGCTCGGTCAGCAGGGCGAGCAGCCGGCGCGCCTCGGTGTCGTCCGCAGCGGCACCGGCCGATGACCCGGCCGGTCCGCCGCCCGGACCACCGGCCGCCTGGCCCGGGCGAGGTCCGGCCGCGAACGCGATCACCCGGTCGAGCACGGACGGGGACAGGATCGAGCGCCCGGCCGCCACGGTCCGCACGGCCTGCACGAGTTCGTGCGGTGGGGTGTCCTTGAGCAGGAACCCACGGGCGCCGGCCTGCAGTGCCCCGAGCACGAGGTCGTCGCCCTCGAAGGTCGTCAGCACCAGGACGGCCAGGTCGGGTCGTCGGCGCAGTTCGCGTTCGGTGGCGACGAGTCCGTCGCACCGGGGCATCCGGATGTCCATGAGCACGACGTCGGGCGCGGTCGACGCGATGACGGCCTCGGCCTCGAGCCCGTCGCCCGCCTCGCCCACGACCACCAGGCCGTCGTCGCCGCTGAGCAGCATGCGGAGCCCGACCCGCACGAGCTGGTCGTCGTCGACCAGGACGACGCGGACGGGAGCGGTCACGGCGTCCACGGCAGCACCGCCTCGACCACGTGCACGCGTCCGTCGTCGCTGCCGGCACGGAAGCTCCCGCCGACGAGCCGGGCGCGCTCGGCGAGCCCGCGCAGGCCGTGCCCGGCGGTCTTCCCGGACGCGTCCGCCGGCGCAGGTCCGTCGGTCAGCGTGTTCGACACCACCACCCGGACCCCGGGACCGGGGACGGTCTCGACCACCACGTCGACGGGTTGTCCGGGGGCGTGCCGACGGGCGTTCGTCAGCGACTCCTGCACGATCCGGTAGGCGTGCCGGCCGACTGCCGTCGGCACCGCCGCGCCGTCGGCGTCGACGCGCGCCCGGACGGTCGCGCCGCCGGCACGCGCCTGGTCGAGCAGGGCGGGCAGGTCGACGAGCGTCGGCTGCGGAGGCGCGGTGCCGGTGACCTCGTCGCCGCCGGTCGCCGCGGGGTCGCGCAACACCCCGAGGACGTCGCGCAGGTCGGTCAACGCGGAGTGCGCCTCGGCCCGCACGACCCCGGCCGCGGCGGCGGTCTCGTCGGGGGTGAGCCCCGGGCCGCGGTACTCGAGCGCACCGGCGTGCAGCGCGACCAGGGACAGCCGGTGGCCCAGGACGTCGTGCATCTCGCGGGCGATGTGGGCGCGCTCCTGCTCGCGGGCACGGTCCTCGCGCAGCTGCTGGTCGCGTTCGAGCAGGGCGGCCCGCTCACGCAGCGAGAGCAGGAGCGCCCGGCGCTGCCCGATCGCGATGCCGATGACCACGAGCAGGGCGATGGCGACGATGCCCGCGACCAGGATCTGCCAGAGCGGCATGTCGTCGGCCGGGGGCGCCAGGACGACGTCGTAGAGCACCGTTGCACCGAGCAGCACCGCACCGGCGACGGCGAGCTCGACGGCCCGGCGCCGGGTGGCGAGCGACACCGTGGCGATCGCGGCCGCCCCGACCGCCAGGGTCGACACCGAGCTGAGCGCAGCGATGACGACCGTGATCAGCAGCGGTGCCCGGTGCCGGAACGGCAGGAGGACGAGGGCGGCCAGACCGGCACCCACGTCGCCGAGGAGCAGCGCGCCGACGTGCAGGTCGCTCCAGCCGCGGGTGTCCATCGACGGCCACACGAGCCCAGCGGTGAGCAGCCCGGTCAGGGCGGCGACGGCGACACGCCAGGTCTGGGACCACACACGCTGCCCGAGCGGCACGGCGGGGAGCGCGGTCGAGGTCATGCCCCGAGCCTAGGGAGCCGCCGGGACGAGCGGATCCGCCGAAGGTCGGAGGTGCCGGAGCTGCCTGACCGGGGGACCGTCCGTCTCAGACCGCGTCCACCAGGGCCCGCGCCAACGGGTGCCACGCACGGGACGACGGCCCGCTCAGCACCAGGGTCCGTTCGAGCCGCCGGGCCATCGGGATCATCACCAGGTCCGGCGGCAGCATCCCGCGGCCCAGGGTCGGCACGATCGACACGCCCTCGCCCCGCTGGATCATCCCGAACATCGTGCTCATCTCCCGCACCCGGTGGGCGTACCGGAACGGCCGGCCGTCGAGCTCGTGCAGCTTCTGGATCTGGTACTCGCAGCCGCCGCCGCCCGCCACCAGGCCGTCCTCGTGCAGGTCGTCGAGGGTGAGTGCGGGCAGCTCGGCGAGGGGGTGGTCGCGACGGATCACGGCGGCCATCTCGTCCCGCGCCACGACCACGCCACCCTCGGGCACCGGTGACGGGTCGACGAGCACGGCGGCGTCGACGGTGCCGGCCTCGAGCCACTCCGGCATCTCGTCGTCGTCCCCCTCGTAGACCTGCACGTCGACGTCCGGCAGGGTCACGGCCCACAGCTCCCGGAGCCGCGGCAGCAGGCCCTGGCAGACGGTGGGGACGGCGGCGAGGCGCACGGTGCCGCGCGCCGTGGCGGGCCGGACCACCGCCTCCAGGGCTTCGACCGAGGCGAGCACGCTGCGGGCGTGGGCCAGCAGACGGTCGCCCAGTGGCGTGGCGGCGGCGACCGTGCCGCGGCGCACTACGGGGCCGCCGACCTCGCGTTCGAGCCCGGCGACGGCGTGGGACACCGCGGACTGGCCGACGCCCAGCGCGGCGGCCGCCGCGGTGAAGGACCCGGCGTCGAGCGTGGCGACGAACGCGCGCAGTTGCTGGACCGAGACGGTCATGCGTCCTCCTCATGGCGGCATGAGCAACATGCGTTTGCCGCATGTCGCCCGGTGGTCCGACACTAGGCCACGTGAACGCCCTCCTCTACGCCCTCGTCGCACTGACCTGGGGATCGAGCTTCCTCTTCGCGAAGATCGGACTCGACGGTCTCGCCCCGCAGCAGGTCGCCACCGTGCGGACCGTGCTCGGTGGGGTCACGCTGGTCGTGGTGCTCCTGGCCACCCGCCGCCGGTGGCCCCGGGAGCCGCGGACCTGGGCGCACCTGGCGGTCGTCGCGGTGTTCCTCAACGCGGTGCCGTCGTCGCTGATGGCGTGGGCCGAGCAGACGGTGCCGTCCGGGCTCGCGAGCATCTACAACGCGACGACGCCGATCATGACGCTGGCCGCGCTCGCGGTGCTCGTGCCGTCCGAGCGGCTGCGCGGACGGCAGGTGCTCGGGATCGTGCTCGGCATCGTCGGGGTGCTCGTGCTGGTCGGCCCGTGGGACGTCCTGACCGACCCGGCGGTCCTGGCGAGCGTGCCGGGGCAGGTCGCGCTGCTCGGCATGACCGCGTCCTACGGCATCGGGCTCGCCTACCTGCGCCGGGTCGCCGTGGCGAGTGCGTACGACCCGGTCACGCTGGCGACGGTCCAGCTGACGCTGGCCTCCGCGATGCTCCTGCTGGTCGCGCCCGTCATCGCGACCGGTCCGGTGCAACTGGACGGGAGGATCGTGGCCGCGATGGTCGCGCTCGGTTGCGTCGGCACGGGGCTGGCCTACGCCTGGAACACCCGGCTCGTGCAGGCGTGGGGCGCTGGTCGCGCCTCCACCGTCACGTACCTGACGCCGGTGGTCGGGGTGGCGCTCGGGGTGCTCGTGCTGGGGGAGCGGGTGCGGTGGAACGAGCCCGTCGGCGGACTCGTCGTCCTGCTCGGGATCGCCCTGGCGTCCGGGGTGCTCGTCCGTCGGCGGGAACCTGCGGCGTCCGCGGTCTGACCGGGGCGCCGGGCCGCGCCTGTCTGACCGGGCCGCCGGGCCGCGCCTGTCTGACCGGGCCGCGCCTGTCGGACCGGTCCGCCGGGTCGAGCCGTAGGATCGGCGGTGACGACGACGAGGTCGTCGACGAAGACGGAGACCGGCATGCACGACACCCACACCACCCGCGCGACCGCGTCGGTCGCAGCGATCCTCGCCGAGTCGGCGGCACGGTACCCGGACGACGTCGCCGTCATCGTGGGCGACGTCCGCACCACCTACGCCGAGCTGTGGGCGCAGACACTGGCCTACGCCGGGGCGCTCCGCGCGCGGGGCGTGACCGAGGGGTCGAAGGTGGCGATGCTCGTGCCGAACGTCGCGGACTTCCCCCGCGTCTACTACGCCACGCTGGCCCTCGGCGCGGTCGCCGTGCCCGTGCACGCGCTGCTGAAGCGCCGCGAGATCGAGTACGTCCTGCGCGACAGCGGCGCGACGCTGCTCGTCTGTGCTGCCCCGCTGCTCGGCGAGGGCGCCGCCGGAGCCGAGCTCGCCGGGGTCGACGTCGTGACCGTGCTCGCACCGGCGACGACCGACGACGGGTCCGCGGCCGGCCCCGACCGGCTCGAGGCCCTGGCCGCGCAGAGCGAACCGCTCGACACCTACGTGCCGCGGCACCCGTTCGACACCGCCACGATCCTGTACACGAGTGGCACCACCGGCCAGCCCAAGGGTGCCGAGGGCTCGCACTTCGCGCTGCTCGAACAGGTCAACACCAACCTGATGACGACGTTCGACATGCACCGCGGGGACGTCCTGCTCGGCGCCCTGCCGCTGTTCCACACGTTCGGGCAGACCTGCACGATGAACACCGGGTTCCGGACCGGCGCGACGCTCGTCATGCTGCCGAAGTTCGACGGTGACACGGCACTCGCCGCGATGGTCGAGCACGGCTGCGGCATCTTCATGGGCGTCCCGACGATGTACATGGCGCTGCTCGACGCCGCGACCCGGTCCGACGCCCGTCCGACGCTCCGGTACGCGATCTCCGGCGGGGCCTCGCTCCCGCTGGCGGTGCTCGAGCGGTTCCAGCAGGTCTTCGACGCGCCGATCCACGAGGGGTACGGGCTGACCGAGACCTCGCCGGTCGCCACCTTCAACCACGTCGGGCAGCCGCCGCGGCCCGGCACCATCGGCACGGCGGTGTGGGGCATCGACGTCGAGATCGCCGACCCCGAGGTCCGCGACGCGATCGTCATGCTGCCGCACGGCGAGATCGGCGAGCTCGTGATCCGGGGCCACAACCTGATGAACGGGTACCTCGACCGCCCCGAGGACACCGCCGAGGCGATCGTCGACGGGTGGTTCCGCACCGGTGACCTGGGCACGAAGGACGACGACGGGTACCTGACGATCGTCGACCGCACGAAGGACATGATCATCCGCAACGGCTACAACGTGTACCCGCGGCAGGTCGAGGAAGTGCTCGCCACCCACCCCGACGTCGCGATGGCCGCGGTGTTCGGCGTGCCGCACGCCGTGCACGGGCAGGAGGTCGAGGCCGCGGTGGTCCTGCACGCCGGCGCGACCGTCGAGCCGAAGGTCCTGGTCGACTTCGTCGCGGCCGAGATCGCCGCGTACAAGTACCCGCGGGTGGTGCACGTCCTCGAGGCGCTGCCGCTCGGTCCGAGCGGCAAGGTGCTCAAGCGTGAGCTCGTCGACCGGTTCAGCGTCGAGGTGACGGCGGTTCCGTGATCCGCCCCACGACCGCGCAGGGGCGATCCGTACGCTGACCGGGTGACCGCCAGCCGCACCCCGTCGACCGCGCGTCTGCTGTTCGCGTCGTCGCACCCCGGACCGACGGTCACCGTGACCGTCCTCGCCGCGGTGATCGCCGCCGCCGTGGGGCACCCCGTGTGGCTCGTGGTGCTGGTGGCGCTGACGGTCGTCGCCGGGCAGCTGTCCATCGGGCTGGCGAACGACTGGATCGACGCGGACCGCGACCGGGCCGTCGGGCGGAGCGACAAGCCCGTGGCCCGCGGCCTCATCGCCGTCGGTACCGTCCGTGCCGCCGCGTACGCCACCGCCGGGGCCGCCGTTGTGCTCTCGGTGTTCCTGGGGCCGGTCGCCGCGGTCGCGCACCTCGTGCTCGTCGCCGCCGGGTGGGCCTACGACGCCGGGCTGAAGCGTTCGGTGTGGTCGGTGGCGCCGTTCGTCGTCGCCTTCGGGCTGTTGCCCGTCGTGTCCGTCGCGGCCGGGCCCGAGGGGCAGTGGCCGACGTGGTGGGCGATCGCCACGGGCGGTGTCTTCGGGATCGCGATCCACTGCACCAACGTGCTGCCCGACCTGGTCGACGACGCCGCCACCGGGGTGCGGGGCTTCCCGCACCGGCTCGGGCTCCGGGGCGCGGGGATCGTCGCGTTCGCCTCGCTCGTCGTCGCTGCAGCGCTGGTGCTCGGCGGACAGCTGCTCGGCGACGACCCGGTGCAAGGGGTCGGGGTCGTGCTCGCGGTCCTCGGTGCCGTCGTGGTGGCGGTGCTCGCCGTCGTCGGCGTCCGGTTGGTGCTCGCGGGGCGGGCATCACGTACCCTGTTCCGGCTGGTCATCGCGTCGTCGCTCGTGCTCGTCGTCGAGCTCGGCTTCGCGGGCGCGCGACTCGTCGCCTGACGACGCGGAACACGCTGCGCGTCTGCGCGTCTGCGGGACTGCGCGACTGCGCCGTGCGCCGGACGCGAGTCGTCAGGCCCAGCGCATCGCGTAGAGCCGGGCCAGGCCGTGCGCGGTCGGCAGCGACAGGGCGGTCCGGAGCAGCGCCTCCCGGCCGGTCGCCGTGACGGGGCCGAGCGGACGTCCCAGAGCCATGTTCGCCTCGGCCTGCCGAGCCGCGCGTCGAGCGGCTGCCTGTCGGCGGGCGGCGTAGCCCGGCCACGGCCCTGCCGTGCCGGTGCGGACCGCTCCGGCGAGCAACGGCGCGAGTTCGGCGGCGTCGAGCCACCCCAGGTTCATGCCCTGCCCGCCGATCGGGCTGATCTCGTGGGCGGCGTCACCGACGAGCACGGCTCGGCCGACGCCCACGCGGTCGGCGGTGCGGCGGCGCACCCGGAAGCCGCTGGTCATCGAGCAGGTCGCGGGGTCGGGGACGACACCGGTGCGCTCGGCGACGAGTGCGGCCAGGCGTGCGACGACCGTGGGGTCCGGCGTGCCCGTCCAGCTGCCCTCAGCCGAGGCGAACGCGTCGTCGTCCGGCACCAGGGCGACGTACCGGCGACGCGCACCCGGCAGCGGGAAGGACTCGACGACGCCGTCCGGGCCGACGTCGACCAGCGCGGCGGACCGGGCCGACGGCGCCTCGGGATCGGCGAAGTCACCCATCACGTAGCGGTCCGGGTACTCGCGCCCGGTCGTGCCGATGCCGAGCAGGTCGCGGACGGCGCTCCGGGCACCGTCGGCACCGACGACGAAGGCCGCACGGACCGTCACGGTGTCGCCGTCCGGTCCGGTCCCGGTGGCGTCGACGTGGTCGGAGTGCCGGGACAGTGCGGTCACGGTGGTCCCGGTCCGCAGAGCGCTCGGTGCGCTGGCCCGGAGCTGGTCGCGGAGCAGGGACTCGGTGCGGTGCTGGTCGAGGGTGGCCACGTACGGGTGGGTCGGCGACGCGCGGTCGAAGCGCAGGGTGCCGAGGGTCCGACCGCGGCTCCGGGCCACGCCGGCGTGCACCAGTGACGCCTCGGCGAGCACCGCGGTGTCCAGGCCGATCACGGCGAACGCGTCGAGGGAGGGCGGGTGGATGCCGATGGCCCGCGAACCGGTCGGGGGCTCGTCCCGGCGTTCCCACACCCGGACGTCGACGCCCCGCGCCGCCAGGAGTGCCGCCACGAACAGCCCGACGGGGCCGCCGCCGACGACGAGGACGTCGACGCGTTCGATGGGCACGCCGCTGAGCCTACGGTGAACGTTCGTCGCGGCGTTCAGTGAGCAGAAGACGTCGGGTCAGCGGGCTGTACTCGACGTGTTCTGCTCACTCGATGCGCTGCGCGGGCGCGGGCGCGGTCGCGGTCGCGGGCGCGGGCGCGGGCGCGGCGTGCGCTGCGGCCCTGCGACCCGCACGGACCCGTGCGCGGAACCGCTCGACGGGCACCTCGACGGCGTAGGCGGCGCCGATCGACACGATCGCCACCGCGCCGACCAGGCCGACCGTGCCCCAGGGGCCGATCGCGAAGGTCCCGAGCAGCGCGATCACCAGCGGGTGCCAGAGGTACGCCGAGTACGACACCCGGCGGCCGAACCACGACACCGGCGTCCAGGCCAGGGCGGCGGACACGGGGGAGCGGACCGAGACCAGCCCGCCGATCGTCACCGCCGCGATCAGCCCGGTCAGCGGGAGCACGATGCCGAACGTCGACGCGTGCTGCGTCCAGTCATCGTCGATCCAGAGCAGCACCCCGACCAGCAGGACGAGACCCAGCCAGGTCGCCACGTGTCCGAGGACCCCGGCGGCCCGCACGCGCACCCGTTCGTCGTCGAGCAGCAGGGCCAGCCCGCAGCCGATCGCGAGCGGCACGACCCCGAGCACGGGCGAGAAGTAGACGTCGGGCGTGGCACCGCCGCTCGGGCTGCGGTAGCTCGCCCACGACGCCGCCGAAGCCCCGACGACCAGGACGCCGAGCCCCGTCAACAGCCAGCGGCGGCGGACCCGGAGTGCGGCGAGCAGGACCAGCACCGGCGGCCACACCAGGTAGAACTGCTCCTCCATCGACAGGCTCCACGTGTGCGCGAACACGCCCTGCGAGGTGTCCCAGAAGGCGCGGAACAGGTTGCCCGTGTAGGTCAGCGCGATGAACGCCGCTTCGCCGGACTGCAGCGAAGCGCCCTTGTAGTCACCGACCCAGTTCCAGAGCAGCAGCCCGACGACGACGAACGCGAGCAGTGCCGGGTACAGACGGAGCAGCCGCTTCACCCAGAACGAGCCGAGGCGCACCCGCCCGGTCCGACGCCGTTCGCCGAGCAGCAGCGTCGTGATGAGGAAGCCGGACAGCACGAAGAACACCGTCACGCCGATGAAGCCGCCCTCGAACTGCGGCACGTGCAGGTGGTACAGGACGACGACCAGGATGGCGAGGGTCCGGAGTCCGTCGAGCGCGGGTGCGCGGTGCGTCAGCGGGGGCGGCGGAGCCTGCGGTGACCCGGCCTCGGAGTGCGCCGGGGTGGCCGTGCGGTGCTGTGGCTGCGCCTGCGTCGGCGCGTGGGTCAGCGTGGTCGTCGCCATGGTCCCTCCCCGCGCTGCTCGGTTGCGTGTCGCCGACCAGGGTCCTCCTCGCGGGTAAGAGGAGTCTCAACGAGCGGGGTGCACCAGGCTCGTCCGGGCCGACGCCGAACGACAGCGTCGACGTCGCACGACAGCGACGACGTCGTACGTTGCACGCGCGCACTGTCGCGCGGCGCGCGCGGCGACCATGTCGCTGTCGTACGACAGCGACATGGTCGTTCCGCGTCGGCCTGCCCCGCGGTCCCGGAGTCCGCACCACTCGTCGGCGCCAGCCCCGCGCACCACGCGCCGGCCGGGAGGCCCGTGGCCCGCCCGCACCGCGCCTCCAGGCCGTCGCGCCCCGCGTCCACCGCACACACACCGTGAGCAGGAACGGTCGGGTCCGACGTACGGACCCGACCGTTCCTGCTCACGAAGCGAGCGTGCGAGCGACCGCGCGCGGCTACTCGGCCTTCTGCAGCTGCCAGGGGTCCGGCTCGCGGTCGCCGTTCGGGCGCACCGGGCGGACGTCGCCGACGATCGGGATCGATCGCTTCCGCATGAACCACACGTAGCGGACGAAGAAGTGGGTCAGGGTCGACATCCGGTTGCCGGCACCGAGCAGGCTCGTGATGTGCACGAACACCCAGGCCAGCCAGGCGACCGGGCCGACCATCGTGATCCCGCCGCGCAGCTGGGCGACCGCGGCGTTCGTGCCGATCGTCGCCATGGTGCCCTTGTCGAAGTACTTGAAGCGCTCGGTGGCCTTGCCCTCGAGCAGGCGCACGATCTGCCGCGCCGAGTGCCGTCCGCCCTGGAGCGCGGGCTGGGCGAGCTGGGCGAGGGCGTCGTCCTGCGCGGCGATGTCGCCGGCGGAGAAGATCCGCTCGGCGCCCTTCACGCTCAGGTCGTCGTTCACCTGGATGCGGCCACCGTGGGTCTGCGGCAGGCCCCAGCCGGAGACCTCCTTGTGGGCGGCGACACCGGTCGCCCAGATCACCTGCGACGCGGGGATGAACTCGCCGTCCGCGGTCATCACGCCGTCGCGCTTGACCTCGGAGACGCCGGTGTTCAGCCGCAGCACGACACCGCGCTTGCGCAGCACCTTGGCGGCGTACCGGCGCAGGCGCGGGGCGAACGGCTTGAGCAGCTCGCCGCTGCGGTGCACGAGGGTGATCGAGATGTTGCCGCGTTCGATCTCCGGGTAGGCGCCGACGAGCGCCTGGTCGCGGAGCTCGGCGAGCGCGCCGGCCATCTCGACGCCGGTCGCACCGCCACCGACGATCACGATGCGGATCTCGTCGGGGCCCTGGTTCGCCGCCGCTTCTTCGAGCCGGGTGAACAGCTCGTCGCGGATGCGGAGTGCCTGCGAGCGGGAGTACATCGAGTACGCGTACTCGTACGCACCGGGGGTGCCGAAGTAGCTCGTGTTCACGCCGTTGGCGAGGATCAGGTAGTCGTAGTGCAGGTGCTCGCCGTCGGACATCTCGGCGATGCGCTCGTCGGTGCGGATGCCGGTGAGCAGGCCGTGACGGAACTCGGCGTTCGACTGGCGGGCCCGGAGCGAGCGCAGGAAGTACGTCACGTCGCCGGCGTTCAGGCCGCCCGTCGCCACCTGGTACATCAGGGGCTGGAACATGTTGTAGACGTGACGGTCGACCAGGGTCACCCGGACCGGCGCATCGGCGAGCTCCCGCATGGCGGCCACACCGGCGAATCCACCGCCGACGATGACGACGTGCGGGCGGGTGTCCTGGGTCATGCTTGCTCCGGTGTTCCTCGGGTGCGGATGGTCACCCACGAGGGTACGCGCGGTTTGCCGGGGCGCATGACGGGCAGAGGCCGGGAGGCCCGCGGTGCGTCCGTCAGGCGTCGAACCGCCCGTAGGTGTTCAGCACGTTCCCCTTGCTCGTCACGGTGCTGTCGACCAGACGCAGGCGCGTGGGCGGGTCGGTCGGTTCGAACAGTCGCCGGCCACGGCCGGCGATCGCCGGGTGGATCATGAGCTGCAGTTCGTCGAGGACCCCGGCGAACAGCAGGCTGCGGACGAGCGTGACACTGCCGCACACGGCGATGTCGGCCCCCTCGCGCTGCTGCAGGTCGCGCACGAACGCGGGGACGTCGCCCGGGATCCGCGTGCTGTTCTGCCAGGTCAGGTCGTCGCCGAGCGTGGTGGAGGCCACGTGCTTCTCGATCGGGTTGATCCACTGACCGAAGGGGTCGTCCGGGTGGGCGGGCCACCACTCGGACCACTCGATGTAGCTGTTCCGGCCGAGCAGCACCGTGTCGGTCCGGGCCATGAAGGCACCCATCCCGGCGCCGAGCTCGTCGTCGAAGCTGTCGTACTGGAACTCGTAGGGGTCCTGTACGACGCCGTCGACCGACGTGAACAGACCGGCAGTGGTCTTCCGCATGGGACGGATCGTACGCGCCCGTCAGCTCCCGGTGCCGTCGGTGCTGCCGGAGCCGTACCCGGGGGCCTGGCCGGTGCCGTTGCCCGGGAACCGGTTCGTGCCGGGCACCTGCGTCGTCGACTGCGTCCGGTCCGCACCGATCGCGTGGCCGATGGCGAACCCGACGCCTCCGCCGACGAGCAGTGCGGCGAGCCCGACGATCGCGGCGAGGAGCGGCCAGAACCACGGGGGCTTCGGGCCGGTGCTGCGGCGGTTGGTCGGGCTCGCGGCGCCGGCTGCGGCTCCGTACCAGGGGGTGGCGCCGTTCGGGGCGGTGGAGTCCCAGGCGCCCGGGTTCCTGGCGCCGGCGTCCGCGCGGTACGGCTGCTGCTGCTGTTGTTGCGGCGCGGGGGCGTCGAGCGTGGAGGTCGACGTCGGGGTCGGGGCGGCGCCCCAGCCGGTCGGAGCCGTTGCCCGGTTCGCCGGGTCGGAGCCGTCCGGTTCGTGGCCGTTGGTGGGAGTGGTGTCGCTCATGCCAGGAGTGCACACGGCCCGGCTGTGCGCAGCCGATGACGAGGCTGACCCGGTGCTGCGAACCGCCGCGTAGCCTCGGCTCGTGCGCGCTGCTGTGGAGACCGTCCGGATCGACGGGTTGCCCGTGCGCCTGCACACCATGGCGGCGCGAGAGCCCGTCCGCGACGACACCGACCCCACCGTCGTGTTCGTCCACGGCATCGGGATGTCCCACCGGTCCTTCGCCCGGTCGCAGCGCGCCGTCGCCGCCGAGCACCGCACGATCAGCGTCGACCTGCCGGGGTTCGGCTGGCTGCCCGCGGCCGGTCGGCGGCTGCCCATCGAGGAGCTCGGCGACGTGGTCGTGCGGGCGGTCCGCCACCTGGTCGACGGCGACCTGGTGCTCGTCGGGCAGTCGATGGGCGCCCAGGTCGTGGTCGAGTCCGCCCGACGCCACCCGGAGACCGTCGCGGCGATCGTGCTCGTCGGTCCGGTGATCAACGCGGAACGGCGGTCGCTCCCGCTGCAGGCACTCGACCTGGGCCGCGACGGGTTCGTCGAGGGGGTCCGGATGAACGGCGTCCTGGTCACCGACTACCTGCGGAGCATGCGGCAGTACACGCGTGAGCTCGGGCCGATGCTCCGCTACCCGACCGAGCAGACGATCACCGAGGTGCCGCAGCCCGTCCTCGTCGTCCGCGGCACCCAGGACCCGATCGCGCGGCACGACTGGTCGGCTCGGGTCGCGGCCGCTGCGCCGAACGGCACCTTCGTGGAACTGGCCGGCCCGCACCACGTGCAGGAACGGCAGCCGGACGCCTTCGCACGCCTCCTCGAGACGTTCCGCAGCGCCGAGCGCCTGGAGGGGCTGCGATGACCCGGCCGGCCACGTCGGGGACGGAGGCGGCGCGGACGGCGCGATCCGGGCCTCCAGGCCGTGTCCCGCTGGTGCGACGCGCGTGGTGGGCCGCACTCGACTGGGGGTACGCGGCACGCTGGCAGGTGCGCAGCTTCGGCCCGACCACCGCGGACGACTACCGGACCGGCGCCGGGCAGCCCGTCGTCGTGGTCCCCGGCGTCTACGAGACCTGGCACTTCATGCGGCCGCTGATGGACGCGCTCCACGACCGGGGACACCCGGTGCACGTGCTGCCCGTCCTGCGGCACAACCTGCGGCCCGTGCCGGACTCGGCGCGCGAGGTGATCGCGACCCTGGAGGAACAGGACCTGCGGAACGTGCTCGTGCTCGCGCACAGCAAGGGCGGGCTGATCGGCAAGTACGCGATGACGCAGCTCGACCAGCACGAGCGGATCGACCGGATGGTCGCGGTCTCGACGCCCTTCGCGGGGTCGGTCTACGCGCGGCTCGCGCCGGTGCCGCACCTGCGGGCGTTCCGGGCGGCCGACCCGGTGCTGGCGGGGCTGGCGCGGGAACTCGACGCGAACGCGCGGATCACCTCGGTGTACGGGGTGTTCGACACGCTCATCCCCGAGGGCAGCGAGCTCCAGGGGGCGACGAACGTGCGGCTGCCGGTGGGCGGGCACTTCCGGATCCTCGGCGATGCGCGGACGCGGTCGGCGGTGCTGGCGGCGGCGGACCCGGGCGAGGGCGGGGGCGGCTCCGGCTCCGGCGGCGGCGCTGGCGGTCTTTCGCGCTGAGCGACACTTCGTGGGCGCGCGGCCGCGTGAGGTGTCGGTCAGCGCGAAACGGCGCGGCGGCCGCAGCGGCAGCGGCGCGGCAGCAGCGTCAGCGCGGGCGGTCGCCGACGCTCGCGCGCTCGACGATCCGGTGCGGCACGACGACGGTCTCCGGCGCCGCCGCGCGGTCCGCGATCCGCCGGGTCAGCAGGTCGAGCGCCGCCGTCGCGAAGGCCCGACGGTCGAACGACACCGTGCTGAGCGACGGGATCGCGTACGCGGCCGCGTCGACGTCGTCGAACCCGATGACGCTGACCTGCTCGGGAACCCGGACCCCGCGGGCGGCCAGGACGTGCAGCACCCCGAACGCGATCGAGTCGGTGAAGGCGAAGACGGCGTCGGGCAGGGGGTGCTCGTCGAGCCAGGCCGCGAAGGTCGTCGCCGCGGAACTCGTGGTCCACGACGGCAGCGGGACCCGGAGCGACGGGTCGGGCGTGATGCCGGCCACGTCGAGCGCGGCGGTGTAGCCGCGTTCGCGGAGCTCGCTCGTCGCCGTCGCGGCACCCTCGGGTGACGCCCCGACGATCGCGATGAGCCGGTGCCCGCGGGCGATGAGGTGTTCGGTGACCTGCTCGGCCGCCGCGCGGCTGTCGACGTGCACCTGGTCGACGTGCTCGGGCTCGACCTCGCCGATGACGACGGTCGGCGGCAGCCCCTCGGTCGAGGCCAGGACGCTCGCGCTGAGCGACACCGGGTTGAGGATCAGCCCGTCCACCAGGTGTGCGCGGGCACGGGAGACCAGTTCGCGTTCGCGGGCCGGGTCGTTGCCGGTCTGCTCGAGCTGCACGACCCAGCCGCGTTCGCGGGCGAGTTCCACGAAGGACTGCGCGAGTTCGGCGGAGTAGGCGCTGCCCATCTCCGGCAGCGTCAACGCGATCGCTCCGGAGCGGCCGTTCCGGAGCCCGCGGGCGGACAGGTTCGGCACGTAGTCGAGCTCGGCGACCGCCCGCTCGACGCGTTCGCGGGTCTCCGGGCGCACGACCACGCCGCCGTTGACGACGTTGGAGACGGTCTTCGGGGACACCCCGGCGAGGGCGGCCACGTCCCGCACGGTTGCGCGCATCGGGACGAGCGTAGCGCGGGGCGGGCAGGGGTGGGGCGGCGTGCGGCGACGGTGTGGTGCGGTGTGGTGCGGAGCTAGCCCGCGACCTGCACCGGCACCGTCCTGCCCGTCCGCACCGACTCCTGCGCCGCCAGCACGATCGACAGCGTCCGGAGTCCGACCCCGACGTCCGGCTGCGGCTGCTCCCCGAACCGCACCGCCGCCAGGAACGTCCGGAGCATCGGCAGGTCGTGGTCGGGACCGTACCGGAGCTCGATCGGCCGGCCCCCGACCGCGTCGAGCCCGCGAGCAGCCGCCCCGAAGAAGTCCACCGACACCGTGCCACCGGTCCCGGCGACGTCGAGCGTCAGCCCACCCCACACCGGTGACGTGTCCGGTCGGCTCCACGAGCAGTCGATCGCCGCGATCGTGCCGTCGTCGTACGTGATGGTCACCAGCCCCGCGGTCTCGGCGTTCGCGCGGTCGGCGTGCAGCACCCGGTTGGCGACGGCGGTGACGGACACCGGCGCCGCTCCGGTCAGCCCGTCGATCAGGTCGGCGACGTGCACGACGTGGTCGACGAGGGCGCCGCCTCCGCTCAGCCGGACGTCGGTGAACCAGTCCCGGGCGAGCGGGAGCATGCCGTTGTTCGCGCCCCGCACCGAGAACACCGTGCCGAGTGCGCCCGAGTCCCGCGTCGCGCGCAGCCGGTCGAACGCCGAGGCGAAGCGCACCGGGAACGCCATCATGAGCAGCACCCCGGCGCGGTCCACCGCATCGCGGATGGCGAGGCCGTCCTGCCATGAGGTCGCGAGCGGCTTCTCGCAGAGCACGTGTGCCCCCGCTGCCGCCGCGAGCTCGACGAACTCGCGGTGCCGGGCGTTCTCGCTCGTGACGATCACCGCGTCCGGACCCCAGGCGAGCAGCTCGTCGACGGACTCCGCGTACCCGGCGCCGAGCGCGCGTGCCAGTTCGGCGCCGCGCAGGTCGCCGAGTTCCGTCCCCGTGGACACCCCGCCCGGGTCCGTGCCGCGCACCTCCACGTCGGGCATCGCCGCCAGGGCACCGAGGTAGCTGATGGCGTGCGTGTGGGCGAAGGAGAGCACCCCGACCCGGAGCGTCACCGCGCGACCTCGACCGGCTGGCCGGACTCGATCGAGGCGATCGCCGCGTTCGCGATCCGCACCGCGGCGACGCCGTCGTCCACGCTGACCCGGGGCGATGCGCCACCGTCGAACGCGGCGAGGAAGTCGGCGAGCTCCAGCGCGTACGGATCGTCCGCCGGGTCGACCGTCGGCAGGAAACCGTCCACGGAAGCCGGTGCCGCGAGGTCACTGCGGGTGTCCTCCTCTGCCCGGGACGAGTGCGACAGACTGCCGAGCGTCCCGGTCACCGAGTACTCGGTCGTGAAGGCCAGGTGCTGCGGCCCCCACAGCCCGGCGACGTGGCTGATCGCGCCCGATTCGTGCGTGAGCAGGACGTGCGCCGCCTCGACCGGCTCCGCCTCGGAACCCGCGCGGACGCTCACCGCCGACACACGGGTCACCTCTCCTGCGACCCAGCGCGCGATGTCCAGGTCGTGGATCATCTGGTCCATCACGATCCCGCCCGACAGGGCGCGGTCGCCGAACCAGGGGACGTGGGTGGGGAAGGCGCCGGACCGCGAGAACCGCAACACCGCCAGGTCGCCCAGGAGGCCCGTGGTCGCGGCCTCGTGCAGCCGCGCGTACGCGGGGAACCAGCGCACCACCTGGGCCGGGTAGAGCTGCACGCCTGCGTCCGCAGCGCGGGCTGCCAGGTCCGCCGCGTCCGCGTCGGTCCGGGCCAGGGGCTTCTCGGAGACGACGTCCTTGCCGGCTGCGATCGCCGCACGGACGACCTCGGCGTGGGCGTGCGTCGGGACCACCACGTCGACGACGTCGACCACGGCGAGGAGCTCGTCGAGGCTGTCGGCGACGGTGATCGTGCTGCCCTCGGCCCGGGCGGTGTCGGTGAACGCGGCGACGAGTTCGTGGGCGCCCTCGCGAGCGTGCACCACCACGTCGCCCAGGCGGAGCAGCCCGGGCAGGTGGGCGACGGAGATGCCGCCCGCGCCGACGAGCCCGATGCGTTTGCGGGCGAGGGACTCCGACTGCGACGTCATGGGGTCAGCGTAGGAGATGCGGTGGAGCGACGGGCAAGGTCAGCCGAGCCAGCCAGGGTCGGCGAACAGCTCCTCGAGCTCGCGCAGCAGCCGGGTCGTGTGGAAGCCGTCGGCAGCCGCGTGGTTGACCTGCAGCGCCAGCGGCAGCAGCGTCCGGTCACCAGCGGTCCGGTACCCGCCGAGCGTGATGATCGGCAGCAGGTGGTCCCAGCCGTCGCGCACCTGCAACGAGAAGCCGGTGAACGATGCTCCCGGCAGGGTCGAGACGTCGAACACGTTGCTGGGCCGGTCGTCCTGCGGGAACATCCGAGTGTCGTCGCGGTACTCCGTCATCGTCGACACCGCAGCGTCGTGGAAGGTGCCGAAGTCGTCGTCGTACGGCACGACCAGGGCGGAGAACGTCTCGGTGTCCGGATGGAACACGGTGAACATCGGGTGGACGCGGTCCCACACGGCGGGGGAGCCGTCCTCCAGCAGCTGCATCCGGAACTCGTCGTGCCGGTTCACCACGGTCGCGATCGCCCAGAGCTGCGATGCGTAGGTCCGACGGCCGGTCGCTCGGACGCGCTCGACGAAGGCGGTGACGTCGAGCTCGACGGTCACCTCGTACGCACACGGCACCCGGTGCCGGTAGTGCTCGAAGTGCTCCCGGCGGGGCCACTGGTCGACGTCGATCGCCCGGAGTTCGGTCATGGCTCCACCCTCGTGCGGGATCGCTTCCCTACGGTGGAGCCATGCCGACGCTCGAACGTGTTCCCGCCCTGGTCGCCACCGGATTCCTCGCGATCCCCGTCGCCGAAGCCCTCGTCGCGCTGCCGACCGAGGTCGTCATGAAGATCGAGGGCGCCCCGATCGACGCCGACCTGGCCGACACCGCCGCGTTCTCGGAGGCGTACGGCTACCCGCTGGCCGGCGGCGCGAACTGCATCGTCGTCGCAGGGAAGCGCGGCGACGAGGTCCGCTACGCCGCCTGTGTCGTCCTCGCATCGACGAAGCTCGACGTGAACCGGGTCGTGAAGCAGCTGCTCGACGTCCGCAAGGCGAGCTTCGCCCCGATGGACGAAGCGGTCGAGCTGACCGGCATGGAGTACGGCGGCATCACCCCGATCGGGCTGCCGTCGTCGTGGCCGCTCTACATCGACGCGCGCGTCCTCGACGCCCCCGAGGTCGTCATCGGTGCCGGGCGCCGCGCCGCGAAGCTGTTCCTGCCCGGCGCAGCACTCACCGCGCTGCCGAACGTCACCGTGGTCGAGGGTCTCGCGACCGAACCGGTCAGTCCGACGGCCGGATGAGGCAGAACGGGTGCCCCGCGGGGTCGAGGTAGACGCGGAACGTCTCCGTGCCCGACCCCGTGGCCGTCGCGCCGATCGCGAGCACCGCGGCCTCACCGTCGTCGAGGTCGTCGACCTTCACGTCGAGGTGGCTCTGCTGCGGGACCGTCTGCCCCGGCCAGTCCGGCGCCCGGTAGTCGTCGACCTGCTGGAACGCCAGGATCGGACGGTGGTCGGTGAACGGGAGTGCGAGCTCCGCCCAGTCCTCGTCGAAGCCGACGATCTCCCCGCCGAGCAGCTCGGCGTAGAAGCGGGCGAGGGCGCGGGTGTCCGGACAGTCCAGGACGACGACGTCGAGTGTGCCGATCATGGCCGACACGGTAGACCCATCAGCGTGCGGCGGTCAGGGCCTTCGTGATCCGCTGCAACGAGACGGTCTCGGCGGTCCCGAGTTCCTGCGCGAACAGGCTGAGCCGGAACTCCTCGAGCATCCACCGAGCGTGCACGAGCTCCGGGTGCGCTCCGACCGCGGGCGGGAAGGTGCCGCCGGCATCGGTGTAGCGGTCGGTCGCCACGGTGACCTCGCGCATCCAGGTTGCGTCTCGCCCGGGGTTCTGCAGCAGCTTCTGCACGCGGGCCTCGATGCCCTGCAGGTACACGCGGATGCGGCGCAGCCGGTCGAGCCCCGCGACGGCGACGAACCCGGGGAACACCAGGCGCTCCATCTGCTGCCGCATGTCGCTGAGGGCGGCGAGCAGCGACATCGAGTTCGCCTGCTTGAGTGCCCGTTCGGCGGAGCGCTGCGCCGCCAGGACGGCCGCGACCTCGGACACGGCGGTGAACATCGTGTCGACGACGGTGGCCGAAACGGCATCGCGGACCGACTCGAACTCTGCCTTCGTGAAGACGAGGCCGTCCGGGTGGGTCCGACGGATGCCGGCGTCGACCACGGCGGCCAGGACGTCGTCGAACAGCGCGGCGGTCGACGGGTAGGGGCTGGCCGCGAGGGCGAGCTTCTCCTGCGCAGTCAGGTGCGACTGGATGTACGAAACGGGCGACGGCACCGCGTGCATCACCAGACGGCGGACCCCGGCGGGCATCCGGACGACCCGGTCCGACGGAGTGGCGAGCAGCTGCACGCCGACGGTCGCCTTCGGACCCGTGCCTTCCTCGACCAGGGACGGGTACGCGCGGATGACGCCGCCGGCCTGCTTGGTGTCGAGGGCCTGCGGCAGGTCCTGGTCGGGCCAGGCGGTGAGTCCGGACTGTTCCAGCGGACGACCGGCACCGGCGGATGCGACGCGAGCCGCGCCTCCTGTCCGTCCTGCGCCCTTCGCCGTGGCGGAGGCGACGCTCTGCTGGGTCCGGTCCTTGAGCTTGGTCTGCAGGGCCGACAGGTCCTTGCCGGTCTCGACCCGGCGACCACGCTCGTCGACCACGGCCCACGTCGGCAGCAGGTGCGCGGGGACGCGGGACAGGTCGAAGTCGGACTCGGAGACCGGGACGTAGGTCATGCGCTGGATCGCCTTGGCGAGGGTGGCGCGGAACGACTCCGTCGGCTCGGTCGGGGCGTCGTCGGGCAGCTCGGCGACGATCTTCTCGGCCCAGTCGGCTGCGGGCACGACGTTCTTGCGGATCTGCTTCGGCAGCGACTTGATGAGCGCGGTGACGAGTTCCTTGCGGAGGCCGCGCACCTGCCAGTCGAAGCCCTCTTCACGCATCCGGGGCAGGAGCGCGAGGGGGACCTGCACGCTGACGCCGTCGTCCTGTGCGCCGGGCTCGAAGCGGTACTGGATGGCGAGACGCTGGTCGCCGCTCCGCCACTGGGTCGGGTACTCGACGTCGTCCTCGGCGGCCTCGGCCGCTGATTCGTCCAGCAGGTCCGACCGGCGCATCGTGAGCAGCTCCGGCTGCTCACGCCGGGTGGTGCGCCACCACCCCTCGAAGTCGCGCGTCGTGGCGACGTCGGCCGGGATGCGGGCGTCGTAGAACTCGTAGACGTTCTCGTCGTCGAGCAGGATGTCCCGGCGGCGGGTGCGCTCCTCGAGCTGCTCGAGTTCCTTGCGGAGCTTCCGGTTGGCGCGGTCGAAGGCCTGCTGCGATTCCCACTCACCCTCGACCAGGGCGTGCCGGATGAAGAGCTCGCGGGAGTGTTCCGGGTCGATCCGCGAGTACTGCACGCGGCGGCGCTGCACGATCGGGACGCCGAACAGGGTCACCCGCTCGTAGGCGACGACCGCCCCCTGCTTCTTCTCCCAGTGCGGTTCGCCGTAGGTGCGCTTGAGCAGGTCACCGGCGAGCGGCTCCACCCAGGCGGGGTCGATCCGGCCGACCGTCCGGGCGAACAACCGGCTCGTCTCGACGAGCTCGGCGGCCATCACGGCGTCCGGCTGCTTCTTCGCGAGCACGCTGCCCGGGAACACCACGAACCGGGTGTTCCGCGAGCCCAGGTAGTCGCGCTTCTCGCGGTCGCGCAGCCCGATCTGGCTGAGGAGTCCGGAGAGCAGCGCGCGGTGCACGGCGTCGCCGTCGTCGGAGCGGGCTTGCCCGACTCGGACGTCGACCTGCTTCGCGGCACGGGAGAGCTGCCGGTACAGGTCCTGCCACTCGCGGATGCGCAGGTAGTTCAGGAACTCGGCCTTGCACAGCCGGCGGAACGCGCTCGACGACAGCTCCTCTTGCTGGTCCTCGATGTGGTTCCAGAGGTTCAGCAGGGTCAGGAAGTCGCTCGTCGGGTCGGCGAACCGGGCGTGCAGCTGATCGGCGTGCGCGCGCTTCTCGAGGGGGCGCTCGCGGGGGTCCTGGATGCTCAGGGCGCTGACGATGGCGATGACCTCGCGCCCGACGCCCTGTCGCCCGGCCTCGAGCACCATGCGACCGAGCCGGGGGTCGATCGGCAGCCGGGTCAGCTGTCGCCCGGACTTCGTGATGCGGCCGTCCTTGTCGACGGCCCGGAGCTCGCGGAGCAGGTCGAGGCCGTCCTTCACGCCGCGGCTGTCCGGCGGCTGCAGGAACGGGAACGACTCGATGTCCCCGAAGCCGAGCGAGATCATCTGCAGGATCACCGCGGCGAGGTTCGTGCGGAGGATCTCGGGGTCGGTGTACTCGGGGCGCCGGCCGAAGTCGTCTTCGGAGTAGAGCCGGATCGCGATGCCGGCACTCGTGCGGCCCGCTCGACCGGAGCGCTGACTGGCGCTGGCCTGGGAGATCGCCTCGATCGGCAGGCGCTGCACCTTGGCACGCGGCGAGTACCGCGAGATGCGTGCCGTCCCCGTGTCGATCACGTACTTGATGCCGGGCACGGTCAGTGAGGTCTCGGCGACGTTCGTGGCGAGGACGACACGACGGCGGATGCCCGGTGTGTGCCGGCGCTCGAAGACCCGGTGCTGGTCGGCGGCGGACAGGCGGCCGTACAACGGCAGGACCTCGGTGCCCGGGTAGCGCTTGCCCTCGATCGCGTCCTGCGCGTCGCGGATCTCGTTCTCGCCGGACAGGAACACGAGCACGTCGCCCGGGTCCTCCTGCGCCAGCTCGTCGAGGGCGTCGGTGATGCCCTGCAGGGTGTCGCGGTCGTCGGCTGCGTTGCCGCTGTCGCCGGTGCGGGAGTCCGACTCGTCGTCGGCGTCGTCGTCCTGGTCTTCGGCGACGAGGGGGCGGTACCGGATCTCGACCGGGTAGGTGCGGCCGGACACCTCGATGATGGGGGCGTCGTCGAAGTGCTTCGAGAACGACTCCGGGTCGATCGTCGCACTCGTGATGATGAGCTTCAGGTCGGGGCGACGGGGGAGCAGCCGCTTCAGGTAGCCGAGCAGGAAGTCGATCGTCAGGGACCGCTCGTGCGCCTCGTCGATGATGATCGTGTCGTACCGCTTCAGGTCGCGGTCGAAGTGGATCTCGTTCAGCAGGATGCCGTCGGTCATCAGCTTCACGCGGGTTTCGGAGCTGACCTTGTCGGTGAACCGGACCTGGTAGCCGACGAGCCCGCCGAGCTCCCCGCCGCCCAGTTCTTCCGCCACACGCTCGGCGATGGTCCGGGCCGCGATCCGGCGGGGCTGGGTGTGCCCGATGTGCTCACGACCGAGCTCGAGGCAGATCTTCGGCAGCTGCGTCGTCTTGCCCGAGCCGGTGGCCCCGGCGACGATGACCACCTGGTTGTCACGGATGGCAGCCGCGATGTCGTCCCGCCGCTGCGAGACCGGCAGTTCGGGCGGGTACGTGATGGCGGGCAGCGGAGAAGACATGAGCATTCCAGGATACAGGCGCGCCGGGCAGGAGGGGCGTCAGGCGATCTGCCGGGCCAGGGCGTCCGCCGACCGGGACGGCAGTTCGCACACCCGGTCGTGGCAGACGTACGCGGCAGGGTCGAGCACGTCGCGTCCCTCGAACAACGAGAACCCCGCCTCGGCCCAGTCGCGTGCCTGTTCCGGCGTCGTGGCGGCGACGACCGTTCCGGGGCGCCGAGCGCGGTGTGCGACGGCCCGCATCGGGTCGTCGGTGTCGCTCGTGACGACGACGATCTCCCGTGACGGCCGTTGCAGGGCGAGGGCGACACCGAGGGCATCCGCGTGACCGAGGGGTCGCTCGGTCCCCGTGCGGGCGCGGTCGGCGACGAGTCGTGCCGCGGCGCCCCGCAGTGCCTCGTCGCCCGTCAGCGCCCCGAGTGTCGCGGCGGCCGAGGCCAGCGCCACGGTGCCGGACCGCATCGCGGTCTGTGGCTGTTCCCCCGTGGCCGTCCCCGCCGAGGCCAGCACCGGGTCGACGTCGAAGCGCTCGGCCAGGCCGTCGTCGACGAGCGAGCGTGCGACGGTCGCGTAGGAGACCTCGCCCGTCACCAGGGCCAGTTCGAGCAGCCCTTCGGCGAGCAGGCCGACGTCCTCGACGGTGGCCGGTGCAGAGGAGACTCCGCGCGGTGTGCTGGACCGCACCGTCACGTGGCCGTCCTGCACATGGGCGGCGAGGACCGCGTCGGCCGCGCCCCGCGCGAGCGCGACGAGTTCCGGGTCGCCGTGCCGTGCGCCGGCGATCGCGAGCCCCCGGATCGCCAGGCCGTTCCAGCCCGTGAGCACCTGGTCGTCCAGTGGCGGCGGGTCGAGCTGGGCGCGCTCGGCGACCGGTCGGCGGTACCACTCGCCCTCGACCCGACGGCCGTCGATGGTCGACTCGCTGTCCTGCGCGGCGACGAACGCCCCGTCGGCACGGCGCAGGGTGTCGCGGAGGAAGTCGGCGATGCCGCGGGCCTGTTCGGCACCCGCGACTGCGAGCAGCCCCGCGTTGTCGTAGAGCATCCGTTCGTAGTGCGGCACGCTCCAGTCACGTTTGGTCGCGTACCGGAAGACGCCGCCGTCGGCGTCGGTCAGCTCGGACGCGCGGATCGCGTGCAACGACCGGTCGAGCAGCCCGTCGGCCTCGGCGTCGCCGTCGGCCGCCGCGTCGGCGAGGAACTCGAGCAGCGGTGTGCTCGGGAACTTCGGCGCGCCGCCGAAACCACCGTAGGTGGTGTCCTCTGCCTGGGACAGCTGGTCCGTGACGGCCCGGATGGCGTCGACGGACGGGAGGCCCGGGTCGGCTCCGGCGCCACCCTCGCCCGAGCGGGCGGTCGCGTCCGCCACGGCACCCTGCCGGATCGCCGTCGCGATGGCCGAGGCGTTCGCGTCGACCTCGTGCCGACGCTCGGTCCAGGCGTCGAGCACCGCGGCCAGGATCTGCCGGAACGCCGGGACCTGCCCGACGGGAGTGGGCGGGAAGTACGTCCCCGCGAAGAAGACGTGGCCGTCGGGCGTCAGGAACGTCGTCAGCGGCCAGCCGAGCTGTTGCGTGAACGCACTCGCCGAGGCCATCAGGCTCGCGTCGACGTCCGGCCGTTCTTCGCGGTCGACCTTCACCGACACGAAGTCCCGCCGCAGCAACTCGCCGATCTCCGGGTCGTCGAAGCTCTCGCGCGCCATGACGTGGCACCAGTGGCACGTGGCGTACCCGACGGACACCAGCACCGGGACCCCGCGCTCGCGCGCTTCGGCGAACGCCTCGGGACCCCACTCGCGCCAGTCGACAGGGTTGTCGGCGTGCAGACGCAGGTAGGGGCTGACCGTGGTACCGAGGCGGTTGTCGTTCATGGCTCCAGCGTGCCCGCCCCCGACTGGGCGGACCACCGCCCGGGGACAACTGTGGACGGAAGGCCCGCTCTGCACAGGCCGTGCGGGGAGATCAGCGCTCGAGCCACCCCGTGATCGACGCGAGCCGTGCGGCCACCTGGGCGGGGCTCTGGCCCTCGGTGTCCACCCGGGTGACCGTGTCCGCGGTGGCCGAGTCGAGCCTCCCGGCCGTCCGCGTGCTGTGCGCGAGCTGCGCCTGCGGGACCGCACCGCCCGCTCGTCGTGCGAGCCGGTCGGCGGTCGTGTCGTCGGATGCGCGGAGCAGGACGACGTGCACCAACGGATCGTCGCCATCGCCGCAGCGAGGCGCTCGTGCTCGAGCACGGACACGGTGTTCGTGTATACGAGCCGGCGGTGACCGATCGCCCGGTAGCCGGCCCAGATCGTGGCTGGGTTCCGCTCGGCCATGCGCGCCTCGGGGTGTTCGACGTGCGGTGCAGGGTGCGCGAGGTCGAGCAGGTCGCCCTCGATCACCGCGTGCCGGACGTCCGCCGCGACGAGCAGGTCGTGCAGCGCCTCAGCTGCCGTGGACTTGCCCACGCCGGAACGTCCGCCGATGAACAGGACCTCCGACCGGGACACCGTGTCAGCCCAGGTTGAGGGAGAGGAGTGCGAGTGCGGCGTCCTCGGGACCGTAGTCGAACATGTGCTCCCAGAACGGGTCGTCGGCCCACGGGACGTCGCCGTCGGCGGGCGTCGCGTGGGCGGTCTCGACCAGCCAGTCGAGTTCGGGGGCGACGGCGGTCGCGAACTCCGGTGGTTCCCACCCGAGGGCGCGTGCCGCCGTGGTGTCGAGGACGAACGGCGGTCGTGACGACCATGGCGTGCCACCCACGAACGCGGGCGCGTCCTCGTCGAGCAGGACCTCGTCGAACCGGTGGTCCAGGTGTCCGCCGATCGTCCGCACGATCTCGAGCGCGGTCGGGGCCGAGGCATCGGCGACGTTGAGGATCCGGCGGTCCGGCGCGTCCGCGACGAGCCGGACGAGCGACCCGATGCCGCTCGCCGCCGTCGTGTGGTCCACACCGCGGCCGTGGTCGGCGAGCAGGATGCGGTCCCGGCCGTCGAGCACGCGGCGGACGACGAACCACTCCCGCGGGCGGCCGATGCCGACGCCGTACACCTTCGACGGGCGGAGCACCGTGACCGGGGCACCGTGGTCGAGCAGGACCTGCTCGGCCGCCACCTTCGCGGCGCCGTAGCCGTCACGACTCGTGGGGTCCCCGTCGCCGGCGGTGACGGTCGGCTGGATCTCGGTGACCGCGCCGCCGAACACCGGTTTGTCGAGCGAGTTCGCGTGCCGCCCCTGCTCGTCGGCGTACACCGACCTGGACGAGACGAAGACCGTCGAGCCGACGTCGTCGAGGAACGGCAGGAGCTGCTGGGCGTCGTCGCGGGTCAGGCCGACGGTGTCGACGAGCAGGTCGGCTCCGGGGCGGAGCAGGTCACGCAGGACGGATCGGTCGCGGCGGTCGCCGGGCGTGAACGTGGCTCCGGAAGCGGTCAGCGCGTCCGCTGCGGGGCCGCCTCGGCGTGCGAGGACGTCCACCTGCCAGTCGTCGCCGCCGCGGCCCGAGGCGTCGAGGAGCTCTCGTGCGACGGCCGAGCCGATACCGCCGGTGCCGCCGAGGATGACCGCGCGTCTGGTGCTCATGGTGCAACGGTAGTGCGGTGTGTCCGTCGGTCCTCGGCTGTCGGTGCTCGGCCGTCGGCCGGGCGCCGCCGTCGTTCCGCGATCGGTTCCGTCAGGAGGCGAGCTGCTCGTGCCGCCACCAGTCGGCCAGCGAACCGTCGTAGACCTTCACTCGGTCGTGCCCGAGCACCGTCAGGGCGAGGGCGTCGACGCACGCGGCGCTGCCCACCCCGCAGTACGTGACGATCTCGTCGGCACCGATCACCGCGGCGAAGGCACGCTCGAGCTCGGCGCCGCGCAGGTACGCGTTCGTCTCGGGGTCCACCAGGGTGTCCGCCGTGATCGGGGTGCTGCCCGGCACGATCGGCGGGTGGTCGTCACCGAGGGCGGCCCAGGGCGCGGCGAACACCAGGGACGCCGGCTCTTCGCCGGAGACCGCACGGGTGACGCGGTCGTGGTCGGCCCAGAGCGCACGTTCTTCCCCGGCCAGGAACGCACCGGCATCGGGGTCGGACGGCGTCGCGGGCGTGCGGAGTGCGCCCACGCGGACGGGGCGGCCCTCGTCGCGCCACTTCGTGAAGCCACCGTCGAGCACCGCGACCGAGTCGAAGCCGAACGAACGGAAGATCCACCACAGGCGTGCCGACCACTCGCCGACGCTGTCGTCGTAGACCACCACGGTCGAGGTGTTCGTCACGCCGAGCTGTGCCGCGGCGACCTCGAAGCGCTCGGCGCCGGGGCGGGTGAACGGGACGTCTGCGTCGGCGGCGGAGAAGTCGTCGATCAGGTCGGCGAAGCGGGCGCCGGGCACGTGACCGCGCTGCTCGTGGGCGTCCCGTCCGGGGAGCCAGGTGGTGTCGAACCCGGCCCCGACGGTGTGCACCGAGGCGTCGAGCACGACGAGCTCGTCAGCACCGAGGTGGTCTGCGAGCCACTGCGTCGACACGAGTGGTGAGGTCAGGACGGGGGCCATGTCGCACACCATAATCCGCACCCCTGACGTGGGCCAGGGACGTGGACACACGGCGCAACCGGGGGTAGGGGTAGGTGCATGCGTGGGCAGTGATCGACGATGCACCAGTCGTTCGACGAGTGGTATGTCGGAATATGCGCAGGCGCCGAGTGCGTGCGCATCGATCGACGATGCACGCGTCGTTCGACAGGTGGATCGTCGTGGAACGGGTGTCGCCGCCCCCGCCGCGCCCCGCCGCCGCCCCCACGCACGACGGCCCGCCCCGGCAGAACCGGAACGGGCCGAAGACGCGCAGCAGCGCGAGCGTCAGTGCGCCGCGGCGGGGATGCTCCCGGTCGTGGCGGACCCGGCACGTGCGAACCGCTCGACCCGCACCGACTGCCGGTTGATGAGCAGTCCGCCGGCCAGGGCGACGAGCACGAGCACGCCGGCCGAGATGCCGAACGCCACGTGGTACCCGTCGAGCGTGGCCTGGGCCTGCTGCAGCTTGGTCGGCGCGGCGGTCAGCCCGGACAGGCTGTTCGACACGACGTCCGCGAAGATCGTCGACAGCAGCGCCGTACCGATCGAGCCACCGATCTGCTGCATGGTGTTGACCGTCGCCGAGGCCACACCGGCGTCGGCCCGGGCGACCCCGGTCGTCGCGGTGTTCATCGCGGACGAGAAGATCGTGCCCATGCCGAGGCCGATCACGATCAGCGCCGGCAGGACGGTGCCCGCGTAGGAGCTGTCCAGGTCGGTGCGGAGCAGCAGCAGGAGCCCGGTCGCGGCGACCAGGCCACCGGCGAAGATGAGCACCTTCGGCCCGACGCGCGGCAGCAGGCGGCCACCGATCTGCGTCGCCGAGATCATGATCGACAGCGGCATCGGCAGGAACGCGAGACCGGTCTGCAGCGAGCTGAACCCGAGGGTCTGCTCCAGGTAGTAGGTCAGGAACAGGAAGATGCCGAACATGCCGATCGCGACGAGGCCGATCGCGATGAACGAGCCGCCGCGGTCACGGTCGAGCACGACGCGCAGGGGCAGCAGCGGGTGGGCGACGCGGGTCTCGATGAACACGAACGCGGCGATCAGCACGACACCGCCGGCGAGCATGGCGATCGTGACGGGTGAGTCCCAGCCGTTCGTCTCGGCGTTCGAGAACCCGTAGACGACGCCGACCAGCCCGAGCGTGATGGTGATGACGCCGAGCACGTCGATGCGCGGACGCTCGACCTTCGGCGGCTTCTCCATGAAGACGAGTGCGCCGATCACGCCGAGCACGGCGAAGACGACGTTGACGTAGAGGCACCAGCGCCACGAGGCGTACTCGGTCAGCACGCCGCCGAGCAGCAGGCCGATGGCCGCACCCGAGCCGGCGATGGACCCGAAGATGCCGAACGCGCGACCGCGTTCCTTGGGGTCGCGGAACGTGGTGGTCAGCATGCCGAGCGCGGACGGGGCGAGCAGCGCGCCGAAGACACCCTGCAGTGCGCGGGCCGCGACGAGCAGGCCGAACGAGTCGGCGAGGCCGCCGAGCACCGAGGCGACGGCGAAGCCGACGAGCCCGATGATGAAGGTGTTCTTGCGGCCGAACAGGTCGCCGAGACGACCGCCGAGCAGCAGCAGCGAGCCGAACGCCAGCGAGTACGCGGTGACGATCCACTGTCGCTGGTCGGTACCGAAGTCCAGGTCGGCCTGGGCCGAGGGCAGGGCGATGTTCACGATGGTCGCGTCGAGCACGACCATCAGCTGTGCGAGGGCGATGACCGCCAGGGCGATCCAGCGGTGGTTGCTCTTGGCGGGGGTGGTGCCCGGAGTCGTGGGTGCTGTCCCGGTGGGGGTCGGCACGGTGTGTTCTGCCGTCACGGCAGCCTCCTTCGAGAAGGTTGGAGGGTGGGGTGGAGGTGCGCGCCGTCGGGCACTCCCGAGATGTGGTGGTGACGAAACCGGATGCGAGGCATCCGTTTGTGGCCAGTGTAGACCGAAACGGAAGGAGGGCATCCACTTGTTCCCAGAAAGTGCAACTACGGTCGGATCGTGAGCACCACCGAGTCCGCGTCCGACCTCGAGCGACCGCTGCGCGCCGACGCAGCGCGCAACCGCGAGCTGATCCTGCAGACGGCACGCAAGTGCTTCGCGGAGCGCGGGCTCTCCGTCACGTTGAACGACATCGCGCACGAGGCCGGTGTCGGGGTCGGCACCGTCTACCGACGGTTCGCCGACAAGGACTCCCTGATCGAGGCGCTGCTCGCCACGAAGTTCGAGGCCATGAACGACGCCGCAGCGCGCGCCGCGGACGTGTCCGACCCGCGCGAGGCGCTCCGGGTGTACCTGATGGGCGTCTTCGCGTTCCGTGCACGCGACCGTGCCCTCGCCGACGCCATCGTCCGTGCCGGCAAGGCCCGTCCGTCCATCGTGCAGGAGCGCGACCGGCTCGAACGGCAGGTCGCCGCGATCATCGGCCGTGCCGAGACCGCCGGCGTCGTCCGCCCCGGCTTCGACTACCGGGACCTGCCGATGCTCACCGCGATGGTCGGTTCGGTCGCCGACGCCACCCGCGAGCACGACCCGGACGCCTGGCGCCGCTACGCGGAACTCCTGATCCAGGGCGTCCTGCCGGGCACGGACGACACCGCGCCGATGCTCGGCGACCCGCTGGACCGCGAGTCGATCGAGCGCGCGCTGCACGCGCAGTCCTGACCACGGAAGCAGGGGAGGCCCGTGGCGGCGCCGCCACGGGCCTCCAGTCCGGCTGTGGTCGCCACCAGAGCGCCCAGCGCGACGAGCGCGACCGGACCGGCCGGACCTGCCAGGCCGGCTACAGCCAGCTGGGGATCCAGTAGTGCGACCGGACGAAGTCCCACGGCACCTGCATCGCCGTCCACATCGGGTACCAGTAGACCGAGGCGAGCACGACGACGCCCAGGTACACGCCGACCCACAGGATCGCCCGTGACCGGCGTGACCGTTCGTCGCTCCGCCTGCCGAGCACCAACCCGATCGCGGCGGCCAGCGCCATCACCATGTAGGGCTCGAAGGCGATCGTGTAGAACTGGAACACCGTCCGGTCGACGTACATCAGCCAGGGCAGGTACCCCGCCGCGACGCCGAGCAGGACGAGGCCGTACTCCCACTTCCGGCGCAGGACCCAGAGCACGAGCAGCGCCACCGTCGCGATGACCGAGGCGTACCAGATGAACGGGTTCGCGATGCCGGTGATCGCCTCGCCGCAGCGGTTCGCCCAGCAGCCGTCCTGCCCGGCGTCCGTGCCGACGTAGAACATCGACGTGGGGCGCTGCATCACGAGCCAGAGCAGCGGGTTCGCCTGGTACGAGTGCGGGGTGTGCAGCCCGATGTTGAAGGCGTAGATCTCCGACTGGTAGTGCCACCAGTTCTGCAGGCTGTCCGGCACCCAGGCGAGCAGCCCGGTCCAGCGTTCGCCGCCCGAGGACAGCCAGTTGCGGTCCCATCCGTCCTTCGAGACGAACCAGCCGGTCCACGACGCCACGTAGGTCACCGCGGCGATCGGCACGGTCAGCAGGAACGACACCGGTGCCTGCTGCAGCAGCGCGCTCGACGACCAGAACTCGACCCCGGCGCGGCGGCGCATCATCATGTCGCTCAGCACGGAGTACACGGCGAAGAACGCCAGGAAGTACATCCCCGACCACTTCGTCGCCGCCGCCAACCCGAGGGCCAGGCCCATCGCGAACAGCCACGGCCGCCACCAGAACACCGGCCCCCACAGGGTGGTCCGGCCCGCGGCGGCGCGGGCGGCGACCCACTCGTCGAGCCGCCGTTGGCTCTGCCGGCGGTCGAGCAGCAGCGCCCCGAACCCGAGGACGACGAAGAAGGTCAGGATGCCGTCGAGGAGCGTCACCCGCGACATCACGATCGCCTGCCCGTCGATCGCGAGCAGGAAGCCGGCGAGCGTGCCGATCATCGTCGAACGGAACAGCGACCGGGCGATCACCGCGGTGAGGAACACCGTCGCGATGCCGAGCACGGCCACCGTGAAACGCCAGCCGAACGAGTTGTCCGCCCCGAACAGCAGCATCCCGAGGCCGATGAGGTACTTGCCGAGCGGGGGGTGCGCGATGAACTCCGCGGCACTCGTGAAGACGTCCGTCTCACCGCGGACGAACCGGTCGTCGGTCGTCGGGGCGCCGTCCCCGCTCGGGTTCGCGGGCCAGGTGCCCTCGTACCCGAGGTGCACGATCGACCAGCCGTCCTTGACGTAGTACGTCTCGTCGAACACGAGCGAGTGCGGGTTGCCGAGGTTCACCAGCCGCAGCACGGCGGCGAGGAGCGTCACCGCGAGCGGACCCGTCCACCGCCACACGGCGACGCGCTGCGACGTGGAGAGCACCCGCCCCCACCAGTCGTCCAGGCGCGAGCCGACCGGCCCGTCGGGCACGGCCGTGCGGTCGTCGGTCAGCTCGCTGGTCATCGCTGAGCATCCTACGGATCGACCACATGTCCCCGCTGCGACGGGGCTGCTCGCGCCGACGCAGCCGCCCCGCGACCGCCCCGGGGCCGCGCCGGCGTCGCGGTGCGGGGACAATGGGTGCGTGATCGTCCTCGCAGCAACGCCCATCGGCAACCTCGGGGACGCCTCGCGCCGTCTCGTCGAGACCCTCTCCAACGCCACGGTCGTCGCGGCGGAGGACACCAGGACCGCCATCCACCTGATGCGCGCCCTCGGCATCGAGAACCGTCCGCGGCTCATCGCCCTGCACGAGCACAACGAACGGGCGAAGGCGTCCGAGGTCGTCGAGCTCGCCCGCGACGAGGACGTCGTGGTCCTGACCGACGCCGGCATGCCCGCGATCAGCGACCCCGGCTTCCCCCTCGTCGAGGCCGCCGCGGCCGCCGGGGTCACCGTCACCGCCCTGCCCGGGCCGTCGGCCGTGCTCATGGCGCTCGCCGTTTCCGGGCTGCCCACCGACCGCTTCACGTTCGAGGGGTTCCCGACCCGCAAGGCCGGCGAGCGCCGCCGGGTGTTCCAGTCGCTGGCGGGGGAGCAGCGGACGATGGTGTTCTTCGAGTCGCCGCACCGGCTGGCCGAGACCCTGGCGGACATGGCCGTCGGGTTCGGGGGCGACCGACGCGCCGCGGTCTGCCGTGAACTCACGAAGCTGTACGAAGAGGTCCGCCGTGGGCCGCTGGACGAACTCGTCGCGTGGGCGTCCGAGGGCGTCCGGGGCGAGATCTGCATCGTCGTCGCCGGCGCCGCGGAGGCCACCGAAGAAGCCACGCTCGACGACGGCGTGCGCCTGGTGCTCGAGCGGGTGGCCGCCGGCATGCGCATGAAGGAGGCCGCCGCGGCGGTCGCGGACGCGACCGGGCTGTCGAAGCGGGACCTCTACGAAGGGGCGCTCGCGGCGCGCTGAGCGGGGCTCGTCACGTTCGCGTCCGCCGGTCTGGAGGCGCGGGGCGGGCCCGTCACGGGCCTCCCGGACCCGGTTCTCCACAGTCCACCGCCGCACGCGTCATCAGGGTTCGGTGCGCCCGTAGGATGGTCCGCATGTCCGCCGGGTCCTCGTTCAGCATCACCACGCCGATCTTCTACGTGAACGACGTGCCCCACATCGGGCACGCCTACACCGAGGTCGCCGCGGACTTCCTCGCGCGCTGGCACCGGCAGCGCGGTGACGACACCTGGCTGCTCACCGGCACCGACGAGCACGGGCAGAAGATCCTGCGCACCGCCTCGGCGAACGACGTCTCGCCCAAGGAATGGGCCGACCGGCTGGTCAACGACGCCTGGAAGCCACTGCTCGACACGGTCGACGTCGCGAACGACGACTTCATCCGCACCACCGACGAACGGCACGAGCGCGGCGTGACGGCGTTCCTGCAGAAGCTGTACGACGACGGTTTCATCTACGCCGGCGAGTTCGAGGGCTTCTACTGCGTGGGCTGCGAGGAGTACAAGCAGCCGAGCGACCTGGTCGCCGGTACGGGTGCGTACGAGGGCCAGCAGGTCTGCGCGATCCACTCGATCCCGGTCGAGGTGCTGGCCGAGCGCAACTACTTCTTCCGGATGTCCGACTTCGAGCAGCGCCTGCTCGACCTGTACGAGTCGAACCCGCTGTTCATCCAGCCCGAGAGCGTCCGCAACGAGATCATCTCGTTCGTCAAGCAGGGGCTCCGCGACCTGTCGATCTCGCGTTCCAGCTTCGACTGGGGCATCAAGATCCCCTGGGACAGCGACCACGTGCTGTACGTGTGGTTCGACGCCCTGCTCAACTACGTCACGGCGCTCGGCTACGGCACCGACGACGACGAGGCCTTCAAGCGCCTCTGGCCGAGCGTCCACATCGTCGGCAAGGACATCGCCCGCTTCCACGCCGTCATCTGGCCGGCGATGCTCATGGCCGCCGGGCTGCCGGTGCCGGAGCGCGTCTTCGGCCACGGCTGGCTGCTCGTCGGCGGCGAGAAGATGTCCAAGTCGAAGCTGACCGGCATCGCGCCGTCGGAGATCACCGACACGTTCGGGTCCGACGCCTTCCGCTACTACTTCCTGCGTGCCATCACCTTCGGGCAGGACGGCAACTTCAGCTGGGAAGACATCTCGGCGCGCTACCAGGCCGAGCTCGCGAACGGCTACGGCAACCTGGCGTCCCGCCTGGTCGCCATGCTGCAGAAGTACTGCGACGGCGAGGTCCCGGAGCGCGGTGCGCTGACCGAGTCCGACCAGGCGATCGACGCCCTGGCCGTGTCGGTCACCGAGCGTGCCGACGCCGCCATCGCGGCCTTCGCCCCGCACGAGGCCATCGCCAGCGTCTGGGAGCTCGTCGACGCCCTGAACGGGTACATCACCGAGCAGGCGCCGTGGGCCCTGGCGAAGGACGACGCCAACCGCGAGCGCCTCGGCACGGTCCTGACCACCGCGCTCCGCGGCCTCGGCACCGTCACCGTCCTGCTGTCCCCGGTCATGCCGAAGGCGACCGAGAAGCTCTGGGCCTCGATCGGCGCCGGCGGGTCCGTCGCCGAGCAGCGGGTCGACCGCGCGTACGAGTGGCAGGGTGCGTCGCACGTGGTGCCGCTCGAGAGCGGGCTGTTCCCCCGGATCGAGCAGGTCTCCGCGTGACCGACGCCGAGCCGCACGTCCGGTCCCGCGGCGACGGGGCGTCCGGTGGCTCGAAGCGCGACCTGACGTACCCGCCGCTGCCGCAGGCGCTCGTCGTACCGGTGTACGACAACCACACCCACATGGAGATCGCCGACGGCGTCGGCGACGGGGGTGACGGTCCGCTCGAGTACCGCGAGCACCTCGACCGTGCCTCGAGCGTCGGCGTGCGCGGTGTCGTGCAGGTCGGCACCGACCTCGCCACCTCGGAGTGGTCCGCGTCGATCGCGGCTCGGGAGCCCCGGGTCCTCGCGGCCGTCGCGCTGCACCCGAACGAAGCGCCCGTGCTGCAGGAGCAGGGGCTGCTCGACGAGCACCTCGCTGGCATCGAGCGTCTTGCTGGGCTGCCGCGGGTCCGGGCGATCGGTGAGACCGGTCTCGACTTCTTCCGCACCGGCGAGGACGGCCGCGACGCCCAGGTCCGTTCGTTCGAGGAGCACATCCGCATCGCGAAGGAGCACGACCTCGCGCTGACGATCCACGACCGCGACGCGCACGACGCCGTGGTCGAGGTCCTCGACCGCGTGGGTGCCCCGGAGCGCACCGTCTTCCACTGCTTCTCCGGCGGTCCGGACCTCGCCCGGCTCTGCGCCGAGCGCGGCTGGTACATGTCGTTCGCCGGCACCGTGACGTTCAAGAACGCCGCACTGCTGCGTGAAGCCCTGGTCGTCGCCCCGCGGCACCTGATCATGATCGAGACCGACGCACCGTTCCTGACGCCCACCCCGTTCCGTGGCCGCCCGAACGCGCCGTACCTCATCCCGCTCACCCTGCGGTCGATGGCGGAGACGCTCGGCACGGACGCCTCGATGCTCGCGGCCCAGATCGCCTCGAACACCGAGCTCGTCTACGGCGCGTGGGACGCCGAGCCCGTGACGGTGGACGAGTAGTCGTGGGCGCCCTGCTCGGCCCGGCGGAGATCCGGGAGCTCGCGGCCGAACTCGACGTCACCCCGACGAAGAAGCTCGGGCAGAACTTCGTGCACGACGCCAACACCGTGCGGCGCATCGTGACCGTCGCCGGTGTGACCCCGACGGCACAGGTGCTCGAGATCGGCCCGGGGCTCGGGTCGTTGACGCTCGGGCTCACCGAGACCGGCGCCCCCGTCACCGCGGTCGAGATCGACAAGCGCCTGGCCACCAAGCTGCCGTCGACGGTGTCGTCGATGCAGCCGGACGCCAGGCTGACCGTCGTGCAGCAGGACGCCATGACCGTCGCCGCCTCGGACCTCGACGTCGAGCCGACGCACCTCGTCGCGAACCTGCCGTACAACATCTCCGTGCCCGTGCTGCTGCACCTGCTCGCGACCTTCCCGTCGATCGAGCGGTCGCTCGTCATGGTGCAGGCCGAGGTCGGGTACCGGCTCGCTGCCGGTCCGGGCAGCAAGGTCTACGGGTCGCCGAGCGTCAAGGCCGCCTGGTACGGGTCGTGGAGCACCGCCGGGCTGGTGAGCCGGCAGGTCTTCTGGCCGGTGCCGAACGTCGACAGTGTCCTGGTGGCGTTCGACCGGCACGAGCCCCCGGGTGACGAGCTCCTGCGGTCGCGGGTGTTCACGCTGGTGGACGCGGCGTTCCAGCAGCGGCGCAAGATGCTGCGGCAGAGCCTGTCCGGGGTGCTCGGCGGCAGTGCGCACGCGTCCGAGGTCCTGACGGCGGCGGGCATCGACCCGACCGCCCGCGGTGAGGCGATCGGTGTGGACGACTTCGTGCGGCTCGGGCGGACGGTCTTGGCGGCTGCGGAGTAGTCCGTTCCCCGCCCGGTGTCCGTGGTCCGCGTGACGCCCGCGCCCCGCGCCCCACGTGCCGCGTGCCCGCGATGGTGCGAGGTTCCGTGTTCCGTGCGAGCCGAAGTGCCTCGCACCGAACACGGAACCTCGCACCATTCGAGGCGCCCGGGTCAGTGCTCGCGGGACGCCATCATCTCGAGGACCTGCTGGTGGTTGCCGTTCCGCTCGGCGAAGCGCAGCGGGTGCACGTTCTGCACCAGGATCTCCGGGGCAGCGCCGGACTCGATGAGCGCCATGACCTCGTCGGCGAAGGCGTCGAGCGGCATCCCACCGAAGTCCGCGCCGCCCATCAGGTCGGTCATGACGGCCGGCGGGGCGAGCTCCAGCACCTCGAGCGACGACCCGACGAGCTGCTGACGGAGGGCCTGCGTGTAGGCGTGCACGCCGGCCTTCGTCGCGCTGTACGTCGGCGACGCGGTGAGCGGGACGAACGCGAGACCGGAGGTGACGGTCATCAGGGTGGCCGAGGGCTGGGCGAGCAGGTGCGGCAGGAACGCGTCGATGAGGCGGATCGTGCCGACCAGGTTCGTCTGGACGAGCTCGAGGGTGTCGTGGATGTGCTCGGGGTCGCGGAGGTCCTCGTCGCGCATGATCCCGGACATGGTGATCAGGGCATCGAGCGACGGGTACGCCTCGAGCACCGAGGTGGCGGCGGCGTCGATGGACGCCGCGTCGGCGACGTCGATCTGCACGGTGCCGAAGCCGTGCTCTGCGGCGAGGGAATCGAGGAGCGACTGGCGTCGGCCGCCGATGACGACGGTGCTGCCGGCGGCCTGCAGGCGCTGAGCGAGCGCGAGACCGATGCCCGAGGTCGCGCCGGGGATGAAGACGGTGGAGTTCGTGATGTCCATGAGCACCACGATGCTCCGTGGACAGGGTCGCAACCAGAGCGCGGTCATCGGGGGATCGGCGATCCCTGGCACCCGGGCCGGAAGCGGACGATGATCGACCCATGGACCGTGCCGCGCTCGCCGACTTCCTCCGCCGTCGCCGCGAGCTGCTGCGCCCCGAGGACGTCGGTCTCGGGCAGGGCCCACGACGGCGGACCCCGGGGCTCCGCCGGGAAGAGGTCGCTGCCCTCGCCGGCATGTCCGTCGACTACTACACGCGACTCGAGCAGCAGCGCGGACCGCAGCCGTCCGAGCAGATGATCGCCGCGATCGCCCGGGCCCTGCGCTGCAGCCTCGACGAGCGCGACCACCTGTTCCACCTGGCCGGGCAGAACGCGCCGACCCGGATGCACCGCGCCGACCACGTCGACCCGGCGATCCTGCGGGTGCTCGACCGGCTCGAGGACACCCCGGCGATCGTCGTCAGCCACCTGGGCGAGACCCTGGTCGAGAACCGGCTCGCAGCGGCGCTCCTCAGCAGCTCGGTCGGCCTGCCGGGCAACCGCCGGTACCAGGCGTGGCGGTGGTTCGTGACGGGTGAGGAGCTCACGAAGTACGCACCCGAGCAGCACGAGCGGCTGGGGCGGGTGGTGGTCGCGTCGCTCCGGGCGGCCGTCGGGCTCGCGGGCCCGGGCGACCGTCGGGCGACGGAACTCATCGCCGAGTTGCAGACGCGCAGTGCGGAGTTCCGCGACCTCTGGGCCAAGCACGAGGTGGCCACGCGCTGGTCGGACAACAAGACCATCGTGCAGCCGGAGCTCGGCCGCATCACTGTCGACTGCCAGGTGCTGCACACCGACGACCAGGCGCAGGCACTGCTGCTCTTCACCGCACCTCCAGGATCAGAGGACGCGCAGAAGCTCGAGCTCCTCGGCGTCGTCGGACAGCAGACCTTCGCCGGCTGACGACCTCGCACGGTGCGAGGTCGACCACCGTCGGTACCGAACGGTGCGAGGTTCCGTACGCCGTGCGGCGGCGAGCAGGTCGCACCGAGTACGGAACCTCGCACCGAGCGACCAGGACCCGCCCGCCCCCCGAGAAGCAACGCCACGTCACACACTTGGCCGCGTGCGGTATACCGTGCCTAGGGTGGGGGCGTGAGCACTCCGCGCGTGTACGTCATCCACGAGAACCCCGAGTGGTTCCCCCCGCTCGCCGCCGCC
The DNA here is from genome assembly GCF_030209645.1 of Curtobacterium sp. ME-Dv--P-122a. Lineage (NCBI taxonomy): Bacteria > Bacillati > Actinomycetota > Actinomycetes > Micrococcales > Microbacteriaceae > Curtobacterium > Curtobacterium sp. ME-Dv--P-122a. Next base: position 207,950 of record NZ_JARVRO010000013.1, read on the forward strand.
TTCGAGGCCGAGGGCGTCCCGGTCGAGGAGATCCTGCTGACCGAGGGGCAGATCGACCTCGCGGCCGAGCCGGCCCCCGGCGTCTACTGGAGCCGCATGTCCGCCAGCTCCCACACCCGCGGCCACGAGCACAGCAAGGAGTACACCCGGGCGATCCTCGGCTGGCTCGAGCGTGCCAGCCGCCAGGTCGTCGGCGGCAGCCACGTGCTCGAGCTCGAGGTGTCGAAGGTCGCCCAGCACGGTCTCCTGCAGCAGGCCGGCTTCGACGTGCCGCGCACGACCGCAGTGTTCGGCACGACGACCCTTAAGGACGCCGCCCGCACCTTCACCGACGGGCAGGACGTCCCCTTCATCACGAAGCACAACCAGGGCGGCAAGGGCCTGGGCGTCCGGCGGTTCGACTCGCTCGCCGAGTTCGACGCCTACGTCGACAGCCCCGAGTTCGAGGCCCCGGTCGACGGCATCACGCTGCTGCAGGAGTACCTGACGGCGCGCGAGCCCTTCATCACCCGCGTCGAGTTCGTCGGTGGCGAGTTCGTCTACGCGGTCCGCGTCGACACCAGCGCCGGCAGCTTCGAGCTCTGCCCCGCCGACGCGTGCGAGGTGCCGCAGGTCATCGCGGGTGCCGTCTGCGACGTCCCCGGCACCGAGACCCTCGGTGCGCCCCCGGCGTTCGCCGTCCGGACCGAGATCACCGCCGAGCACCCGCTGGTCCAGCAGCTCCGCACGTTCCTCGCCGACCAGCGCATCACCATCGCGGGCGTCGAGTTCATGGAGACGACGGACGGCCGCACCGTCGTCTACGACATCAACACGAACACGAACTACAACCCCGCGGTCGAGGAGTCCGCGCCGGCCTCCGGCCCGCGCTCCATCGCGAAGTACCTCGGTGGCCTGCTGGCAGCGGAGTACGCGGCGCAGCTCACGGCCTGAGAACGCAAGAACCACCGGACTGGAGGCCCGTGGCGGGCCCGCCACGGGCCTCCAGTCCGCCTTTCCCACACCCCCAAGGAACCCACGTGCGATTCGGATACTGGACCCCGCTCTTCGGCGGCTGGCTGCGCAACGTCGACAACGAGAACATGCCGGTCACCTTCGACTACGTGAAGCGCCTGGCGCAGCGCGCCGAGCGGATCGGCTTCGACCTGACGCTCGTGCCGGAGCTCAACCTCAACGACATCAAGGGCACGGCGGCACCCTCGCTCGAGGCCTGGTCGCTCGCGGCGGCCATCGCGGCGACGACCGAGCGCCTGGAGATCATGGCGGCGATGCGTCCCGGGTACCACCTGCCCGCGGTGACGGCGAAGCAGGCGGCGACGATCGACGACATCTCGTGCGGCCGGTTCACCTTCAACGTCGTGAGCGCCTGGTGGGCGGAGGAGGCGAAGCAGTACGGCGGGATCTTCTCGGAGCACGACGACCGGTACAAGCGCACCGCGGAGTTCGTCGAGGTCATGAAGGGCCTGTGGCGCGAGACCCCGTACTCGTTCTCGGGCGAGTACTACGACATCGAGAACGCGCACCTCGAGCCGAAGCCCCGCGTGACGCCGCGCATCTACGCCGGTGGGGAGAGCGAGGCCGGCAAGGCCGCGATCACCGGGTACGCCGACGCCTACGTCACGCACGGCGGCACGGTCGAGGAGCTCCGCGCGAAGATCGACGAGATGAAGCAGCGCCGCGTCGACGCCGGTCTGCCGCCGTTCGAGGCGTTCGGCATGGCCGCGTACGTCATCGTGCGCGAGACCGAGGAAGAGGCGCAGGCCGAGCTCGCCCGGATCACCGACGTGCAGCACGGCACGGCGTACGAGTCGTACCAGGACTTCATCTCGAAGTCGCAGCTCGAGCACGTGCCCTCGCTCGAGGACTACTCGGTGTCGAACCGCGGCCTGCGCCCCGGGTTCGTGGGGACGCCGTCGCAGGTGGCCGCCCGCATCCGGGAGTTCGAGGACGCCGGGGTCGACACGCTCCTGCTGCAGTTCTCGCCGCAGCTCGAGGAGATGGACCGGTTCGGCGAGCAGGTCATCCCGCTCGTCCGGCAGTCGGTCGGGGCGCAGTCCTGATGGGTGCCACGCCGACCAACGCCGAGGACGGCTGGGCGTTCGAGACCCGCCAGATCCGCGCCGGCTTCAAGGCCGACCCGGGGTGGGGCGCGAACGTGCCGCCGATCGCGCAGAGCGCCGCGTACGTCTACCCGTCGGGGGAGGACGCCGCCGCGCGCTTCATGCTCGACGCTCCCGGCCACACCTACACGCGGGTGAACAACCCGTCCGCGGCAGCACTCGAACGCCGGATCGCCGACCTCGAGGGCGGGATCGGTGCGCTGGCGCTGGCGTCCGGGCAGGCGGCGACGTCGCTGGCCGTGCTCGGTGTCGCACGCGCCGGTGACCACGTGGTGTCGAGCGCCTCGCTGTACGGCGCGACCTACACGCTGTTCGCCTCGACCCTGCGGGACCTCGGCATCACCTTCACGTTCGTGCAGGACCCGACCGACCTGTCCGAGTGGGCGGCGGCGGTGCGTCCGGAGACGAAGGCGTTCTTCGGCGAGTCCATCCCGAACCCCCGCGGCGACGTCCTGGACTTCGCCGGGGTTGCCGGCGTCGCGCACGAGGCCGGGGTGCCGCTCATCGTCGACAACACCATCGCGACGCCGTACCTGGTGCGCCCGATCGAGCACGGCGCCGACATCGTCGTGCACTCGGCGACGAAGTACCTGGCCGGACACGGCAGCGCCATCGCCGGGCTCATCGTCGACAGCGGGAACTTCGACTGGGCGGCGCACGCCGACGCCTACCCGCAGCTGGCCACGACCGAGCAGTCCGAGTTCGCGAACACGAACTTCGCCGAGAAGTTCGGGCGGCGGGCGTTCATCCAGCGCACCCGCTCGAAGCTGTCCGCCGACCTCGGGCCCGCGATCGCGCCGTTCAACGCGTTCCTGGTGCTGCAGGGCATCCAGACGCTGTCGCTCCGCATGGACCGGCACGTGTCGAACGCCGCCACGGTGGCGACCTGGCTCGACGCGCACGACCAGGTCGAGCACGTGCACTACGCCGGCCTGCCGGACTCGCCGTGGCACCACCTGCAGCAGCGCTACGTGCCGAAGGGACCGTCGGCCGTGCTGTCGTTCGACCTGGCCGGCGGGGTCGCCGCGGGCCGACGGTTCGTGGCGGCGCTCGAGCTGTTCGACCACGTCTCGAACCTCGGTGACGTCCGCTCGCTCGTCGTGCACCCGGCATCGACCACCCACGTGCAGATGACCTCGGCCGAGCGGGCTGCCGCGGGGGTGGGGGACGGTCTCATCCGCCTGTCGATCGGCCTCGAGCACATCGACGACATCACCGCGGACCTGGCGCGGGGGTTCACGGCAGCCGCAGCGGGATAGGTTGGGCGCATGACCACGTTGGCCGCACCGACCCGCGTGCGGACGCGCGCCCCCGGCAAGATCAACGTGTTCCTGTCCGTCGGGGCGCTGCAGGACGACGGCTACCACGACGTCGCCACGGCGTACCAGGCGGTGTCCCTGTACGAGGACGTCACCGCCGAGGCCGCCGACGACTTCTCGGTCACCTTCACGGGGCCGATCGACACGAGCACCGTGCCGGTCGACGAGTCGAACCTGGCCATCCGTGCGGCCCGGCTCGTGGCCGACGCGGCCGGACACCGCGGTGGCGTGCGGCTGACCATCGACAAGCAGGTGCCCGTCGCCGGCGGCATGGGCGGTGGCTCCGCGGACGCCGCGGCGACCCTGCTCGCGGTCGACACGCTCTGGGGCACCGCGCTCGGTCGCGAGGAGCTGCTCCGGCTCGCCGCGCAGCTCGGCGCCGACGTGCCGTTCGCGTTCGCCGGCGGCACCGCCGTGGGCACCGGTCGCGGCGACGAGCTGAGCCCGGCGCTGGCCAAGGGCGAGTTCCACTGGGTCCTCGCCCTGAGCGACGACGGCCTGTCGACCCCGGCCGTCTACCGTGCGCTCGACGAGCACCGGGAGCGGTACCGCGCCGACATCTCCCCGGCGCCGTCGCACCCCGTGGTCGAGGCCAACGTGCTGCAGGCCCTGCGCGCGGGTGACCCCGACCTGCTCGCCGACTGCGTGCACAACGACCTGCAGGCACCGGCCATGCGGCTGCAGCCCCGGCTCGCGGCGACGCTGGAGCTCGGTGAGAAGTCCGGCGCCCTGGCCGGCCTGGTGTCCGGCAGCGGACCGACGGTGGCGTTCCTGGTGGGTGACCGTGACGCCGCGCTCGAACTGCAGGTCGAACTCAGCGCCGCCGGCCTCGTCGCACTCCGGGCCACCGGTCCGGTGCACGGCGCACGCGTGGTGCACTGACCCGACGCCCCGGCACAGCCGTCGGCGGATGTGCCGCCACCGTCAGCGGCGGGACCGCCACTGTCAGCGGGTGGACCGCAACCGTCAGCGGCTGTACTTCCAGAGGATGACCGTGCCGGTGTGCCAGTAGCGCACGACGTGGAACCCCTCGGCCACGAGCGTGTCGGTGACCTGCGGGCGGATGTTCCGTGACTTGCCGCCGACGAACCACACGGTGTCGATGCCGGAGATCCGCTCGGGCACCGTCGTCGCGATGTCCCCGTTGACGTTCCAGAGCTGCCCGCGTTCGGCACCGGTCTCGGCGACGGCGAGGTCGCGCATCCCGGTGAAGGCCTCGGGGTAGGAGTCGGCGATGACCTGCGCGGTGGTGCCCGGGTGCTCCCAGACGCTGCCGAAGACGACGCCCTCGTTCTGGTCGGTGCGCCGGTCCCGCTCGCGCTCGATGATCGCCGCCGCGTTCGCCCAGTGCGAGTCCTGCTTGGCGTGGGGCAGCCGGACGATCGTGCTCGTCGGTGCCGACACGAGCAGCATCCCGACGACCGCGAGCGCCAGCCACCGCCGGGGTCGGATCGCCGTGATCGCCAGGCCGATGAGCAGCGCGACGAACGGCAGGCTCAGGCTGGCGTACTTCGGGGAGTACAGGTGCTCCCCGGCCGCGGTCGCGCCGACGAGCAGTGCGGTGGGCAGGATCGTCAGGGGGACGGCGACGCGCACGGCCTGCATCCGCAGCAGGTCACGGGCAGTCGGGGAAGGGCGTCGGGTGGCCCGGACGGCGAGCACGACGCCGACGATCATCAGCGCCCACCCGAGCACCGCGTACGGCCAGACGGCACCGAACCAGGCGGTCGCGACGACCTGGCGCACGGTGGCCCACCCGACGCCGGTGATCCAGCCGACCTGCTTGGCCTGTCCTGCGGCGAGGACGATGAAGGGCGACACCACGATCGCGGCCCCGACGGCGGCGACGCCCCAGCGCACGAACGCGGCGCGGTCGACCATCGGCGCGGTCACCGGACCGGTGCGCTGCGAGAGCACGGCGTTGCGCCGTGCGGCACGGTCGGCGACGGCGGTCCAGAGGAGCACGACCCCGTGCGCGACGACGGCCAGTGCCAGGTAGACGTTGAACAGCACGGCCACCACGGCGAGCAGGCCGTAGACGACCCACCACCGGGCCGCGTGGTGCCGGGTCCGGGTGCGCCGGACCGCGGTGATCCCCACCAGGGTCAGCGCGACGGCGAAGGTCGTGACGGTGGCGTACGGACGCCCCTCGGTGCCGGCCCAGGCGACGCGCGGCAGGACCAGGAACACGATCCCGGAGACGACCCCGAGCCGCACCCCGCCGAGACGACGGCCGAGGGCGACGACGAGGCCGGCGGAGACCCCGATGGCCAGCGCGCTCGGGAACCGCAGCGTGAACGGCGAGTACCCGACGAGCGTGAACCAGACGTGCATCACGGCGTAGTACAGGCCGTGGACGGCGTCGACGTTCTGCAGCTCGGCCCAGAGTGCCGGCCAGCTGCGCTGTGCGCTCGCGATGGTCGCGGCCTCGTCGTACCAGACCGACGGCACCCAGCTGAAGGCCGCTGCGACGACGACGCCGAGCGCGCCGACGGTGATCTCGGGGGTCCGTGCGAGGGCTCGCACGGCCGCGACGACGAGCCCCAGCGAGCGCGCGCGCACCGACGCGTCCGACGTCGTGCGTCGGATCGGGACGGTGCCGGTGCGCGGGGAACTCACGCCCGCGACCGTACCGATCTGCTCTGGGGATCCGCCGCGTCCGGGCGCTGAACTCTCACATGCAGGAGTTCGGTGCGACGGGCCAGAATGACGGGATGGAACCCCTCGTCGCCCCTGCCGCCGCACTCTCCCCGGGGCGGATGCAGCTCGGTTCGCGGACCGCCGCGCTCGCCGACGTCGGGGTCACCGGGCTGCGACGCCTGGCCAGTTCGCGCATCCTCGTCGTCGGGGCCGGCGGGCTCGGGGCGCCGGTGGTCGCGTACCTCGCCGGGATCGGTCGGCTCACGGTGGTCGACCCCGACGTGGTCGACGCCTCGAACCTGGCCAGGCAGACGCTCTTCACCGCCGCCGACGTCGGCTCGCCGAAGGCGCAGGTCGCGGTCGCCCGAGCCGTCGCCGTCGACCCGGAACTCGACGCGGTCGCCGTGGTCGGTTCGTTCACGCCGGACCTGGTCGCCGGACACGACGTCGTGGTCGACGCCGCCGACTCGGTCGTGGTCACCCGGGCCGTCTCGGACGCCTGCGCCGAAGCGGGCGTGCCGTTCGTGTGGGGCACCGTGCTCGGCCACGACGGGCAGGTCAGCGTCTTCCGCGACGCCGGGCCGGACGGCGTCGACTTCCACGACCTGCACCCCGACGCGCTGCCCGACGAGGGCTCGTGCGCCCTGGACGGCGTCGTCCCCGCACTGTGTGGTGCGGTCGGTGCGGTGATGGCGGGACAGGTCTTCGCGTTGGTCACCGGCAGCGGCGACCCGCTGCTCGGACGCGTGCTGACCGTCGACGCCCGCCGGTGGCGCTGGACGGAGAGCCCCGTCCGTCGCGGACCCGCCTCGCGTCGACCGGCACCTGCTGCTGGTGCCGCCGCGACGCCGCGCATCGCGCCGTCCGCCCTGGCCGCCAGGGTGGCGGACCCGTCGGACCCGCTGGTCGTCGTCGACGTCCGGACCGACGGGGAACGGGCGGCCGGCGTGGTCGCCGGTGCCGTCACCGACGACACCGGTGCGGACGAGGTCGTCGTCTACTGCGCACGCGGCCCCCGTGCGGACGCGTGGGCGGCGCGGCAACCGGCCGGGAGGCGCGTGACGGTCCTCGACGGCGGCTTCGAGGCCTGGCGTCGCGAGGGGCTGCCCGTGGCGATCGAGCACCGGTCCTGACCCAGCCTGGTCGTCTCTACCGCCCTTGCCGCCGCATCCGCGGATAGGATCGGTGGATCATGACGCAACTGCGGGTACGGGACGCTGCGGCCTTCCTCGGGATCAGCGACGACACCGTGCGACGACTCGTCGACGGCGGCACCTTCACCCGTGCCACGGACGACGCGGGGCGAGCCGTGGTCGACGGTCGCGAGGTCGCCGCCTACGCGCGGGAACGCAGCTCCGAGCTGACCGACCCGGCGTCCGCGGTGAAGAGCTCGGCGCGCAACCGCTTCGTCGGGATCGTCACCGACCTGGTCGTCGACACCGTGATGGCGCAGGTCGAGCTGCAGTGCGGCCCGCACCGTGTGGTGTCCCTGATGAGTGCCGAGGCCGTCCGCGACCTCGGGCTCGAGGTCGGGTCCGTCGCGGTGGCGTCCGTGAAGGCCACGATGGTCGCGGTCGAGGCACCTGCCCGGCACGAGGACGAACGATGAGCCGCCTCCGGCCGTTCGCGGCGCTTGCCATCGCCGCCACCGTCGCACTCGGACTCGCTGCGTGCACGGCTCCGGAGGCGGGGTCGGGAGCATCGGCCCCGGCGGGCTCCGACACCGAGGGGCCGACCGGTTCGATCACCGTGTTCGCGGCGGCGTCCCTGCAGCAGACCTTCACGACCCTGGGCAAGCAGTTCGAGACCGCGAACCCCGGTGCCTCGATCCGGTTCTCGTTCGCCGGCTCGAGTGACCTCGTCAACCAGATCCAGAATGGTGCCCCCGCCGACGTGTTCGCGTCCGCCGACGAAGCGAACATGGCGAAGCTGGCGTCGACCGACCTGGCGAGCGGGTCGCCGCAGGACTTCGCGACGAACGTCCTCGAGATCGCCGTCGCGCCGGGCAACCCGAAGGGCATCACCGACCTCGACGACCTGACGGCTCCGGGCGTCCAGCTCGTCACGTGCGCCGCCCCGGTGCCGTGCGGTGCCGCAGCCGCAAAGGTCGAGCGAGCCGCCGGTGTCGACCTGCGCCCGGTCAGCGAGGAGCAGTCCGTCACCGACGTGCTCGGCAAGGTCGAGTCCGGGCAGGCCGACGCCGGACTCGTCTACGTGACGGACGTCCGAGGGGCCGGCGGCAAGGTCGACGGCGTCCCGTTCGACGAGTCGGGCAAGGCCGTCAACACGTACCCGATCGGCGTGCTCCGGGAATCCCAGGACCCGGCGCTCGCCCAGGCGTTCTCGGAGTACGTCCGCTCCGCCTCAGGGCAGCGCGTGCTCGCCGACGCGGGTTTCGGGAAGCCCTGACCCGTGGCTCCGCGCGCTGACGGACGGCCGCCGGTCGCGTGGTGGCTCCCGCTGCCCGCGGTGCTCGGCGGGCTGTTCGTCGTCGTGCCCGTGCTCGCGATGCTCGGCCGGGTGGACTGGTCGTCCTTCGTCGGGCTCGTGACCTCCACCGCCTCGCTGACCGCACTCGGGCTCAGCCTCGGCACGGCGCTCGCGGCCACCGGGGTCGCGTTCGTCCTCGGGTACCCGCTCGCCGTGCTGTTCGCGCGCTCACGGTCACGCTGGGTCGGCGTCGCCCGGGCCGTCGTGCTCCTGCCGCTCGTGCTGCCGCCGGTGGTCGGCGGCCTCGCGCTGCTCGCGGCCTTCGGTCGGCTCGGGGTGGTCGGGGCGTTCCTCGACGACCACGGCCTGCACATCGCGTTCACCACGACGGCGGTGGTCATCGCGCAGACCTTCGTCGCGATGCCGTTCCTGGTGTCCTCGGTCGAGGGGGCGCTCCGCGTCGAGGGCGACCGCTACGAACGGGTCGCCGCGACCCTGGGCGCCGGACCCACTCGGACGTTCCTGACCGTCACGACGCCGCGGGTCCTGCCGGGCATCGTCTCCGGGCTCGTCCTCTGCTTCGCCCGGGCGCTCGGCGAGTTCGGGGCCACCCTGACCTTCGCCGGCAGCCTGCAGGGGGTCACCCGGACCCTGCCGCTCGAGGTCTACCTGCAGCGCGAGGTCGACCCGGACACCGCGGTGGCCCTGGCGGTCGTGCTCGTCGTGGTGGCCGTCGTCGTCATCGGGGCCTCGTCGTTCCGCACCCGCGGAGCCCTGGCGTGACGGCCGAGGGTTCGGTGGGCGTCCGGGCGCACGTCGTCGTCGGGTCGCGGGACGTCGACGTCGCGATCGAGGTGCGCGCGGGGGAGTGCCTGGCCGTCATCGGGCCGAACGGTGCAGGCAAGTCGACGGTGCTCGAGGCCCTGGCCGGGCTGCTGCCGATCGACGCCGGCCGGATCGAACTCGACGGGGTGCAGGTCTCGAGCCCACGGCACGCCGTCCCCACGCACCGTCGTCGGGCCGGACTCGTCGCGCAGCGGTCCGACCTGTTCCCGTTCCTCGACGTCGTCGGGAACGTCGCCTTCGGACCCCGTGCGGCCGGAGCCGGTCGCGCCACGGCCCGGCAGCTCGCCCGCGACGCGCTCGACGCCGTCGGTGCCGCCGACCTGGCCACCCGCGACCCACGCACGCTCTCCGGCGGACAGGCGCAGCGCGTCGCGATCGCCCGGGCGCTCGCCACCGACCCGGCGGTGCTGCTGCTCGACGAACCGACCTCGGCGCTCGACGTCGGCGCGCAGGACGAGGTCCGCGCGGCACTCCGGACCGCCGTCGCCGGTCGTCCCGCCGTGCTCGTCACGCACGACCCGGTCGAGGTCGTCGCACTGGCCGACCGCGTCGTCGTGCTCGAGGGCGGCCGGGCGGTCGAGCAGGGCACCCCCGCTGCCGTCCTCGGTCGTCCGACGAGTGCGTTCGCCGCGACGTTCTCCGGACTCGCGCTGGTGCACGGGACCGCCACCGGGGGCGGGATCGCGATCGACGGCGGGGGCGAGCTGGCGTCGGGGACGCATGCCGTGCCTCCCGGCCGGCCCGCCCTGGCTGCCTTCCACCCGACGGCCGCCGTGCTGACGCGGGACGGTGCCGGAGCCGCGCGCACCGTCTCGTCGCTCGAACCGCGCGACGGACTGGTGCGGGTGCGGGCCGGTGACCTGGTGGCGGACCTGACGCTCGCGCGGCTGACCGCGCTCGGGATCGCCCCCGGCGACGCGGTGCGCATCGACGTCCCCGCGGTCGAGGTGGCGGTCTACGCGCCCCGTGGTTGAGACAATGGTCGGATGACCTCCTGGTTCCCCAAGGTGTGGCCCGTGGCCACGCCGATCCTGGCGGCCGTCGTGCTCGCGTTCTCCTACGGCCGCTACGGGCTCGGTACCGCCGTGGTGGTCGTCGTCGCCGTCGTGCTCGCGGTCACGGTGCTCGCAGCCGTCCACCACGCCGAGGTCGTCGCGCACCGCGTGGGGGAACCCTTCGGCTCGCTCGTGCTGGCCGTCGCCGTGACGATCATCGAGGTCGCCCTCATCATCTCGCTGTCGAGCTCGGGCGGTGCGCAGGCCGAGACCCTGGCGCGCGACACGGTGTTCTCGGCGGTGATGATCACGATGAACGGGCTGGTCGGCCTCGCGATCCTGATCGGCACCCTGCGGCACAACACCGTGCGCTTCAACCAGGAGGGCGCGAGCGCCGCGACCATGACGGTGGCCGCGCTCGCCGTGCTGACCCTGGTGCTGCCGACGTTCACCACCGGCACCGACGACGCGTCCTTCACGGGGACGCAGCTGGTGTTCGTCGCGATCGCGTCACTGGTGCTCTACGGGCTGTTCGTCGTCACGCAGACCGTGGCGCACCGCGACTTCTTCCTGCCGGTCAACCGTGCCGGCGGGGTCCTGGTCGAGTCCGAGGACGCCCACGCCGCACGCCCGTCCGGACGCACCACGATGGTGTCGCTCGGGCTGCTCGTCGTCGCGCTCGTCGCCGTGGTCGGGCTCGCCAAGGTGGAGTCGCCCGCGATCGAGGCCGGGGTCGCCGCCGTCGGGTTCCCGCCGTCCTTCGTCGGTGTCGTGATCGCGCTGCTCATCCTGCTGCCGGAGGGCATCGCAGCGTCGAAGGCCGCCGCACGGAACCGGATCCAGACGAGCCTGAACCTGGCGATGGGGTCCGCGATGGCGTCGATCGGTCTGACGATCCCGTCGATCGCGGTCGCGTCGCTGTTCATGCCGGGGACGCTGCTGCTCGGGCTCGGGCCGTCGCAGATCGTGTTGCTCGCGCTGACGATCGTCGCGGCGGTGCTCACCGTGCTGCCCGGTCGTGCCACGCGGCTGCAGGGTGGGGTGCACCTGGTGATCTTCGCCGCGTTCATCGTGCTGTCCGTCTCGCCGTAGGGCGGGGGGTTCGGCGCGGGCGGGGCGGGGCGGGGCGGGGTCGGGGTGGGGCTGGGCTGGCTGCGCCGGGTCGTTCCGGGCGTACCTGGTGGAATCGGGCGTACCCGGTCGGAAGATCGCGCCAGGTATGCCCGAAAGCACCAAGCATCGCGGGTGTTCTGGGAAGGAACGGGCGCGGGGCGCGCGGGCGCGGGGTCGAATCGGGCGTACCTGGTTGTTCCGGGCGTACCTGGTCGGATCGGGCGTACCTGGTCGGAAGTTCGCACCAGGTATGCCCGGAAGCACCAGGTATCGCGGGTGTTCTGGGAAGGAACGGGCGCGGGGGGCGCGGGCACGGGGTCGAGTCGGGCGTGCCTGGTTGTTCCGGGCGTACCTGGTCGAGTCGGGCGTACCTGATCGGAAGTTCCGACACGGTATGCCCGGAAACACCAGGTATCGCGGGTGTTCTGGGAAGGAACGGGCGTACCGCTCAGCCGCCGAGCTCAGCCGCCGAACTCAGCCCCCTGCGAAGGGCGGCATGACGTCGACGACCTCGACCCCGTCGAGCGAGGTCGCCCGGTCGCGCGTGGTCACACCGTCGACCAGGTACGAGCAGCGCTCCTGCAGCGCACTCCATCGCGCAGGGTCCGCCACGTCGGCCGCATCGATCGCGCCGAGGGCAGCCTCGATGGTGCGGCCGGTCGTGCTCAGCGAGTCGACACCCACGGCAGCGCGGGCAGCGGCGAAGAACCGGATCGTGGTCATGCCTCAGCCGCCGATCGCGCTCATGCCGCGTGTCGGGTGCACGAGCTCGTCGCTGTCGTCACCGTGGTCGCGCGGCTTCGCCCACATCGCGAGCCGCCAGAGCTCGGCGACCTCGTCGTCGTCCGCCCCGGAGCGCATCGGCCCGAGCACGTCGGTCTCCTCGTCCGAGAACAGGCAGCTGCGGACGTGCCCGTCGGCGGTCAGCCGGGTGCGGGTGCAGTCGGCGCAGAACGACTCGGTGATGCTCGCGATGATCCCGACGGTGCCCAGCGGCTCGCCGGTGACGGCGTCGTGCACGCGGTACCGCTCGGCCGGGGCACCGTCCCGCGGGGCGTCGTCCGGCGTGAGCACGAACGACGTCGCCAGCAGCGCGCGGGTCTCGGCGGCGGTGATCATCTCGGTGCGGTCCCAAGCGTGGTCGGGGTCGAGGGGCATCTGCTCGATGAACCGCAGCTCGTAGCCACGCTCCAGGCACCAGCGGAGGAGTTCCGGGGCGGCCTCGTCGTTGATGCCGCGCAGCAGCACCGCGTTCACCTTGATGTCGAGTCCGGCGTCGTGCGCGGCCGACAGCCCGGCGATCACCTTGTCGAGGAACGGGCGGCGGGTCACGGTGGTGAAGACGTCGGGGTCGACGGTGTCGAGCGAGACGTTCACGCGCCGCAGCCCGGCGTCGTACAGGCCCTGGGCGCGGTGGGCGAGGCCGATCGCGTTCGTGGTGAGCGACAGCTCCGGGGCGTCGGGCAGCGCGGCGCACCGGGCGATCACGTCGACCAGGTCGTGCCGGAGCATCGGCTCCCCGCCGGTGAACCGGACCTTGCGGACGCCGAACCGCGACGAGCCGATCCGGACCAGCCGCTCGATCTCGGTCGCCGTCATCAGGGCCTCGTCGGGGGCGAACGGCAGTCCGGCCGCGGGCATGCAATACGTGCAGCGCAGGTTGCAGCGCTCGGTCAGCGACACCCGCAGGTCGACGGCGCGACGCCCGAAGCGGTCGACGAGCCCGGCGGGAGCCGGGTCCACGGAGCCGGTCGTGCCGAGCAGGATCGCGGGTGCCATGGTCGTCAGCGTACGTGTTCCACGCGCCGGAACGTCAGCCGCTCCCACCACCGTCGCCACTGCGACCGCTCCGTGCGCAGCAGCGTGACGACCACGATGACCGCCACGGCCGCGAGCAACCACCACCGGTAGGCGTCCGCCGACGGCCACACCCCGCGCAGCGCGATGGCGAGGCCGATCGACAACCACTCCCACCGCCCGGACAGCACCACGAACGGGATGAGCAGCAGCGCGTACCAGGGGTAGCGCGGCGTCACGGCGAGGAACGTCACGCCGATCATCAGGACCTCGCCGGACCAGGGGCGAGCCGGGTCGGACAGCCGCCACGCGACGAACGCCGCCAGCAGCACCAGGAGCCCCACCACCAGGGTCGCCGCGTCGCCCTTGACCACGAGCGACACCAGCGCGAACCGGGAGCCGTCCTCGTAGCCCTCCTCGTTCAGGTAACCGGGCAGGTACCCGAGCACGTCGAGCCCGGTCGTCAGCACGTAGGGCACGTAGAGCAGCCCGAACACGGCGATGCCGATCGGGATCGCCCACCACGCCCGACCGCGGCCGAGCAACGGCGGGTACACGATCGCCGGGATGAGCTTCGTCGCGGTCGCGGCCCCGAGCGCGATGCCGCCCCAGATCGGTCGGCCGAACGCGACGAGCACGACACCGGCCGTGGCGAGTGCGGCACCGACGACGTCGACGTGCGAGTTGGTGACCGCCTCGGACGCGACGAGCGGCGACCAGGCCCAGAGCGCCGCCCACCAGGTCGGACGGCCGATGCGGCGGAGCACCAGGACGAGCCCGACGGTCACACCGAGCGACACGAGCAGCCCGGCGACCTGGAACGGCAGGTACTGCGCGGTCGCCGGCACGAAGAACCGCACCGCGGCGAACCACAGCTGCGCCATCGGCGGGTAGATCGTCGTGACGTCGGGCCGGTTGATCGCGGTGCAGTGCCCGTCGGCGCCGTCGCCGAGCCCGCGGAACCGGGGCTTCAGCGGATCGCACGTGCCGTCCACCTTGTCGGGGAACAACCAGTCGGGTCGGAGACCGGACAGTGCCGCGGACTGGGGGGTGTGCGCGTACGGTGAGACACCGGCATGCTGGACGATGCCGTCCCACGCGTACCGAGCGGAGTCGGTGCTCGTGTTGGGCGGGCCGACCAGCGCGGCGATGCCGATCACCACCGCTCCGCCGATGACCATGGTGGTCATCCACCGGACGGGCACGAAACGCACCGCGAGCACGGCGATCACGAAGACGGTCCAAGCGATCAGCGTCCACGCAACGAATGCAGAACGATGGCCCGATCGGAGGAACCCCAGATGCGTGACGCCGACGGCGATGACGCCCGACAGGGCGAGTACTCCCACGACGGCCAGCACCGTGCCGATCCGGGCGGCGGTGCCGTCGGCCAGGGACGGTCGGAGGGCACGCAGTCGGTCGCTCATGGTCCGTCGAGGCTATCCGGCCTCCAGCGCCTGCTGCACGACGGACGAGCAGCTCTGGCGTCCCCCAACCGCAACGCCCGCTCGGCGGTGGTGCTCGGGCGTCTGCTCGGCATCGCGTTCCTGATCTGCTTCGGCACCGGGATCTACAGCCACCTGCTCCAGGAACCGCTCGGCTGGATGCGGTTCCCGACCCGTCCGACGCAGCTGTACCAGTTCACGCAGGGCCTGCACATCACGACCGGCATCGCGATCATCCCGCTGCTGCTCGCGAAGCTCAACACCGTCATGCCCGCCCTGGTGCAGGTGCCGCCGGTGCGCGGCGTGCTGCACCTGCTCGAGCGGCTGTCGATCGCGGTGCTCGTGTCCGCGTCGATCATCCAGGTCGTCACCGGCCTGCTCAACACGTACCAGTGGTACCCGTGGCCGTTCCCGTTCCGCCAGGTGCACAACGCCCTGGCCTACGTGATCATCGGCTCGCTGGCCATCCACATCGCCGCCAAGCTGCCGGTCATCGCCCGCTACTGGCGGAAGCGCGACTCCTACGACGCGCACGGCCGGTTCATCGCGGACCCCGCGTCCGGCAGCGAACTGCTTCCTCCTGGCCTGGAGGCCCGTGGTGCGTCCGCCCCGCGCGCTGCGGTCTCCGAGACCACCGGGCCCACGGCCCCGGGTCTGCTGGGCCGCGTGTTCCGCTGGATCGACGGCGTCGACGCCGCCCCCGGCGGCGCCGAGTCCCGTCCCACCGGACCCGACACGGCCCCGGAGACCCGCGAGGTGTCCGAGGAGCCGAGTCCCGCCCAGCCGACGGCCGACGTGGCGGAGGCGAGCCGGGCCTCCAGGCCGACGCCGGAAGCAGCCACCGGACGACGCCAGCGCATCGCCCGACGCGGGTTCTTCGCCGGCGTGACGGCGGCGACCGTCGGTGTCGTCGCGCTCACGGCGGGGCAGTCCTCGAAGCTCGCGGAACCGTTCAACGTGTTCGGTGCGCGCGGTCGCGGCATCGGCGCGAACGGGCTGCCGGTCAACCGGACCGCGCGGGCAGCCGGCGTCCTCGCGACCGCGACCGCCGCCGACTGGACGCTCACCGTCGTCGGCCACGACGTGAGCCGGACGTTCGTCCGGGCGGAACTCGTCGCGCTCGGCACCGCGCAGGTCGACCTGCCGATCTCGTGCGTCGAGGGGTGGAGTCAGATGGCGACCTGGAAGGGCGTGCGGATGCGCGACCTGCTCGACGCCGTGCAGGCACCGCAGGGGGCGCACGTGCGCGTGACGAGCCTGGAGCGGCACGGCGGCTACCGGATCATGGACATGGGACCGGAGTACGCCGAGGACCCGACGACGCTCGTCGCCCTCGAGCTGAACGGTGCGACGCTCGACCTGGACCACGGGTTCCCGGCGCGGATCATCGCTCCCGGGCGGCCCGGTGTGCTGCAGACCAAGTGGATCGAGAAGATCGAGGTGCTCCGGTGAAGGCCGCGCGGATCGTGCTCGTGGTGATCGGTGTGCTGGTCATCGCGTTCGGGGCGTACGTGCTCGTGACGTCCGTCAAGCCGAACCGCATCGGCGGGCTCGGGGTCTGGCTGCTCGCGGCGGTGGTGCTGCACGACGCGATCCTGTCGCCGTTCGTGGTCGGCGCCGGGCTGCTGCTGCGTCGGGCCGGACGCTCGCTGCGGGCCTGGGTGCTCGTGGTCGTGCAGGCGGCGATCGTGCTCGGCAGCGTGCTCGCCCTGGTGGTCCTGCCGGAGATCGCTGCGAAGGACCACGGGCAGAAGAACCCGACCGTGCTGCCCTTCGACTACGGCACGCGGCTGCTGCTCGTCGAGGGGGCGCTGCTCGTCGTCGTGGTGGTCGTGCTCGTCATCGGGGTGGTGCGGTCGCGTCGCGCTGGCGGTTCATCTGGTTCGGCTGGTCCGTCCGGTTCGTCCGCGGTGCGCACCACTGGTTAAAGAGACAACCTTTCGGTATGATCAGGTCATGACCGACGAGACCCCGTGGCTCACCCGCGAGCAGCTGCGCGCGTGGATGAAGCTTGTCGCGGTCATGGAGCTCCTGCCGGCGGCGCTCGACCAGCAGCTGCAGCGTGACGCCGACCTGACGCACTTCGACTACATGGTCATCGCGATGCTCTCCGAGACCGACACCCGGACCCTGCGGATGTCGGCGCTCGCCTCGGCCACGAACGCCTCGTTGCCGCGGCTGTCGCACGTGGTGTCCCGGCTCGAGAAGCGCGGGCTCGTGACCCGGTGCCCGTCGACCTCCGACCGCCGAGCGACCGACGTCCGGCTGACCGACGCCGGGTACGCCACCATCGTCGACGCTGCCCCGGACCACGTCCGCACCGCCCGCCGGGTGGTCATCGACGCGCTCTCCGACGAGCAGGTCGCGCAGCTCGACGGCATCGCGGCGTCGCTCCTGACGCGGCTCGACCCCGAGGGGCGGTTCGCGGCGCTGACCTACCCGCGCGAGGACGACGACACCGCGATCTGCGAGCAGCGGCTGACGGGTGCGGCGACGGACTGAGGCCGCCTGGCCTCCGCGTCCCTGCAATAGGCTCGCCGCATGACCGACCCCGCCGCGCCGTCCGACACGTACTCCTACCTCGGACCCGCCGGCACCTTCACCGAGGCGGCCCTCAAGCTCGTCGAGGCGGCCGCCGGCAAGCCCTGGCGGAGCGTCAACAACGTCGGTGAGGCCCTGGACGACGTCATGTCCGGCCGCTCGATCGGGGCCGTCATCGCGATCGAGAACAGCGTCGACGGCGGGGTCAGCGCCACGCAGGACGCCCTGGCCCGGATCCCCGGCGTGCGGATCGTGGGGGAGTACCTGGTCCCCGTCGACTTCGTGCTCGTCGCCCGACCCGGCACCACCCTGGCCGACGTCCGCACCGTGAACGCGCACCCGGTCGCCTACGCCCAGACCCACAACTGGCTCGAGGCGAACCTGCCCGGCCACGGCCACATCCCGGCGTCGTCCAACGTCGCCGCGGCCCTCGCCCTGCTCGAGGCGAACCCCACGGCCGACGCCGCCGTCGCGCCGCCCGGCATCACCGACCACCACGACGTCGTCGTCCTCGCGTCGTCCATCGGCGACAACGCCTCGGCGGTCACCCGGTTCGTGCTCGTGTCGAAGACCCTGGCGCTGCCCGAGCCGACCGGCGCCGACAAGACGAGCGTCATCGTCGAGCTGCCCGCCGACCACCCCGGCGCCCTGGTCGACATGCTCGAGCAGTTCGCGACGCGGGGCATCAACATGGGGCTGCTGTCGTCACGGCCGATCGGTGACGAGCTCGGCCGCTACCGGTTCGTCATCGATCTCGACGGGCACGTGCGCGACGAGCGGGTCGCGGACGCACTGCTCGGCCTGCGCCGGTTCAGCCCGCGCGTGACGTTCCTCGGGTCGTACCCGCGTGCAGACGGTGCCCGCCCCGAGGTTCCGGCGCGCTACTCGGACGCCGCGTTCGTCGAGGCGCGGGACTGGCTGCGCGCGATCGTGTCGGGCGAGCCCGGGGTGCGGTAGCGCGGTGCGGCGCTCCGCGGTGCCGTGACGCCGTGTGGTGCGAGGTTCCGTAGTCCGTGAGAGCCCGCGGCCCTCGCACGGACGACGGAACCTCGCACGGAGCGATCGGCCGGGTCAGGGCACCTGGCGCGAGCCGTGGCGGTCGTCCGCAGGGTCCGGTACGCGCACCGAGAGCCCCATCGGGTCGATGCGCGAACGGAAGGCGATGACCTCGCCCACCGGGTCGCCGTCGATCTCGAACTCGTCGGGCCGCTCGAGCCGCGCCGTGAACTCCTGCCCGCGCAGGTAGCGCAGGGGTCGTTCCTCGCGCGAACGCGACACGATCTTCTTGCCGACGGCGGTCTTGCCCAGGTTCGACCGGCGGAACGCCCGCAGGATCCCGTTCTCCCAGAACACCCGGGCACCGATCCGCACCCAGCCGAAGAACCCGCGGGGTCGCATCACGGCGATGTCGAACACGCCGTCGTCGATCTCGGCGTCGGGCAGCAGGATCGCGCCGGCCTGCAGCATGCCGCAGTTGCCGACGATGAGCGAGTGCGCCCGGAGCGAGTGGTTGCCGTCGTCGTCCAGCTGGTAGCGGAACTCGAACGCGTTGGCGTCGCGCACCGAACGGAACAGCGAGTCGACGTAGGCGAGCCAGCCGACCTTCTTCTTCAGCTCGGGGCGGGTGTTCACGAGCATCCGGGCGTCGAGCCCGAGGCCCGCCATCACCAGGAAGCCGAAGCGTTCGCGCTCGCCCCCGGGGCGCTCGACCTTGAGCATGCCGAAGTCGATCTTGCGGTCGTCGCCGTGGAAGATCGTCCGGACGCTCGCGGCCAGGTCGTCGAGGGGGAGCTTCATGTTGCGCGCGAGCAGGTTGCCGGTGCCGCTCGGCAGCAGCGCCAGGGTCGAACCGGACTCGTGCACGACCTCGGCGACCGCACGGACCGTGCCGTCACCACCGGCCGCCGCGACGACGTCGGCACCGGCCTCGATCGCCGCGCGGGCCATGCCGCCGCCCGGGTCCTCTTCGGAGGTCTCGAACCACAGGGTCTCGGCCCAACCGGCCTGCTGCTGGTGTTCCTGCACCGTGCGCTTGAGGGTCGGCAGGTGGACCTTGACCGGGTTGTAGACCACCGCGGCCGTCCGCTGCTCGGTGGGGAGGGCGTCCTGGTCCGCGGGCGCGGTCTCCGAAGGGGTCGACATACGTCCACGCTACCGATCGAGGCTGCGTGCGGTTGCCCCCGTCTAGGATGGGGCGGTGATCGATCCACAGCTGCTTCGCGACAACCCGGACGTCATCAAGGCTTCACAGCAGGCGCGTGGTGCCTCCGTGGCCGTCGTCGACGAAGCCGTCGCCGCCGATTCCGCCCGCCGCAGTGCGATCACCTCGTTCGAGTCGCTCCGCGCCGAGCAGAACGCGTTCGGCAAGACCGTCGCCAAGGCCCCGAAGGACGAGAAGGCCGCGCTCGTGCAGCAGGCCCAGGCCCTCGCCGCAAAGGTGAAGGAGGCGCAGGCCACCGTCACCGCGGCCGAGGACACCTTCAACACCGTCGTCCGCGGCATCCCGAACGTCGTGCTCCCCGGTGTGCCCGAGGGCGGCGAGGACGACTTCGTCACGCTCCGCACCGTCGGCACCAAGCCCGAGTTCGACTTCGAGCCGAAGGACCACGCCGACCTCGGTGAGCACCTCGGCATCATCGACATCCCCCGCGGCGTGAAGGTCTCAGGCTCGCGCTTCTACTTCCTGCGCGGCATGGGCGCCCGGCTCGAGATCGCGCTGATGTCGCTCGGCCTCGACCGTGCGATCGCCGCCGGCTTCGAGCCGCTCATCACGCCGACGCTCGTCCGCCCCGAGACGATGGCCGGCACCGGGTTCCTCGGTGAGCACGCGGCCGAGGTCTACCGGCTCGAAGCCGACGACCTGTACCTGACCGGCACGAGCGAGGTCGCCCTCGCCGGGTTCCACGCCGACGAGATCCTGCCGCTCGAGGAAGGACAGGCCCACCGCTACGCCGGCTGGTCGACCTGCTACCGGCGCGAGGCCGGTTCGGCGGGCAAGGACAACCGCGGCATCCTCCGCGTGCACCAGTTCAACAAGCTCGAGATGTTCGCCTACGTCCACCCCGACCAGGCCGAGGCCGAGCACGAGCGCCTCGTCGCCCACCAGGAGGAGATGCTCCAGGACCTCGGGCTCCACTACCGCGTGATCGACGTCGCCGCCGGCGACCTCGGCACGAGCGCCGCGAAGAAGTACGACATCGAGGCCTGGGTCCCGACGCAGGGCACGTTCCGCGAGCTCACCTCGACGTCGAACTGCACGACGTTCCAGGCCCGCCGCCTCGACATCCGGTACCGCACCGAGAGCGGCAAGACGGCCCCGGTCGCCACCCTGAACGGCACCCTCGCCACCACCCGCTGGATCGTCGCGATCCTCGAGACGCACCAGCAGGCCGACGGTTCCGTCGTCGTGCCGGAGGTCCTGCGCCCCTACCTCGGTGGCGTCGAGGTGATCGAGCCCCGATGAGCACCCAGGGACGGTTCGTGGACGGCACCGAGCAGGGCGCGGGCACCGACGCGCCCGCCCGCACCAAGCGCTGGCTGGTCGCGCTCGACATCGACGGCACCACCATGCGCGAGGACGGTGTCATCACCGAGGCCGTCGTGGCGGCAGTCCGTGACGCCGAGGCCGCCGGGCACGAGGTCATGCTCTCGACCGGCCGCAGCGAGGGCATGACCGTGCCCCTGCTCGAGACCCTCGGCATCCGGCCGAAGTACCTGGTCTGCGCCAACGGTGCGCTCATCCTGGCCCGTCGCGCCGACGGCTCCTACGTGCGCGAACACGTCGAGCGGTTCGACCCGTCCGAGGTGCTGCAGACCATCCACGGCGCGCTCGAGAACGCGGCGTTCGGCGTCGAGGACGAGACCGGTCACTTCCTGCTGTCCGGCAACTTCCCCGACGACACGATGACCGTCGAGGGCGAGCACGTGCCGTTCGAGCAGCTGCTCGGCGTCGAAGCCACCCGCGTCGTCGTCATCTCGCCCGGCCACGACACCGAGGACTTCCTGCAGATCGTCGAGCAGATGGGCCTGCACAAGGTCTCGTACTCCGTCGGCTGGACGTCGTGGCTCGACATCGCTCCCGAGGGCGTGACGAAGGCCACCGCGATGGAGCGCGTCCGCGAATGGCTCGACATCCCGCGATCCCGGGTCTTCGCCGCGGGTGACGGCCGCAACGACATCGACATGCTCCGCTGGGCCTCGACCTCCGGTCGCGGCGTCGTCATGGGCCAGGCCCCTGACGACGTCGTCGACGCCGGCAACGAGCTCACCGGCGGCATCACCGACGACGGCCTGGCAGCGGCGCTCGACTCCCTGCCTCGCTAGTCCGCGCTCGCGCGCACCCCAGCCTGGAGGCCCGGGTAGACTTCCCGGGACGCGATCACGTCTCGCCACGTGGTCGCGTCACTGGAGGGTTGTCCGAGCGGCCGATGGAGCCTGTCTTGAAAACAGGTGGGCAGAGATGTCTCGTGGGTTCGAATCCCACACCCTCCGCGATGGACACACGGTTGCGCCCACTCCGCCTCGACGACGCGGCCGTCCTGGCTGCGGTCATCACCGAGAACGCCGACCACCTGCGACCGTGGGAACCGGCCCGAGCGCCGTCGTACTACACGGAGTCCGGCCAGCGGGACGTCATCACGCAGGCCCTCGCCACGCAGCGCGCGGGCAACGCGGTGCCGTTCGTCATCGAGTCGGCCGACGGGGAACTCCTCGGCCGCATCACGCTGAGCGGCGTCGTCCGCGGCGCGCTGCAGTCGTGCGCGATGGGCTACTGGATCCGCGCCGACCGCACACGCCAGGGTCATGCGTCCCGCGCTGTCCGCGCGGCGGCCGATCACGCGTTCGACGTGCTCCGTCTGCACCGCGTGCAGGCCGAGACCCTGCCCGAGAACGTCGGCTCGCAGCGTGCGCTCGAGTCGGCCGGCTTCACCCGGTACGGCTTCGCGCCGGAGTACATCAAGATCAACGGGGTCTGGCGCGACCACGTCATGTTCCAGCTCCTCGCGCCGACGCCGGCCCCGTGATCGAGGTCGTCGAGTACCGGTCGTCGTGGCCCGAGCGGTTCCGGCAGCTCCACGATGCGTACGCCGCCGCGCTCGACGACGCCGATGTGCCGTTCCGGAGCATCGAGCACGTCGGCAGCACGTCCGTGCCGGGCCTGGCGGCGAAGCCCGTGCTCGACGTCGACGTCGTGGTGGACGCTGCCGACGTCCCGGCTGCGGTGGCGGCGATGGCGACGATCGGCTTCGAACCGCGCGGTGAACTCGGCGTCCCGGACCGGCGCGCGTTCCGGGCTCCGGAGCGCTTCGCCCCGACCAACACCTACGTGGTCGCGGCCGAGTCGCTCGCGCTGCGGAACCACCTGGCCGTCCGTGACGTGCTGCGTTCCGACCCGGTGCTGCGCGACGAGTACGCCGCCGTGAAACGCCGGGCGGCCACCGAGGCTGAGGACATCGACGACTACATCGAGCGGAAGAGCGAGGTGCTGGGCCGGATCCTGCGCGCCGGCGGCTTGACCGACGACGAGCGCGCCGCCATCACCGCCACGAACCGTCGGATCACCGACCGCGGCGCGGGTGGCTGACACGATCGGGGCGGGTGACGGTTCTGGTTCAGGAACCCGGGTGTTCGTGAACCAGAACCGTCACCGTCCCGACGAGAACCGGCCTCAGGCGCTGGCGAGCATCGGGTAGAGCGCGGTGAGCGGGGCGCTCAGGCCGGCACGGACGTCGCGGCTGACCTGGTCGGCGAGGACCTCGTGCTCGCCGGCCTCGACCGCGTCCCAGATCGAACGGACGATGTCGGCGGGGTCGGACTTCTCGACGTCGAGGTCGGCGATCATGCCGGTGTCGGTGTAGCCGAGGTGGGCGCCGACGACCTGGGTGCCCTGGGGTGCGAGCTCGAGGCGCAGGGAGTTCGTGATCGACCAGAACGCGGCCTTCGACGCCGAGTACGCGCCGGCGAGGGCGACCCAGCTCAGGGCGGAGTGCACGTCGATCAGTGCACCGTTGGCGATCGAGGGCGCGAATGCCTTGGCGACACGGAGTGCACCGAAGACGTTGGTGGCGAAGATGCGCTCGACCTCTTCGACGGAGACGTCGACGAGCGGGTCGGAGCCGGCGATCCCGGCGTTGTTCACGACGACGGTCACGTCGGCTGCGGTGCGGGCCGCGGCGTCGACGCTCTCCTGGCTCGTGACGTCGAGGGCGAGCGGGACGATGCGCTCGTCGTCCCAGGTGCGGGGGTTGCGGGCGGTCGCGTAGACCTTGGTGGCGCCACGCTCCAGGGCCTGGCGGACGAACTCGGCGCCGAGGCCGCCGTTCGCTCCGGTGACGAGGACGACGGCGTTGGTGAGGTCGGTCATGAGTGCTCCTGAGAAGGGAAGTTGAGTACGGAAACCGAACCTAGCACGTTGTGTCCGGAAATCGAACCCAGCTAGGATGAACGCATGCTCGGCATCCTCGGCGGCGACGAGCGCTGCCCCATCGCACGCTCCCTCGACGTCCTCGGCGAGAAGTGGACGCTCATGATCGTCCGCGACGCCCTCGGCGGCTCGACGCGCTTCAGCCAGTTCCAGCAGAGCCTCGGCATCCCGCGCGAGATCCTGACCGCACGCTTGGCCTCACTCGTCGACGGGGGAGTGCTCGAGCGCACGACCTACAAGCCCGAGGGGGCACGTGCCCGCGAGGAGTACGTCCTGACCGACGCCGGCCGGGACCTGTCGCTCGTGCTGCTCGCCCTCGGCGGCTGGGCAGACCGACACCGGCCGTCCGAGCGGGCGTCGGACCTGCGCTTCGTCGACGCCGAGACCGGCGAGGCGGTCGAGGTCGCCGCCGTGACCGTGGATGCGCAGCAGCGCATCCCGACCGCGCGCCTCCGCGCCGTCATGGAGCCAGCGTCCTGAACGCGACCAGCTGACGGACAGGAGGCCCGTGGTGGCCCCGCCCCGCGCCTCCAGTCCGCTTTTGGGTGCGTCAGCGACGCACGTCGCACCCGCAACTCGCGCCGAGGACCAACTCGGCGGGGACCAGGTCGCGGTGCCACTGGTTGTCGGCGTCGAGGCCGAGCACGCGGTCGACCGCGGCGACCGCCATCGTCTCGATCGGCTGCCGGACCGTGGTGAGCTGCGGGTTCGTGTAGTCCGCCTCGGCCGCTCCGTCGAACGACACGATCGCGACGTCCTCGGGGACGCGCAGCCCGAGTTCCCACAGCGCGCGCATGACGCCGATCGCCTGCATGTCCGAGCTGACGAAGACGGCTCGGGGTCCGGTCTCGTCGGCGAACATCCGGAGGCCGGCTTCGTAGCCTCCGCGCCGGGTGAAGTCGGTGCGGACGATGGGCCCGTCGGGCAGGCCAGCCTGGCGCAGGGCACGCATCCAGCCCTGCTCGCGGAGCTCCATCGAGCCGGTGTGCCCCATCACGAGGCCGATCGAGCGGTAGCCGTGCTCGACCAGGTGCTGCGTGCCGTCGAGGGCACCGCGCAGGGCGTCGACACCGATGCTGGCGTACTCGGGGACCTCGAAGAACGTGTTGAGCAGGACCATCGGCAGGCCGGGGTCGGTGACGGTCGACAGGTCCGGGTGGGTCATGATGCTCGTCACGATGATGCCGTCGACCTGGCGAGCGGAGAGGCTGCGGAGCCGCTCGCGCTCCTGGGCGGCGTCACCGTCGCTGTTGGCGAGCAGGACGTCGTAGCCGCGTGCAGCGGCGGCGTGGGTGACGGCGACGGCGAGCTCGGACCAGAACGGGTTGTCGAGCTCGGGCACGATCAGGCCGAGCATCTTCGACGAGCCGGTGCGCAGGGCCTGGGCGCTCGCGTTCGGGCGGTAGCCGAGGACGCGGATGGCCTCGCGCACCCGGGCGGCGGTGGTGGCGGCCACGGGGCGCGGTCCGTCGTGCACGACGTAGCTGACGACGGAGGTGCTGACCCCGGCGTAGCGGGCGACGTCCGCACGGGTGACCGCCCTCGGGTTCGTCGGGACGGTCACGGGTGCCACCTTCGTCGGGTCCGGGAGCGTCGTTCGGGTGCCGGCCCACGACGGACCGGCACCCGAACGACACGTGTTACTCGGACGCGATCGTAGCCGACGACGTGCTGCCTGCTGACGTCGGTGCGCTCGCCGTCGCAGTGCTCGCCGTCTCCGGGGCGTCACCGAAGTCCGGCACGTCGAGGCGGGCGCCGCCCTGCAGCGCGGACTGGTGGGCGATGATGCCCGGCAGGGTGAAGCGCGCGGCGGTCCAGGCGTTCACCGGCGGCAGGGTCCGGTCGACGACGGCACGGACGAAGTCGTCGGCGAGGAACTGGTGGCTGCCCTCGTGCCCGGTCGGCACGCCGTCGTACTCGGCGGGCAGACGGTCGGTGTCGTGCACCTCGGCGTAGCCGGAGACGAACGCGTCGCGCAGGGACGGGTCGACGTCGGCCAGGCGCGGGTCGTCGAGGGACATCGTCGCCTGCGTGTCGATCTTGTCGCTGATGTCGTACGAGTCCTCCTTGTCCTGCCAGACGCTGGTCTTCGCGAGCTGCTCGAAGCTGGCCTCGGTGCCGAAGTAGCGGAAGCGCGACTCACGGATGTGCGACGGGTAGCCGACACGACGCATCTCGTTGATGCGCATGACGCCGCCGTTGTCGAGCTCGAACAGCGCGGTGGCGTTCGAGAAGTCGTTGTCGAACTGGCTGACGTCCTTGTCGAAGACGCCGTCGCCGCGGTCGTCCTTGACGCCGATGCAGCTGACGCTGACCGCGTGCCCGGGGATCGCACCGAGGACCCCGCCGACCGAGTGCGTCGGGTAGAGCATGGGCGGGTAGCTGGCGGTGCGCTTCCACTCGTCGCCACCGCTGTACTGGTACGCGGCGTAGAAGCCGAGATCCATGTCGTGCACGTAGTCGCCCTCGGCGTAGAACACCCGGCCGAAGGCGCCGGCGGCGACCTGCTTCCGGGCGAACACCGTCGCGGGGTTGTAGTAGCTCGTCTCGCCCATCATGTAGGTCAGCCCGGTCTCGCGGACCGCCTGGATGATGTCGCGGATCTCGTCGACGGAGATCGCCATCGGCACGGCGGAGTACACGTGCTTGCCGGCGCGCAGGGCCTTGACCACGAGCGGGCCGTGGGTCCAGCGCTGCGTGAAGATCGCGACGGCGTCGACGTCCGAGGCGAGGACGGCGTCGAAGTCCGGGAACGTGCCGTCGAGGTGCTGCGTCTCGACGAGTTCCGACGCGCGCTCGCCGACGAGGTCCGTGACGTAGACCCGGTCCACGTCGGGGTGGAGCTTGAACAGCTTGGCGAACTGGGGGGCGAACTGGCCCGCGCCGACCATTCCGACAGAGATCATCAGTGACCTTTCCAGGGGTGTGGGATGCGTCGCCGAGCGGGTCGCTCCGATGCGATCGAGCGCCATCCTGACACACGCTGTCTACACGTGACAACCCCCGTCGACAGCCCGGAAAAAGCCCCTTGCCAGC
The DNA here is from genome assembly GCF_030209645.1 of Curtobacterium sp. ME-Dv--P-122a. Classification (NCBI taxonomy): domain Bacteria; kingdom Bacillati; phylum Actinomycetota; class Actinomycetes; order Micrococcales; family Microbacteriaceae; genus Curtobacterium; species Curtobacterium sp. ME-Dv--P-122a. The sequence goes on from NZ_JARVRO010000013.1 coordinate 234,656, forward strand.
GCTGGTCCCCACGTGTAGATTCCCGGCTCACGGACTGCTGCACGTCAGTCCACCGCAGACGAAGGAGTCGCGATGGCAACCGAGAGCCCTGTGTCGTCACCCTTGACGACCGCCAGCACGAGACGGAGGAGTCGGCCCGCCGACCTCGCCCGTGCCCGCACCACCGCACCACGGCGCCGCCCCAGGAACGACCTGTGGCTCGCGCTCGTCTTCATCGCACCGGCAGCCGTCGGGTTCGCGGTGTTCCTCGCCTGGCCGACCGTGCGGGGCATCTACCTGAGCTTCACGTCGTACAACCTGCTCACCGAGCCCGAGTTCACCGGCCTGCAGAACTACGCCCGCCTGGTGCAGGACTCGATCTTCTGGCACTCGATGGTGGTGACCGTCGAGTACGTGCTCATCAACATCGTCATCCAGACCGTCGTCGCGCTGTTCATCGCCGTGATGATGCACCGCCTGACGAAGTCGACCTTCGTGCGCGGCATCGTGCTCGCGCCGTACCTGGTGTCGAACGTCGTCGCCGCCCTGGTCTGGCTCTGGATCCTCGACACCCAGCTCGGCATCGGCAACGAGATGCTCGCCGCACTCGGGCTCGACCGCATCCCGTTCCTGCAGAGCGACGTCTGGGGCATCCCCTCGATCGCGCTCATCAACGTCTGGCGGCACGTCGGCTACACGGCGCTGCTCATCTTCGCCGGCCTGCAGTCGCTGCCCGAGACCGTGTACGAGGCCGGACGCATCGACGGTGCGAGCGAGTGGAAGATGTTCTGGCGCATCACGGTGCCGCTGCTCCGCCCGATCCTGTCCCTGGTGCTGATCATCACCGTGATCGGGTCGTTCCAGGTGTTCGACACCGTCGCCGTCACCACGCAGGGCGGCCCCGCGAACGCCACGAACGTCGTGCAGAACTACATCTACAACCTGGCGTTCGGCCGGTTCCAGTTCGGGTACGCGTCCGCGGTCTCGGTCGCGCTCCTCATCGTCCTCAGCATCATCACGATCATCCAGTACCGCCTCACCCGCTCGGGTGAGTCCGACCTGGACTGAACGGAAGCGCCATGACCACGACACTCACCCGCTCCGTCACCACGTCCCGCCCGCCGCGGATGGGCGCCGGCCACCGCCGCCGCCCGTCGCTCGGCCGGGTGCTCGCCTGGGTCGCGATGATCCTCGTCATCGTCGTCACCCTGTTCCCGTTCTACTGGATCCTGCGCACCGCGCTGTCGTCGAACACCGCGATCAACTCCGACCCCACCTCGCTGCTGCCCGTCGGGTTCAGCCTGGGCGGGTTCGAGCGGGTCTTCGGCCTGCAGTCCACCGAAGAGGCGTTGGCGCAGGGCGGCTCCGGCGCCGCACTGAACTTCTGGCGGTACCTGCTCAACTCGATCCTGGTGTCGACGCTCGTCACCGTCGGCCAGGTGTTCTTCTCGGCAGCGGCCGCCTACGCCTTCGCCCGGCTGCGCTGGCCTGGTCGCGACAAGGTGTTCGGGGTGTTCCTGGCCGGGCTGATGGTCCCCGCGATCTTCACCCTGCTGCCGAACTTCACGCTCATCAAGCAGCTCGGGCTCGTCGACAACCTGCTCGGCATCGCCCTGCCGACGATGTTCATGACCCCGTTCGCGGTGTTCTTCCTGCGGCAGTTCTTCCTCGGCATCTCGAAGGAGGTCGAAGAGGCTGCGCTCATCGACGGCGCCGGGAAGGTCCGCGTGTTCTTCCGGCTCGTCATCCCGATGGCGGCGGCCCCGATCGCCACCCTCGCCGTGCTGACGTACATCACGAGCTGGAACGACTACTTCTGGCCGCTCATGGTGTCGTACACCGACAGCTCGAGGGTGCTGACCGTCGCGCTCGGCGTCTTCAAGTCGCAGACCCCGCAGTCCGGCACCGACTGGGCGGGGCTCATGGCCGCGACCCTGGTGGCGGCGCTCCCGATGATCCTGCTGTTCGGCGTCTTCGCCAAGCGGATCGTCAACTCCATCGGCTTCTCCGGGATCAAGTGACCCGGCTGTCGGACAGGACGAACACCATGACGAACCACCTGACCCGCCGCACGCTCTTCGCCGGCGGTGCCTCCGCCCTGGCCCTCGGCGCGCTCGCCGCCTGCTCGTCGCCCGGTCGCCGCACGACGAACCGGTCGGGTGCGCGCACCGTGAGCTACTGGCTCTGGGACGCCAACCAGCAGCCCGCGTACCAGGCCGTCGCCGACGCGTTCCACCGCGCGAACCCAGACATCACCGTGAAGATCACCCAGCTCGGCTGGAACGACTACTGGACCAAGCTCACCGCGGGCTTCATCGCCGGCACCGCTCCCGACGTCTTCACCGACCACCTGACGAAGTTCCCGCAGTACGCCGACCTCGACGTGCTCTACAAGCTCGACGAACTCGACGCCACGAAGGGCATCCGGGACGACGACTACCAGTCCGGACTCGCCGAACTGTGGAAGGGCCAGGACGGCCACCGCTACGGCTCGCCGAAGGACTGGGACACCGTCGCGATGTTCTACGACCGGAAGGCGATGGCGAAGGCCGGCGTCTCTGCCGAGGAGCTCGGGTCGCTCGAGTGGAACCCGGAGGACGGCGGCACGTTCGAACGGATGCTCGCGCGGCTGACCGTCGACTCGAAGGGCCGGCGCGGCGACGAGGACGGCTTCGACAAGGACGACGTCGCCGTCTACGGCATCTCGTCGAACGGCTCGGGCGGTGACGGCTTCGGCCAGACCCAGTGGTCACCGTTCACCGGATCGGTCGACTGGTTCTACACGAACGAGAACCCGTGGGGCGACAGGTTCCGCTACGACGAGCGGGTCGTGCAGGACACCCTCGCCTGGTACTACCGGCTGGCCGAGAAGGGCTACATGGCGAAGTACGGGGTGTTCTCCACCACGACCGGGCCCGAGGTCCAGCTCGGCGCCGGCAAGTGCGCGCTGTCGTTCAACGGCTCGTGGATGATCGGTTCGTACCTCGGCATGGAGGACCTCGACGTCGCGGTCGCTCCGACCCCGATCGGCCCGTCGGGTCATCGTGCGTCGATGTTCAACGGGCTCGGCGACTCGATCACGAAACAGGCGAAGGACCCCGAGGCCGCCGCGAAGTGGGTGGCGTTCCTGGGCAGCGACGAGGCGCAGCGGATCGTCGGTGAGAGCGGGATCGTGTTCCCCGCTCGTCCCGCTGGCACCGAGGCTGCCGTGGCGTCGTTCCGGAAGCGCGGGCTCGATGTCTCGGCGTTCACCCGGCAGGTCGAGGAGGACACCACGTTCCTGTTCCCGGTCACGAAGAACCCCGCCGACGTGCAGGCCCTGCTGCAGCCCGCCTTCGACGACGTCTACGCGAACGGCAAGCCGATCTCGACGCTGACCGGGGTCAACGAGCAGGTCAACAACCTGCTCGCCCTCACCTGATCGACACCCGAAACCCGAAACCCGAAACCCGAAACCCGAAACCCGACACCCGAAACCCCGCCCGTCGTCCGCATGCCGCACCGTCCGGTGCGGTGTGCGGACGACGCGTTGACCGTGCCGCCGACCACGACCCAGACTGCAGGGGATGACCTCCCTCACCTCCCTCGTCTACATGTCCGTCGCCGTCGACGACCTGACCGACGACCAGCTGGTCGCCATGCTGCGTGAGGCGCGGCTCCGCAACCACGCGCTCGGCGTCTCCGGGCTCCTGCTCGCCAAGGGCGGCCGCTTCATGCAGGTGCTCGAGGGTCCGGTCTGGAGCGTCGAGGACCGCTTCGCCGCGATCGAGCGCGACCCGCGGCACACCGGCGTGAAGTCGTTGTCGCGTGAGTCCATCAGCACGCGTCGGTTCGACGGCTGGTCGATGGCGTTCGGCAGCCCGACCGGGGACGAGCTCCGTGACGAGCCCGGGTTCAGTACCTTCCTCAGCGACCGCACCGGTCTGCCGACCGGGGTGGCGGGCACGCCCGCCGACTGGCTGCTCCGCTGGTTCCGTGGGCGCGACCTGCAGGACCTGCCCGAGGAGCGCATCACGCTCGGCCGGCACGCGGCCTGAGCCGCACCACACCTCGGACTGCCGGCACGCGGCCTGAGACGCACCACCCCTCGGACTGGAGGCGCGGTGCCAGCTGGCACCGTGCCTCCAGACTGTGAGACTGGTCCCGTGGAACGACGTGAGCAGATCCTGGTGGCCGCGGCGGAGGAGTTCGACCGCGTCGGCTTCGCCGGCGCGACGATCGCGGGCATCGCCCGCGCGGCGGGCGTCTCGCAGGGAACGCTGCACTTCCACTTCCCGACGAAGCTCGCCCTGGCGCTCGGCGTCATCGGCGAGCAGAACGCCCGCACCTTCGACGTCGTCAGCCACACCGACAGCTCGCCGGTCGCCGCGCTGATCGGGGCGTCGCACGGCATCGCCGACCTGCTCCGGACCGACCCGATCGTGCGGGCCGGGATCCGGCTGTCGCTGGAGCGCGGCGAGTTCCAGACCGCGACGCTGAGCTTCTACGAGCAGTGGATCGGCGGGATCGTCGACGTGTTCCGGTTGGCGGTCGCGAGCGGGGAACTCCGGACGGACCTGACCGCGGAGCAGCTCGGATCGACGGTGGTGCCCTACTTCACCGGCGTGCAGCTCGTGTCCGACGTCCGGACGCGGCGCACCGACCTGATGCCGGCGGTGGCGACGATGTGGCGCGTGGTGATCGCGGCGACGGCGGACCCGAAGCACCGCGACCGGCTGCTCGCCGTCGTCGAGGACGCGTTCAACGAAGGCTGATCCGCGACGGCGTGCGGGGTCGGATCAGAGGTCGTGCAGCTCGCGGTCGCGGAACCACTTCAGCAGCCAGGCCGCACTGGTCCGGTCGAACGAGCGCGGGAAGTCCATCGTGCCGGACAGGAAGGGACTGAAGCCCGCTTCGGAGCGGATGTCCGAGTCGTCGAGCGCGCGGTAGGCCATCGACCAGCCGTCGAACCGTCGGCGCTCGATCTCCTCGCGCACGAGTGACTTCACCTCACCGTGCCGTCGGTCCTTCGCGATGACGTCGTACCGGTCCTGCACGCTCCACGCCGGCCCCTCGAGCAGCTGCATGAACCGGCCGCCCTTGGCGAGCAGGAGTCCGGAGACCCCGAGCGCTTCGTTGCGCAGCCGGGACTCCGCGAGCAACACCGCCATGGCCTGGTCGTCGAAGGGGACGACGGCACGGCTCATGTAGACGATGGAGACGAGCACTCCTCCATCCTGCTGGGTGGAAGGCCGTTGCGCGAAGCGGATGTCCGCAACGCGCCCCGCGGATCAGTGCCGCGGATCAGCCCTGCGGCAGCTCGTGCGCGGTGACGTCCTCGTTGCGCTTCTTCCGCCACGGTCGTGCCGGGGTGTTCGGGCCGTCCCACACCAGGATCGCGCCCCAGGCGGCGGCGATCAGCGGCACCGAGATGATCGCGCCGGTGATGCCGGCGAGGACGGTGCCGGCGGTCAGCCCGATCAGGATGACGAGGCCGTGCAGCTTGAGGGTGCGCCCCATCAGGACCGGCTGCAGGAAGTTGCCCTCGAGCTGGTTCACGACGATCACGATGCCGATCACGATGAGTGCCTGCAGCGGGCCGAGGGCCACGAGCGCGACCAGGGCGGCGAGGATGCCGGCGGCGGTGGCGCCGACGATCGGGATGAACGCCGTGATGAACACGATGACGGCCAGCGGCAGGGCGAGGGGGACGCCGACGATCGCGATGCTGACACCGATGCCGATCGCGTCGACGGCAGCGACGGTGGCCGTACCGCGGACGTACCCGCCGAGGGTCGAGACGACCCGGTCGCCGACGCGACGTGCTCGGGCGTAGCGCTCACCGGTGAAGGGGCGGAGCAGGAACTCCCAGATGCTCGGGCCGTCCTTCAGGAAGAAGAACAGCACGACGATCATTAGCACGAGCCCGGTCAGGAAGTTCGCGGTGGCCGAGGCTCCGGCGAGGGCACCGGAGCCGAACTGCGCGCTCGTGACGAAGTCGGAGGCCCCGGCGACGGCGTCGTCGATCTGCTTGTCGGAGATCGAGAACGGCAGGGTCTTCGCGAAGGTCTGCAGCTGCTCGAATCCGTCGACTGCCGACTTCTGCAGCTGTGCCCACTGGTTCTCGACCGCGACGACGATGAGCCAGCCGATCAACCCCAGGATCGCGAGGACGCCGATGAGCACCGCGAGGGTGGCCACCACCGACGGCACCCGGTGCTTGCGGAGCCACGACACCACGGGGTGCATGGCCGACGCGATGATGAGCGCGAGGAGCACCGGGATCGTGACGACGCTCAGGATGTTGCTCGCCCAGACGACGCCGGCGACGACCACCACGACGATGATGAGCTGCAGGCACCGGGTCGCGAAGTGCCCGGCGGAGTCTGACCACGCGGCTTGGACCCTGGACGGAGCGGCTGGGGTGGTCGGGCGCGGAGCGTCGCGGAAGAACGGCATGCCGGAGACGCTACCGACCGGACGGCCGCCGCGCCGGTTCCGACGGCTCGATCGTCCGACCGGTGTCCTGTCCCCGCGTCGCCGGGGCGACCAGGAACGCCGCGACCAGCAGGACGAGCGGCACGAGCATCGCCGTCTGCAGGCCGAGGTGCTCCCCGACGAACCCGAGCAGCGGCGGCCCCACCAGGAACGCGATGTACCCGGCGGTGGCCACCACCGACACCCGGCGGTCGCCGTCGGTGGGGTGGTCGCCCGCGGCGGAGATCGACAGCGGGAACCCGAGGGCGATGCCGAGCCCCCAGACGCCGGCGGCAGCCGCGGTGACGATCGGACTCGGTGACAGCACGACGAGCAGGACCCCCACCGCACCGACGGCTGCGCAGACCCGGACGACCGGGGCGCGCCCGAACCGGGCGACGAGCGGGGTGCCGGCCGCGCGACCGATGAGCATGGCGAGGGCGAACCCGGTGAACACGAGGGACCCGACGGACTCGGGGGCGTCGTGGTCGGTGGTCATCAGCAGCGGGAGCCAGTCGCTCGCGGCACCCTCAGCGAAGGCCATCGCCAGCGTGATCACGGCGATCATGGCGAGCTGCACGGTGAGGACGGAGCGGCGAGCTCCCCGACGGGTGCCGCCGGCAACGGCAGGCGCATCGCTCGGTGTCTCACGGGGCACCGGCCGCAGGTTCAGCGCCGCGAACACCGCCAGCGCGGCCATCACCGCGGCGCCGACGAGCAGGTGCACCCGGACCGGGGTCCCCGCCGCCGTCATGGCGATGCCGACGACCCCACCGACCACGCTGCCGAGGCTGAAGCAGGCGTGCAGCACCGGCACGACCGGTCGTCCGATCTGCCGTTCGACCGCGGCGGCCTCGACGTTCAGCCCGATCTCGGCGACGCCCGCCCCGAAGCCGATCAGGAACAGCCCGACCCAGACCCCGGCGGCGACCTGCGCCGGGGCGAGCAGCGCGACGAGCACCATGCCGACGACGGGCAGCGCGCCCCCGAGCAGGATCAGCGGGCGGTTGCCGGTCCGTCGCACCAGTGCCCCGGCGCCGAGGATCCCGATCATCGACCCGATCGACAGCCCGAGCAAGACGAGGCCCATCGCCTCGATCGAGGCTCCGAGCTCATCGCGGATCGCGGGCGTCCGGGTGATCCACGTCGCGATCCCGAACCCGGTCACCGTCGACGTGGCGAAGAGTGCGAGTCGATGCCGCCCGGCCATGCCCCCATCTGATCGGTCCCCGGGCGGCCCGTCAAGGGCGACCGCGTCCCGCGCTTAGGATCGGGCGCATGGCGACCGTCCTCCTCGTCCGTCACGGACGCACCACCGCGAACGCCACCGGCGTCCTGGCCGGACGCACCGCCGGCGTGCGACTCGACGCCGTCGGCCGCACCCAGGCCGAGCGGACCGCGGAGCGCATCGCCGCGGTGCCCGTCGTCGCCGTGGTGTCGAGTCCGCTCGAGCGTTGCCGGCAGACCGCCCGCGCGATCCTGGACCGGCAGACGGACCGGCAGACGGACCGGCAGACGGACCGGCAGACCGGTGCGCCCGCCTCGCTGATCGAGCGGGCCATCACCGAGGCCGACTACGGGCAGTGGCAGGGCCGGAAGCTCGCCGACCTGGCGAAGGAGCCCCTCTGGCGTACGGTGCAGGCGAACCCGAGCGCCGTCGTGTTCCCCGGCGGTGAGTCCATGCAGACGATGCAGTCCCGGGCCGTCGCGGCCGTCCGGCGCATCGACGCCGAGGTCGAGGCGGAGCACGGACCCGGCGCCGTCTGGGTCGCGGTGAGCCACGGCGACATCATCAAGAGCGTCCTCGCCGACGCCTTCGGCATGCACCTGGACCTGTTCCAGCGCATCGGCGTCGGGCCGGCCTCGGTGTCCGTCGTGCGCTACGGCGAGCACCGCCCCGAGGTCGTCGCGACGAACACCGAGTCCGGTGACCTCTCCTGGCTGCGCACCGCCCCGGCACCCAGCGGGGACGCCGCGGTCGGCGGCGGGGCGGGCCATCCGGAACCCGATGCGCACACCGGCACCGGGCGTCCGGCACCCGACGCGCCCGCGGGTCCTGCCGGACCCTGAACGGCCGGAGCCGAGCGCTCCTACAATGCGGGTATGCCCACCATCGTCCACGGCTTCGACTGGCCGGACCGCCTCGTCGTCGGCACCATCGGCCGTCCGGGTGAGCGCGCCTTCTACATCCAGGCCCGCTCCGGTCGGCGCGTCACCAGCGTCGCGCTCGAGAAGGAGCAGACCGCCGTCCTCGCCGACAAGATCGACGAGCTCCTCGACGAGGTGGCGACCGTCGACGACAACCGCTTCAGCGTGCCGCCGTCGGTGCCCGTCGAACTCCGCGACCCGGAGCCGCTCGACCAGCCCGTCGAGGCCGAGTTCCGCGCCGGGGCCCTGAGCCTGGGCTTCGACCCGTCCACCGCGCAGGTCGTCATCGAGGCGTACCCGATCGACGACGAGGTCGAGATCGTGTCCGAGGAGAGCGAGGACGGCATCGAGATCGAGGCCGTCGTCGAGATCCCCGAGCCCGCCGAGCTGTTCCAGGTGAAGATCCCGGTCGGCACCGCCCGGGCCTTCGTCGAGCGCACGCGCGAGGTCGTCGCCGCCGGTCGTCGGCCCGGCGACGCATGAGCGACGGCTCGCTCTCCGTCCGGGCGCGCATCCGTGAGGCGTCCAACGCCACCTTCCTCGCCGAACTCGACGGCGCGACCGTCGTCTACAAGCCCGTCGAGGGCGAGCGCCCGCTGTGGGACTTCCCGGACGGCACGCTCGCCGGCCGCGAGATCGCCGCGCACCTGGTCTCCGAGGCGTTCGGCTGGGGTGTCGTCCCACCCACGTGGATGGGTGACGGTCCGTTCGGGCCCGGCATGGTGCAGCGCTGGCAGGACGTCGACCCCGAGCAGGACGCCGTCGACCTGGTGGCGCCGGATCTCGCCGAGGCGGACGGTTCGCCCTGGCTGCCCGTGCTCGAGGCCATCGACGAACACGACCAGCCCGTCACGCTCGTGCACGAGGACTCCGAGGCCCTGCGCCGGATGGCCGTCTTCGACGTCGTCGTGAACAACGCCGACCGCAAGGGCGGGCACGTGCTCGCGATGCCCGACGGCCACCGCTTCGGCGTCGACCACGGGCTCACCTTCCACGTCGAGCACAAGCTCCGGACGGTCCTGTGGGGCTGGATCGGGGAGCCGCTCGGGCCGGACGAGCTCGAGGGCCTCGACCGGCTGTCCTACGCCCTGCGCGGCGGTCTCGGCGACGAGCTCGCCGAGCACCTGACGGACGAGGAGATCGACACGCTCCGGGCGCGCTGCGCGGCCCTGCGCGCCGTCGGGATCTTCCCGCCGCCGCCCGGTCACGGCCCCGCCGTGCCCTGGCCGCTGTTCTAGACGCACCCGACAACGGACTGGAGGCCCGTGGCGGTGTCGCCACGGGCCTCCAGTCCGTCTCGTGTGGGGCTTCAGAGCCCCCAGTCGTCGCGGAAGAGCGCGCCGCCGGCCCCGCGACGCGAGCCGAGGTACGAGCCGACCACGGCGACCCCCAGATCGTCGTTCTCCGGTGCCACGACGCTGCCGTCCACCCGCTTCGCCATCGCGTCGATGAACCGGGCGAGCCCCGGGTCCTCGCCGAGCCGGAAGAACGTCGTCTGGGCGCCGAGGCGTCCGGCGTTCTCGAGCTCCCGTACGGTCAGCGCGATCGTCACCGGGTCGGGCGGGTAGTCGAACCAGACCTGCCCGTTCGGCTCGAGGTGCGACGTCGGCTCGCCGTCGGTGACGATGAGGAGCACCGGTTGGGCCGTGGGGTGCTTCCGGAAGTGCCGGTTGGCGAGCAGCAGGGCGTGGTGCAGGTTCGTGCCCTTGTCCCACATCGCGTCCAGGCCGACGAGCTGTTCGACGTCCATCACCTCGGCCTCGCGACCGAAGGCGATGAGCTGCAGGTCGTCGCCGCGGAACCGGGTCGACACCAGGGTGTGCAGCGCCAGGGCGGTGCGCTTCATCGGCACCCAGCGGTCCTCCATCGCCATCGAGAACGACGTGTCGACGAGCAGCGCGACGCAGGCCTGGGTGCGGGCCTCGGTCTCCTGCACCTCGACGTCCTCGATGCTCAGGCGCACGCCGGCTCCCTGTCGTCCGCTCGCCGCCGTCCGCACCACGGCGTTCGTGATCGTGCGGGGGATGTCCCACGGCTCGGTGTCGCCGAACGCCCACTGCCGCGACGCCCCCGAGGGTTCGCCCGCGGCGCCCGAGCGACGGAGGTCCCGCGCGCCCTGGCGACCGGACATCCGCTGGGCGACGTCCTTGAGCAGGCTCTTGCCGAGCTGCCGCATCGCCTTCGGGGTGAGCCGGAGCTGCCCGTCGGCACCGCGGCGCATCGCTCCGGAGTTCCGGAGCGCCTGCTCGAGGCGCTGCAGGGTCTTCGCGTCGACCGCAGCCTCGTCGCCGAGCTGCCGGGACAGCGCGTCGAGGTCCAGGTCGTCGAGCTCCGAGCCCGGCCCGGACTGGGCGAGCTGGTCGGCGAGGGCGTCGAGGTCCGCGATGTCCTGGAACACCCCGGTGCCGTCGCCCAGGCCGAGGCCCTGTTCGCCGTGCATGCGCTCGAATCCGCCCCAGTCCTCGCCGGGACGCAGTGCGCGCAGCGTGCTGTCGAGCTGGGACAGCTGCTCCATCAGGTCGGGGGAGCCGAAGGCCTGCTGGGCGAGGGCGTCGAGTTCGTCCCGCTGCTCCTGGGTCATCGAGTTCCGCATGCGCTGCGCAGCGGCCGCGCGGGCTGCCAGGTCGTCGAGCAGCTCGTCGACGTTCGCCGGGTTCGACGGGAAGTACTCGCCGTGCTGGTCCATGAAATCGTCGAACTGCTGCTGGGTGTCCTCGCCGCGGGCATGCGCCTCGAGCAGGGCGTTGAGGTCCTGCATCATCGCGCTGACGGCGGCCCGGTCCTGGTCGGTGGCACCCTCGAGCGCCTGTTTCATGCCGGCGAAGCGCTGGTCGAGCACCTCGCGGCCGAGCAGGTCCTTGATCTCGTCGTACTTCTGGCGCGCGGCCGGGCTCGTCCAGTCGTAGTCGCCGAGTTCCTGCACGGCGGCAGCGGGGGAGGGCGACAGGCTGTCGAGCTGCAGTTCGGCCAGGGCCCGGTCGCCGTCGTCGAGGTCGACGTTGCGGGCGAGCTCCCCGCGCTCGGCGAGCAGCGCCTGGTCGAGGAGCTCGCGCACCTGCTGCAGGGTGCCGTCGAGGTTGTTCCTGCTCGTCAGCTCACGGCGGCGCTCGGCCACCCGGCGGGCCAGGTCGTCGAGACCGCGCTGCGTCCGGCCGCCGCGCCGCAGGAACTCCCGCATCGCGCGCTCGGGCGACGTGCCGCCCATCACGTCCTGCCCGATGGCGTCGAGCGCCTCGGCCAGGTCGACCGGGGCGGCGAGCGGGTCGGGGCCGTCGGTGTACCGGCCGTACCGGGTGTCGCGCGTCAGGCGCCGGTTCTGCCTAGCCATAGACGGCTTCGCCCCCGCCGGATTCCTTGCTGATGCGCCGGGCCAGGAACAGGCCCTCGAGGGCGAGCTCGATCGCGCCGGCGCGTTCGCCGTCGTTCGTGGCACCCATCCGGTCGCACACCTGGTCGTACAGGTCGGACTCACCGATCGACGGGAGCCCTTCGAGGAACGCCCGGGCGCTGACCTGCTCGCCCGTGGTCACCATCGTGCCGCCGTCGAGCGCGTCCACGAGCACCGCGAAGTCGAGGCCCTTGAACCGGGAGCGCACGGTCTCGGCGGTCGCGGTGCGGAGCAGGTGCTCGAGGACCTCGTCGGCCCGGTCCTCTTCGCCGTTCTCGAACTCGATCTTGCCGCCGAGGACGTCCACCGCGGTCTCGAGGTCGATCGGCCGGGCGACCGCCTCGTCCTCGCCCTGGCGAGCTGCGCGGTGCACCGCAGCAGCGGACACCGTCTCGGCACCGGCGATCGCGAACCGGGCGCTCACACCGCTGCGCTGGTCGACGGCGCTCGAACCACGCAGTGCGCGGGTGAACCGGGCGAGGATCTCGATCAGGGCGTCGGGGACCTCGGCCGTCAGCTGGGCCTCCTGCCGGATGACGGCGATCTCGTCGTCGAGCTCGATCGGGTAGTGCGTGCGGATCTCGGCGCCGAAGCGGTCCTTCAGCGGCGTGATGATCCGGCCGCGGTTCGTGTAGTCCTCGGGGTTCGCGCTCGCCACGACGAGCACGTCGAGCGGCAGCCGCAGCACGTAGCCGCGGATCTGGACGTCGCGCTCCTCCATCACGTTGAGCATCGCGACCTGGATGCGTTCGGCGAGGTCGGGCAGCTCGTTGATCGCGACGATGCCACGGTGCCCGCGGGGGACGAGCCCGAAGTGGATGGTCTCCGGGTCACCCAGGCTGCGGCCCTCGGCGACCTTCATCGGGTCGACGTCGCCGATCAGGTCGGCGACGCTCGTGTCCGGCGTCGCGAGCTTCTCGACGTAGCGGTCGTCGCGGTGCCGCCAGCTGATCGGCAGGGCGTCGCCGAGGTCGTCGGCGCGCCGGATGCTCGCGGTGGTGATCGGTTCGTACGGGTGCTCGCCGAGCTCGGAGCCGGTGATGACCGGCGTCCACTCGTCGAGCAGGCCCTGCAGGGTGCGGAGCAGGCGGGTCTTGCCCTGGCCGCGCTCGCCGAGCAGGACGACGTCGTGCCCGGCGATGAGGGCGCGTTCGAGCTGGGGGATGACGGTGGTCTCGAAGCCGTGCAGGCCGGGCCACGGATCGGTGCCCTGGCGCAGGGCGGTGAGCAGGTTGTCGCGGATCTCGGCGCGGACCGTCTTCTGGACGTGACCAGAGGTGCGGAGCTCGCCGACCGTGCGGATGTCAGGTCGGGTCACGTTCTGGACGTTACGCCTTGTCGGACGGGAGGCCCGTGGCGGGGCCCGCCACGGGCCTCCCGTCCGTCCGCTTGTGGGTTTCCATCGCACTTGCGATCATTGAGATCCCGGCGACGGAGCCGGATTCGAAGTAGGGGGATCCGGCTCCGCCCCCGGTTGCTCGTTCCGCATCTGAACCACATCGGCGATCTCGGCGTACGGTCCCATCTCGTGAGCAGCGCGAACGCAACCATCAAGAGCCTGGTGCCCGCCAGGATGGACCGCTTGCCGTGGACCCGGTTCCACTGGAGCGTCGTCGTCGGACTCGGCGTGTCCTGGATCCTCGACGGTCTCGAGATCCAGATCGTCTCGAACGCGGGTTTCCAGGCGGACCTGAACCTGTCGACGCAACAGGTGACCTTGCTCGGCACGATCTACCTGGTCGGCCAGGTCGTCGGTGCCCTGGTGTTCGGGCGCATGTCCGACCGGCTGGGGCGGCGCAAGCTGTTCATCCTGACGCTCGCGATCTACCTGATCGGTTCGGGCATCGCGGGCCTCGCGCAGGACTTCTGGTTCCTGGCGGCCTTCCGGTTCGTCGCGGGGCTGGGCATCGGCGGCGAGTACGCGGCGATCAACTCGGCGATCGACGAGCTCATCCCGGCGAAGTACCGCGGGCACGTCGACATCGCCATCAACGGCACGTACTGGGGCGGTGCCGCACTCGGCGCGTTCGCGAACATCTACCTGCTCGACACGTCCTACTTCGCCGAGAACATCGGCTGGCGCATCGGGTTCTTCCTCGGCCCGGTGCTCGGCATCGCGATCATCTTCCTGCGACGCCACATCCCGGAGAGTCCGCGGTGGCTGATGACGCACGGGCGCGAGGAAGAGGCCGAGGCCACCGTCTCCCGCATCGAGGCGTCGGTGGAGAAGGCGACCGGCAAGCCCCTGCCCGAGGTCGACCAGTCGAAGGCGATGACGGTCACGCCGACCGACCGCGTCGGGTTCCTGACCATCGCGCGCGTGCTGCTGAAGCAGTACCCGACGCGCACGCTCGTCGGCGCGACGATGATGATCACGCAGGCCTTCCTGTACAACGCGATCTTCTTCACCTACGCCCTGGTGCTCACGAACTTCTTCGGCCTGAAGACGGCGGAGACGGCGGTCTACTTCTTCCCGTTCGCGATCGGCAACCTGCTCGGCCCGATCATCCTGGGGCGCTTCTTCGACACCTGGGGTCGTCGGCAGATGATCTTCCTGACGTACCTGGTGTCCGGGCTCGTGCTCGCCACGTCGGCGTTCCTTTTCCGGGCCGACGCGATCTCGGCGACGGTGCAGGTCGCATTCTGGTGCGTCTCGTTCTTCTTCGCCTCGGCCGGGGCGTCGAGCGCCTACCTGACCGTCAGCGAGATCTTCCCGCTCGAGCTGCGGTCGCAGGCGATCTCGTACTTCTTCGCCCTGGCGCAGATCTTCGGTGCGGTCGCACCAGCCATCTACGGTGCCTTCATCGGCGACGGGTCATCCCGGGAGCCGCTGTTCTGGGGGTACTTGCTCGGTTCTGCCGTGATGATCGGCGGCGGCGTGGTGGCGTTGATATTCGGGGTCGACGCCGCGCGGAAGGGGCTCGAGGACGTCACCCAACCGCTCTCGGTGCTCACCGGGGACGCGAAGTCCGACCGGAGGTGAGCCCTGCGGCGGCGGCCTGACATTCTGTATGCAGAGTGTTTAGCGCCACCGTCGCAGCGCTGTCACTGTGCCTGCATGGCACTCCTCCACAGCGCGACACCGGCGACCACGATCCACGGCAGCGACCGCCCTCGCCTCGGGGGTGCCGTCCGTGCGTGAACCTGGGCTGATGGAGCACACCCCCATCCGAGCCGGCGCCGGCGGACTCGATCCCCACGGCCTGCGCCGCAGCCTGCTGCGCGACGCGGTGTTCCTGCGACTGCTCGACAACGTCCTGCGGGGGGAGTACCGCCGCGGGCAGCGGCTGCGGCTCGACACCCTGGCATCGGACATGCGGGTGTCGCGCACACCGGTGCGCGAAGCCCTCGTGACCCTCGAGTCCCTGCAGCTGGCCAGCGTGCAGCGGTACGTCGGTGTCGTGATCTCGCAGTGGTCGGTCGACCAGATGATCGAGCGGATGCGGATCGCCCAGGCCCTGCTCGTCGATCCGCCGTCGAACTCCGTCGGGTACCACGACCGGTTCGACAAGGTGTGGCTGCGGGAGTGCTGGACCGAAGCCGGGGCCTTCGTCGAACTCGGCGCCTGGTACCTGCGGCGCCGCGGGTCGTCGATCAGTGGCGACTGGTTGCTGTCGCAGCGCATCGTGCTCGACATGTTCTTCACCGACGACGTCGCCCTGGCGAACGGGATCGAAGCCGTGGTCGACCGGCGACGACGGGTCGAGATCGTCGAGCGGGCCGTGGCCGCTGCGGAGCGAGACGCCCTCGACGACTGTGCCGCGGCGCTCCTCGAACTGTCGTCCGCCCTGATCGCCCTGCCGGACCGCTTCCGGGTCGTCGTGTCCGCCTGAACCTTCGTCGGCTGCGGATCCGCTCAGGTCTGCGCCGACCGCCGTGGATCCGCAGGTCGCGGCACTGAGCAGCGAGCGCCACCGGTGTCCCTCGCACTGGATCGTCAGGCAACGTCGTGGCAGCCTTGACCGGTTGCCGTCCCCGGCGTGTCCACCGACGACAGGAGTGCCCGTGAACGACGTCCGCGATCGATCCCACCGCTTGAACCGAGCGTCCGGGATCGCACGGCACGGACGTCTGCGGCGCTCGAGGCCCTTCGCGACCGCTGCCAAGACGGTCTCCGCCGTCGTCGCAGTGGCCCTGGTGAGTTCGGTCTCGGTCACGGCGATCGCGGCGAAGCAGGTCACGGACGACCTGGGTGACGGCGTCGAGATCCAGGGACAGCCGGCACCGCAGGCGAAGGGCGGCGCGAAGCCGATCAGTGCCTTCAAGGGCGGGTTCAACATGCTCGTCGTCGGCACCGACAACGACCCCGAGCAGAGTGCGGCCTTCGGGGAGCGCGATGCGACCCTCAACGACGTCAACATCCTGCTGCACGTCTCGGCCGACCACACCAACGCGACCGCGGTGAGCATCCCGCGCGACCTCGTCACCCCGATCCCGGCCTGCAAGAAGACCGACGGCACGGGCACGGCCCCGGCGATGGCGGCGCAGCCGATCAACACCTCGTTCGGCGAGGGCGGCCTGAACTGCGTCACCCAGACCGTCGCCGGGCTGACCGGGCTCGACATCCAGTACTCGGCCGCGGTGTCGTTCAAGGGCGTCATCGAGATGTCGAACGCGATCGGCGGCGTGCCCGTCTGCGTCGCCCAGCCGATCACCGACTCGTACACCGGGCTGAACCTGCCCGCCGGCACCTCGACCCTGCAGGGCGACGAGGCCCTGGCATTCCTGCGCACCCGGCACGGGGTCGGTGACGGATCCGACCTCGGCCGGATCTCGAGCCAGCAGGTGTTCCTGTCGTCGCTGCTCCGCACCGTGAAGTCGAACGACACCCTCGGTTCGCCGGCCCGCCTGTACAAGCTGGCCCGGGCCGCGGCGTCCAACATGCAGCTGTCCCAGAGCCTGAACGACATCGGGACGATGGTGCAGATGGGCCTGGCGCTGCGCGACCTGCCGCTGGCGCAGGTGAACTTCGTGCAGTACCCGGGCACCACGGGCGGCACCGGTGTCTACGAGGGCAAGGTCGAGCCGACCACGTACCTGGCCGACCGGCTGTTCGCGAAGATCAAGGCCGACCAGTCGTTCTCCCTCGGGGCGGACAGCACGGGCATCGGGTCCGAGACGAGTCCGACGCAGCCGAACCCGACGCAGCCGAGTCCGCAGCAGCCGACCGCTGCACCGTCGTCGCCGGCCGCTGCGCCGGAGACCGCGACCCCCGCGACACCGGCGGCGCCTTCGTCCGCTGCGCCGCGTACCCCCTCGGCGACGCCCGAGACCATCGACGGGCTCGAGGGCCAGTCCGCCGACCAGCAGACCTGCTCCAAGGCGTTCGGGTACTGAGGCGCGGGCGGACGGACGGTCGCTTGCCGCCCCCCGCCCCTGTCCCCTTCCGCGAAAGCGACAGTCTGCCGCCGAACATCCGCGGCACTCTGTCGCCCTGGCGCCAGTGACGGCCGAGCTCGGCGGCACAGTGTCGCTTTCGTGGGCCCGACCGTTGCCGCGCGTGCGTGCGTGCGCCGGGACGTCAGCAGTGCACCCGCCCCGCCCCCGAACACAGAAACGGGGGCGCGGTGGTGGGCCGCGCCCCCAGGGGAAGTCGCTCCCCGCCGGGCGCCACGCGATCGGGCGCGCCGGGCCCGCACGGGGAACGACGTCGGGTGCTGTGTCGCGACGACGGGGACGAGCCCCGGAACGTGATTGCCGCGTCCCGATGATGCTATGCAGTGGGGTACGCCCCGACAACCCCAATGTGTCCCCACTTCGGGGGACCGAGTGTGACGGGTCGTGCCACGCGCGGGTGTGCGTCGGGTCGAGAGTGGCGCGGTCCTCCTGTATGGTGGTCGCAGCGCTCGCGAGAGTGCTTGGAGACGTCGCATAGTCCGGCCGAGTGCACCACCCTGCTAAGGTGGAGTCCCCTTTGAGGGGACCGAGGGTTCAAATCCCTCCGTCTCCGCACTCCACGAAAGCCCGGTCCGATCGGACCGGGCTTTCGTCGTTGCTGGCTCCGAAGCGCCCGCGTCAGACCGTCGCGATGCTCCCCGTCGTCGTGGTCCGCACTCCCGCGCGCCCCCGACGCACCGCGCCCATCGCCACGAGCGTCAGCACCACGGCCGCCAGGGTGATCCCCGACCCCGCCCAGATCGGCGACGTGTACCCGAGCCCGGCGGCGATGGTCAGGCCGCCGATCCAGGCCCCGAGCGCGTTGCCGAGGTTGAACGCGGCGATGTTCGCCCCGCTCGCCAGGGTCGGCGCGTGGTCGGCGTACTGCATCACCCGCGTCTGCAGGGCCGGCACGGTCGCGAACCCGAACGCCCCCATCAGCACGAGGGCGATCACGGTGAGCACCGGCGAGGTCGCGACGAGGGCGAACACCGCGAGCACCACGGTCAGCACGACGAGCACCACGAGCAACGTGCGGTCGATCGAGCGGGCCGCGAGCTTGCCGCCGGCGAAGTTGCCGACGAACAGCCCGATGCCGAACACGATGAGCAGCCACGGCACCGCCGACGACGGGAACCCGGACACCGAGGTCAGCGTGTACGCGATGTAGGTGAAGGCGCCGAACATCCCGCCGTAGCCGAGCACGGTCATGCCGAGCGACAGCCAGACCTGCCCGGACCGGAAGGCGCCGAGCTCGCGGGCGAGCGACGGGACCTCGGTGGAGCGGACTGCGGGGACGAGGACGAGCACGCCGATCAGGGCGACGACGCCGATGGCCGCGATCGCCCAGAACGTCGCACGCCACCCGGCGGCCTGGCCGAGGAAGGTACCGAACGGGACGCCGAGCACGTTCGACGCGGTGAGCCCGGTGAACATCAGCGCGACGGCCGAGGCGCGCTTGGACCGCTCGACCATGTTCGCGGCGACGACCGAGCCGATGCCGAAGAACGCTCCGTGGCACAGGGCGGCGATGACGCGGCCGGTCATCATCACGCCGTAGGTCGGGGCGATCGCGGACAGGGTGTTGCCGACGATGAACAGCACGAGCAGCCCGAGCAGGACGGGCTTGCGGGGGAGTCGCGTGGTCGCGGCGGTGAGCCCGAGGGCCCCGACGATGACCGCCAGGGCGTACCCGGTGACGAGCCAGCCGGCGGTGGTCTCGGTGACGCCGTAGTCGGCCGCCACCTCGGGCAGCAGGCCGGTGATGACGAACTCGGTCAGGCCGATGCCGAATCCGCCGAGTGCGAGGGCGATGAGTCCCGCGGGCATGGATGTCCTTCCGTTGTGCAGCTGTGCCGCGTACGCTGGTTGTTGCAGACGCGGGATATCGATAGTTGCACACGCGGGGTATCCGCGCAAGCAACTGTCGCCGTCTGCACCGACCGAAGGAGCCCCGATGTCCGTCGACGACACCTCCACCGCCGTCCGTGCCCACGGCTGGCGCACCCTGGCGGCGCTGCACGGCTTGATCGAGACGCGCCTGGAGCGGGCGCTGCGCGAAGTCGACCTGTCCGTCGTGGAGTTCACGGTGCTCGATGCCCTGCGCCGCCAGGACGGCTTCCACATGCGCATGCAGCAGCTCGCCCGCGCGGCCGCCCTCAGCCCGAGTGCGACCACCCGACTGGTGAACCGGCTCGAGGAGCGCGCCCTGCTGACCCGCGTCCTGTGCGCCGACGACCGTCGCGGGCTCTACACGGAGCTCACGCACGCCGGGCAGGTCCTGCTCGAGCGTGCGACGCCGATCCACGCCGCGGCGCTCGAGGGCGCCCTCGCCGAGGCGCACGAGGTCCCCGAGCTCGCCGACCTGGCCGAGTCCGTCGAGCGGCTCGAGGGCGCGCGCGTCTGACCTCGGGTCACCTCGCACCCGGCCTGGAGGCCCGGCGCACCTCCGCCCCGCCGGCGTCGGCCCCGGGGCGGTCACCACTCAGGCGCGCGGCGGCCCCGTCGTCGAGCGCACGACGAGCGTCGGCGGCACGAGTGTCCGGAGGGGATCCGTCGGCGTCCCCGCTGCGGCGCCGATCCGCTCGACCAACCGCGCAGCCGCCAGGCGCCCGACCTCGTCGTTGTGCGGGTCGACCGTCGTCAGGCGCAGCAGGGGTGAGGCGGCGAGCGGGGTCTCGTCGTTGCCGATCACCGAGACGTCCTGCGGCACGCGGAGTCCGGCTTCCTGCACGGCGGCGATCGCGCCCATCGCCATGACGTCGTTCGCGGCGAACACCGCGGTCAGGTCGGGGTGCTCCCGCAGGGCGAGCCGCATGCCCTCGTAGCCGGTCGTCTCCGAGGTCGGGCCGGAGCCGTAGACCATCGGCTCGATGCCGGACGCGACCAGCTGCGCGACGGTGGCGTCGCGGCGGAGCGCAGCCGGGCCTCCCGAGCCGGTGACGTGGGCGATGCGGCGGTGACCCAGGCCGATCAGGTGATCCGCTGCCAACCGTCCGCCGGCGGCTTCGTCGGAGGCGACCACGTCGAGTCCGCCGGGGACGTCCTCGCGTGCGCCGGCGACCACGACCGGGGTGTCGGCGGGAACGACGACGTCGGGGAAGCCCTCGGCGGCGAGCACCACGCCGTCGACCCGCAGGGAGACCAGGTCGTCGAACGGGGATGAGTCGAGGTGGGCGTTGGCGCGGGTGTCGGCGAGGGTGAGGCGGAGTCCGTGCGGGGCGAGGGCCTCGCGGATGCCGTCGAGCATCGGGACGTACCAGGGGTTCCGGAAGTCGTCGACGATGACCCCGACGGTGCGGGTCCGGGTGCCGGCGAGGATGGCGGCGGCGCGGTTCGGGCGGTAGCCGAGTTCTGCGACGGCGGCGAGCACCGCGGAGCGGCGGGCCGGGGAGACCCCGGGATCGTCGCGCAGCACCATCGACACCAGGGACTTCGAGACGCCTGCGCGTGCGGCGACGTCGATGATCGTCGGCGGGCGAGGGGTCACGCTGAGCCTTTCCGGCACGGTGCTTGACAGGACATGGGCTGCTGCGGCTACAGTCTACCGACACGTTATGGAACGTTCCAGAATCGAGATCCAGCGACCTTCTCGAAGGAGAGAACATGAGCGACAGCATCGGCGTCGCCGTCATCGGCGCGGGCATGGCGGGCAAGGCCCACATGGCTGCGTGGCGGAACGCACCCTCCCTCTTCACCTCGACGCTGCCGCCGGTCCGGCTCGTCTCGGTCGGCGACGTCTACGAGCCCCTCGCCGCCGAGGCTGCACGGCGCTTCGGCTACGAGCGGCACGACACCGACTGGCGAGCCATCGCGGCAGCGGACGACATCGACGTGGTGAGCGTCGTCGTCGCGAACACCCTGCACCGCGAGATCGTCGAGGGCCTGCTCGCCGCCGGCAAGCACGTGCTGTGCGAGAAGCCGCTGTCCGACTCGCTCGACGATGCCCGCGCCATGGCGTCCGCCGCTGCCGAGGCCGCGCAGCGCGGGGTGCTCGGCCGCATCGGGTTCACCTACCGCCGGGCTCCCGGCCTCGCGGCCATCAAGGAGTTCGTCGAGGACGGCACGCTCGGCCGGGTCCTGCACGTCTCCGGCCGGTACTGGACCGACTACGGCGCCTCGCCCGACGTCCCGTTCTCGTGGCGCTTCGCCGGGGCGCCCGGTTCCGGCGCGCTCGCCGACGTCGGCTCGCACCTGTCCTACGTCGCCGAGTTCCTGGCCGGCCCGGTCCGGAGCGTCAGCGGTGGGACCTTCACCACGTCGATCACCGAGCGACCCGTGGCCGCCGGACACGCCCTGCGGGGGCAGGCCGTCCCGCTCACCGGTGAGACCGCGGCCGTCGGCAACGACGACTACGCCACGTTCAGTGCACGCTTCGGCGACGGCACGGTCGTGGGGGCGCTCGAGGCCTCCCGCGTCGCGGCCGGGCACCCGAACGGCCTCGTCATCGAGGTGTTCTGCGAGCGCGGCGCCGCCCGCTGGGACCAGGAGCGCGCCTCCGAGATCGGCCTCGCGCTGCAGTCCGACGGCTCGCGTCTGGGTGGGTACCGCCAGGTCGTGCTCGGCCCGGACCACCCCTACGTCGCCGGTGGTATGGCGATGGACGCCCCGGGGGTCGGCTGGGGGCAGAACCAGATGTTCGAGTACCAGGCGCGGGCGTTCCTCGACGAGATCGCCGGGCTGTCCGGCGCCGTGCCCGATGCCCTGCCCGCGAACGCCACGTTCGACGACGGCGTGCACAACATGGAGGTCCTCGACGCGGTGGCACGGTCCGCCGCGGCCGGGGGCACCACCGAGACGATCAAGGAAGCAGTGACGGCATGAAGCTCGGCCTCTACAACGCGATCCTGCACGACCGGCCCCTCGCCGACGCACTCCGGGTCATCGCGGCCAACGGCCTCACCGGCATCGAGCTGAACACCGGCGGGTTCCTGCCCCCGGTGCACGTGCCCGACATCGACGCGATCCTGCAGGACGACGGGGCGCGGGACGCGTTCCTCGCCCAGTTCGCGGGCACCGGCGTCGAGATCGCCGGGCTCAACTGCAACGGCAACCCGCTGCACCCCGACCCGGCGATCGGTCCCGCGCACGCCGAGGACGTCCGGCGCAGCATCCGCCTGGCGGCCCGCCTCGGGCAGGACCGCGTCGTCACGATGTCCGGACTGCCGGCGGGGGAGCCGGGCGGGACGCGGCCGAACTGGATCGTGAACGCCTGGAACTCGGCTGCGCTCGACGTCCTCGAGCACCAGTGGAGCGTCGCGGTGCCGTTCTGGCAGGAGATCGACGCCCTGGCCCGGGAGCACGGCGTCAAGGTCGCACTCGAGCTGCACCCGCAGAACCTCGTCTTCAACCCGGCGTCGATCCGGGAGCTCGTCGAGCGCGGCGGGCTGACCAACGTGGGGGTGGAGCTCGACGCCTCGCACCTGTTCTGGCAGCAGATGGACCCGGTGGCGGTCGCCCACGACCTCGGCCCGCTCGTGTTCCACGCCGCCGCGAAGGACGTCCGGATCAACCCGCACGCCGCGATCAACGGGGTGCTCGACAACTCGTTCCGCCGGTTGTCGCCGGACGAGTCACGCACGAACCTCGGCGGCGACGAGTGGGCGAACGAGTGGCCGAAGCCGTCGGCGTGGGACTTCGTCGCGCTCGGCAAGGGCCACGACGAGGCGTACTGGACGACGTTCCTCGAGGCCCTGCGTGCGATCGACCCGGACATGTGGGTGAACATCGAGCACGAGGACACCGAGCTCGGGCGCGAAGAAGAGGTCGCGGTCGCCGCACGCGTGCTGCGCGCCGCGGACGCGGCGCTGGCGCCTACGGTCCTGACGGTCCGTCAGCCGACCCGGTCACTGCCTGGAGGCCCGTGGACCGTTCCGCGCACCGGGTGACGGACCCGCAAGTGGTGGGCCGTGCCTCCCGGCCCCACCACACGCGGATCGGCCACCGGTGCGCGGAACGACCAGTCCGTGCACCCGTACCGGGTGCTGTCACCGGCCCGATGTAGCATGCACGACACCTGTCCCCGACGATGGAGCCCTGCGTGCCGGAGCCGACCCACCCCGCCTTCCCGCTCGAACACGTGCGGGCGGTGGGCGACGACATCGTGGCCTCCGTCGCCACGGTGATCGACGGCAAGGCGGAAGCCATCCGCACGGCCCTGACGGTGATGCTCGCCGAGGGGCACCTGCTCGTCGAGGACGTCCCCGGCGTCGGCAAGACCGTGCTCGCCAAGGCGCTCGGGGCCTCGGTCGGCGGCTCCGTGAACCGCATCCAGTTCACCTCGGACATGCTGCCGTCCGACGTCACGGGCGTGAACATCTTCGACCAGTCGTCGGGCACCTTCCGGTTCTCGCCCGGCCCGGTGTTCGCGAACGTGGTCATCGGCGACGAGATCAACCGCACCAGCCCGAAGACCCAGTCGGCCCTGCTCGAGGCGATGGCGGAGTCGCAGGTCACCGTCGACGGTGTGACGCGTCCGCTCGACCGGCCGTTCATGATCGTCGCCACGCAGAACCCGATCGACATGGAGGGCACGTACCCGCTGCCCGAGGCGCAGCGCGACCGCTTCATGGCGCGCATCGCGATGGGCTACCCGAGCGTCGACGCCGAACGGCAGATGCTCGCGAACCGTGGCGGCAGCGACCCGCTGTCGCGCCTGCGGCCGATCGTCGACGTCACCACGCTGCGGGCGATCATCGAGACCGTCGCCGGGGTGCACATCGCCCCGGACGTCGAGGCGTACATCATCGCGGTCGTCCGGTCGACGCGCACCCACCCCGACCTCGTGCTCGGTGCGAGCCCCCGCGCGACGCTGCACCTGGCGCAGGCGGCCCGTGCGCACGCGGCCCTGCTCGGCCGCCCGTTCGTCACCCCCGACGACGTCGCGACGCTCGCCCCGATCGTGCTCGCGCACCGGCTCGTACCGGTCGCCCGTGGGCTCGGCGGCACCGGCGAGGACACCGTGCGCGAGATCGTCGTCCGCATCGTCTCCGACACCGCCATCCCGTTCACGGCCACCCCCGTCCGCTCCTGATGGCCGGTCCATCGGCACCGCCGTCGCTGCTGCGACGCGTCGGTGCCGCGCGGTCCACCGCGGCCCGGTTGGGCCGCCGCGGGCTGTCGCTGGCCCGCCGCACCCCGTTCCCGCGCCCGACGATCCGGGGCTGGACGGTCATCGCCGTCGGCATCGGCCTGGTCGGCGGCGGTCTGGTCGGCACGACGAGCGTCGCCGTCACCGCCGGCCTGCTGCTGCTCGTGCTGGTCGTGCTCGGCATCGTGATGGCGTTCGTCGTCGCCACCCCGCTCCGCGGCAGCCGCAGCACCGCACGGGCGATCGTGCAGGTGGGCGAGGTCTACCGGGAACGCATCACCCTCGGCAGCACCAGCCTGCCGATCGGCCCGCGGGCGACGCTGCTCGTGCGCGAACAGCTCGAGGACGCCTTCGCCAGCCTGGCCGAGGCGGAGACCTACGCCGAGGTCGGGCCGAACCTGCCGCCGGCCGTGCTCGACGTCGAGGCACTCGCGATGCACCGCGGCCGCTCGCTGGTCGGCCCCGTGACGATCCGGGTCGAGGACCCGTTCGGTCTGCTCCGCATCGACCGTCCCGTCGTCCCTGCTGAGGAGGTCGTCGTCGTCCCGGCCTCGGCACCCCTCGGGGCGATCGACGCCGGGGCGCTCGCCGGTGCGGTCTCGGCCGACGAGGGCCGGGTCGGACAGGGTGGTTCCGCCGACGACAGCGAACTCCGTCCGTACCGACCGGGTGACCCGATCCGCCGGGTGCACTGGGCCCAGAGCGCACGGCGCGGGGAACTCCACGTCCGCCAGAGCACCCAGGCCCAGCCGCCCGAGGCCGTGATCGCCCTCGACGTCCGGCGCGAGTCCTACCAGCGGCTCGGGCGAGAGGACCTCGCCGAGCTCTCCGACCTGGGCGGCGACCAGGCCTTCGAGCACGCCGTCGTGGTGGCCGCCAGTGTCGCCCGCGCGCTCGCCGCCCGAACCTCCCGTGTCGTGCTCGTGTTCGACGGTCCCGAAGGCGCGACCCGGCACGCGGGCGACGTCGGCGGGCTGACCGACGTGCTCGTCGGGCTCGCCGACGTCCGGCTCCGCTCCGACGCCCGCGAAGTCACCGACGTCCTGCCCGAGGTCCGTGGCCGCGACGTGCACGGCATGACCGCCGTCGTCACGGGCACCTGCACCGCGGAGGAAGCCGCCGAACTGGTCAGTGCGACCAGCGGTTCGAGCCGCGGCATCCTGGCGACGATCGTGCCGCCGGACCCGGCCGTCCGGGGCATCCTCGACCGCGGCGGCTGGCGGACCCTCGTGGTGCCGGTCGTCGGCGCGACGCCGTCCGGAGCCGCCCGGTGACCGGGGTGAGCGCACCGGCGCGTGGCCGTGCCGACGTGCGCGAGATCCTCGACCGCGACGACGACCTGCGTGACGTCCCGAGCGCCTGGGTCGTGGCCCTCGCACCGGTGCCCGTGCTCCTCGCCGCCCTCGCCATCCGGCCGCTCGTGCAGGGCATCGCCTGGTGGGCATCGGGCGTCGTCGTCGTCGCCGTGCTCGTCGCCGTGATGCTCGCGGTGCGCCGCCAGACGCCCGGCGTCCGCTTCGTCGTCCTGGTCGGCACGGTCATCGCCTGCTCGTCCGCCGCCGCCCTGGTCAACGACATCCAACCGCTCGGGTGGCTCGACGCCGACGGGGCCCTCGGGGAGACGCTCGCCGCGATCCGCCTGAACCCCGCACCACTACCGCAGACCGACGCGATCCGGCTCGTCGTCACCGCGTCGATCGGCTGGGTGGCGGCGGTCTCGCTGTTCCTCGCCGCCATCGCGCGGATCCCGTCGCTCGCCGCTGCGCCGGCCCTCGTCATCCTGATCGTGCCGGGTGTCATCACCGGGCAGCCCGCCGGCACCCCGCTCATCATCGCCACGGCGGTGGCGTTCCTCGCCCTGCTCTGGCTGTCCGTCCGCCCGGTGCAGCGCGCACTGCCGGCCGCGGTCGTCGGGGCGATCGGGCTCGTCGTCGCCATCGGACTGCCGACGATCGTGCCGCTCAACGCCAGCTGGTTGTCCGGCGTGACCGGTGCGATCCAGTCGCCGATCCAGCCCGGACGGCCCGGCACCCTGCTCGAACTCGGCAACGACCTGCGCCGTCCGAGCGAGCTCGAGGTGTTCCGGTACCGCTCGTCCGACGGGCAGCCCGAGTACCTCAAGCTCGCCGACCTGGACGAGTTCGGTACGGGGGACTGGGTGCCGACCGTGACGAACGCGGCCGAGGCCGACACTGCCGACGAGCAGCAGTGGGCCGAGGGCGTCAACCCGCGCCTCGCGAGCCGCGGCGACGTGACCGTCCGGATCACCGGGCTGTCCAGCACCTACCTGCCGGTACCGTCGGGGGCGGTGTCGATCGAGTCGCAGTCCACCAACCTCGACCTGTCGCAGTGGCGGTGGATGGGGAACTCGAGCACCGTGCGGTCGACGGGTGCCGCGACCGCCCGCGGCGCGATGTACGAGGTCTACGGGGCCTCGACGTTCGCCAACGACTACCTCGACGCGGTCGCCGCCTCGGGGGTGCTCGCGCGATCCGACGGCCGTGGCTTCCGGGAGCCCAGCCGCGAGCAGCTGCGCACCGACCTCGCCCTACCCGACGACCTGCCCGCCAACATCTCGACCACCGCGACCCGCGTCGCAGCAGCCGCGACCGACGACTACGGGCGAGCGCGGGCACTCGAGCAGTGGTTCCGCAGCGACCTGTTCACGTACTCCGAGACCGCTCCCGTCGAGCAGGGCTACGACGGCGACAGCATGGACGTCGTCTCGACGTTCCTGAAGGTCCGCGACGGGTACTGCGTGCACTTCTCGTCCGCGATGGCCGTGATGGCCCGCACGCTCGGCATCCCCTCGCGCATCGCGGTCGGGTACCGGGCCGGGTCGCCGCAGCCCGACGGTGAGTACGCGGTGTCGAACCGGCAGCTGCACTCCTGGCCGGAGCTCTACATCCAGGGCGCCGGGTGGGTCGCCTTCGAGCCGACGCCCGACTCCGACGAAGCCGCGCCCTCCGAGGAGCCCTCGGCCTCGCCGACCGCGGCGGCACCGGAGACCCCGCTGCCGGCACCCGAGCAGACCACCCCGGCGGACGAGTCAGCGTCACCGACCCCGTCGGCGTCCCCGGTTCCGGGTGCCACGGGTGCGTCCGGCACCGGCGGCGGCGGTGGTCCGGTCGGGCTGCTCGTGGGCCTGCTGCTCGTGCTCGCGGTCCTCGTCGCCCCGGGTCTCGTGCGTGCGGTTCGCCGTCGGTCGAGGCTGTCGGCGATCGCCGCCGGCCGGTCGCCCGCCGTGCAGGCGTGGCGCGAGTTGCTCGACGACGTCGCCGACCACGGGTACGCGCCGGGCCTCGCGCCGCCGGGTGACGCCGCCGCCGTGGCCCGGACCGCCCGAGCCGTGCTCGGGCGCCTGCGTCCCGGGTTGCCGGAGTCGGTCGTGCCGCACCTGGAGGCCGCGGTCGACGCGGTCGATCGGGAGCGCTTCGCCGCCGACGGGGCCGCCTCGGTGGACACGGCGGCGTTGGAGCGTCACGTCCGCGACGCTCGGGAGGCGCTCGACGCCTCGGTCCCCACGGTGCGCGTCGTGCGGTCGCGCCTGTTGCCGCCGAGTCTGTTGCCGTCGTCCGCCTGGTCCCACGACGGGCCGAAGCCCCGCCGTCGGGATCGTCGCACGGCCTGACGCGGGCGCGTGCGCGTGCTCGTGGTGCGAGGTTCCGTACTCCGTGCGACCGGCGCGGCCTCGCACGGACTACGGAACCTCGCACCGTTCGGGCGCGGCGCCGCCAGCGTCAGCGCCGGCGGATGACCGCCTCGACCAGGGTCGCGATGCGCTCGCCGGGGTCGACTCCGGGCAGCGCCGGCGCGTCGAACACCAGGCCGACGTTCGCCCCGATGAGCACGGTCGCGAAGTCCTCCGGGGTCATGCCGACCTCGACCTCGGGGTGGGCGCCGAGCCACAGCCGCACCAGCTCGAGCACGCCGTCCTGCAGGATCCGGCGCTGCCGGATGAACTCGGGCAGGAACTCGGGGTGCCGGACGGCGTACCCGCGGAACGCCGAGAGCAGCGCGAACTGCTCGCTCTGGTCGTTCTGCCCGAACGCGGCGCGCAGGACGTCCCCGACGTCGACGGCGGCGATGTCCGCGTGCACGAGTTCCTGCAGTGAGCTGAGCACGACGTTCGTGGACCGCTGCATGACCTGGGCGAGCAGGTCTTCCTTCGACGAGAAGTTCGAGTAGACCGCACCCTTGCTGAACCCCGCGCGCGCGGCGACGTCGTCGAGCCGCGCGCCGTACACACCCTGTTCGGCGAAGACCGCGGCTCCGGCGGCGAGCAGGCGTTCCCGGACCTCGGCCCGCGGGATGCGCTGGGTGGGGGAAGCGTCGTCGCTCATCGGTTGCTGCTCCGACCTGTGCCGGTGGTCGTCGGGGAGAGCATCGTGGTGGAGACCTGCCGCGCCGCGCGTCTGATCCCGCGCGGCATCAGCGAAGCCCCCATCCCCACGTCTGCTCGGAACCGCCGCGTTCGGGTCGCGTCGGTGCTGTGCGGACAGCGTTCACCGGGACGTGCCCGGCAGAACAGCCAGGTCGATACCCGGCGGTACTGATCGTACCGTCGCGGAGCCGCGGAGGACAGCCCCTCAGTCCTCGTGCTCTTCTCGGACACTGCCGGCACCCGTCCGACGGCCCGGGCGCCGGAGCAACCGGAGCGCGTCCGGCCGCAGGCTCCGACCCCGCCGCAGCAGCGAACCGAGGGTCGACTTCGGCTGCCAGTCACGGCCGTTCGGCAGCCCCCAGCCCCGGCGGACCGCTCCCCAGCGGAGCCCGAGCGACAGGGTGATCGCGAGCAGGATGCCGAGCGACGGCGACCCGAGTGCCGAGGCGATCACCATCACGGCCGACGCGGCGACGGCCACGGTGGCGTACAGCGCGTTCCCGCCGAACACCGCCGGCACCCGCCGCAGCAGCAGGTCGCGCATGGCTCCGCCGCCGACCGCGGTGATGGTCCCCATGATGATCGCGGCGGGCCAGTCGAGCCCGGCGTCGTAGGTGCGCTGCACACCGACCACGGCCCAGAACCCGATCACGGCGGCGTCGAGCACGGTGAACAGCCGGTCCCAGGTGAGCTCGGAGAACGACACGAGGAACGCGATGAGCGCCCCGGCGACGGCGACCGGCACGTATAGCGGGTCGACGAGCGCGACGGGTGGTCCGTTCTGCAGCAGGGTGTCGCGGAGCATCCCGCCGCCGAGTCCGGAGACGAACCCGACGACCAGGAACCCGAACAGGTCGAAGTCCATCGCGCGGGCGATGGAGCCGCCGAGCAGGGCGGACGCGAAGACCCCGGCGAGGTCGAGCACGTTCGTGACCGACGCCAGGCCGTCGACGGACAGCAGGTTCATGAGAACCATCAAACATCACGTCGCACGACTGGCGGGCCGTTCTGCGGTTAGGTTAGCCTCACCTTCGTCATGCTCGCCACTCTCGTCATCGGTCTCCGTGAAGGCCTCGAAGCCACGCTCATCGTCGGCATCATCGCCGCGTTCCTGCGTCGCAACCGCGTCCCGCTCACCCCGATGTGGTCGGGCGTCGGGCTCGCGGTGCTGCTCAGCATCGCCGTCGGCTTCGGGCTGCAGGCCGTGGAGCAGGCGCTGCCGCAGGCCCAGCAGGAGGGCATGGAGGCGGTCATCGGCATCGTCGCCGTCGTCTTCGTCACGGGCATGATCGTCTGGATGCGCACGCACGCGCGCACCCTGACCGCCGACCTCGAGGCCAGCGCGACCGCAGCCCTCGGCCGTGGCACCGCCTGGGCCCTCGCCGGCATGGCGTTCCTCGCCGTCCTGAAGGAGGGCTTCGAGACCTCGGTGTTCCTCCTCGCCACGTTCCAGGCATCGTCGGACACCGGCCTCGCCGCGCTCGGTGCCGTGATCGGCATCGCGGCCGCGGTCGTCGTCGGCTTCGGCATCTACACCGGTGGCGTCCGCCTCAACCTGTCTCGGTTCTTCACCGGCACCGGGGTCTTCCTGGTCTTCGTCGCGGGCGGCCTGGTGCTGACCGTCCTCCGCCGTGCGCACGAGGCCGGCTGGATCGTCATCGGCCAGCAGCGCACCGTCGACCTGTCGTGGCTCGCCCCGAACGGTTCGGTGCAGGGGGCCCTGGTCACCGGCGTGCTCGGCATCCCGCCGGACCCGCGGGTCATCGAGGTGCTCGGCTGGGTCCTCTACGTCGTCCCGGTGCTGGCCCTGACGCTCTGGCCGCGCGCGTGGCGTCCGTCGCCGGACCGCGTGCCCCGGGTGCGCGCCGTCGTCGCCGGCGCACTCGCCGTGGCCGCAGCGGCACTCGCGATCGCCGTGCCGACGGGCGGGGGCGACCTGCCCCGCACCACCGCGGTCAGCGGCGACGCCAGCTCCGTCTCGGCCAGCGTCGACGGTGCGTCCGGCGTCCTCCGCGTGGCCGGCACCGGCCGGGAGGCCCGGATCACCCTGCCGACGTCGGCCCACCGCCGCGTCACCCGCGCGGGCGTGGCCGCCGACCGGTGGCGCGTCGTGCAGGACGGAACCAGTGAGCAGGGGAGCGGTGCCGACCGGCCGTCGACGCTGACGCTCGACGACCTCGTCACCCTGTTCGGTCGCCTGCCCGTCGGGGTCTCCCCGTCGACGAACCCCGGCCCCTTCGCGGCGCGCTGGGCCGTGCGGGACACGGTGACCCTGTGGACCGTCCGTGGTGGGGTCCTGGACGCGACCCGCGACGAACGCGAGGTGCTGACGCTGAGCGGTGGGGGCCTCCCGGCCGCGCGCACCACGACCCTGGACCGCACCGTCTGGTCCGTCCCCGACGCCCGCGTCGAGCGGTCGGCCGCCTCGGTGGCCGCAGCGGACTCGCGGTCCGCGGACCTGCTGCTCTGGAAGGCCTGGCTGCCGATCGCCCTCGGCATCGCGGCCGCCGCGCAGGCGCTGCTGGCCCTCCGTGACCGCCGTCGCCGCCGACTCCCCACCACCCCCACCCCCGAACCCGTCCCCGCTCGTGGCCCTCCGGCCGCGGACCCTGCAAGGAGCACCGACCATGTCCTTCGGTAAGCCCGTCCGACCCCTGATCACCCTGGGCGCCCTCGGCGCCGTCACCGCCCTCGCACTCACCGGGTGCGCCGGTGGGTCCGCCGAGGCCGGCGGCTCCGGCTCCGGCGACGCGAAGGTCTCCCGCGTCACCATCACGCTCACCAACGACGGGCAGGACGCCTGTGCGGTGTCCTCGACCAAGGTCCCGGCGGGCCCCGTCACCTTCACGGTGAAGAACGAGTCCTCGACCGCGATCACCGAGGTCGAGCTGCTGCAGGACCAGCGGATCCTCGGCGAGAAGGAGAACCTGGCACCCGGCCTCGACGCCGTCCGCTTCACCGCCACGCTGACCGGCGGGAAGTACCAGGTGTACTGCCCCGGTGCCGAGACCGAGCTGACGGACTTCACCGTCACCGGCAAGGCAGCGTCGACCGCGAACAGCAGCGCCTCGACCCTGCTCCGCGACGGGACGAAGGGCTACGCGACCTACGTCGACGGCCAGGTCACCGACATGGTCGCCGCGGTCGAGCAGCTGCAGAAGCACATCGACGCCGGCGACCTCGACGCGGCGAAGACCGACTACGCGAACGCCCGCCCGTTCTACGAGCACGTCGAGAGCGACGTCGACGGCTTCGTCAAGAAGGGGTTCAAGGCCACCGACAACGCGGGCAACCTCGACTACCTGATCGACATGCGCGCCTCGAACCTCGACCCGGCCGTCGGCTGGAGCGGGTTCCACGCCGTCGAGAAGGACCTGTTCCAGGCCGGGAAGATCACCGCGTCGACCAAGCAGACCGCCGCGGACCTGACCGAGGACGTGCAGCTGCTCGCGAAGCTCGTGCCGACGCTGGACTACAAGCCGGAGGACCTGGCGAACGGTGCCGCCGGCCTGCTCGAAGAGGTGCAGTCGAACAAGATCACCGGCGAGGAAGAGGCGTACAGCCACATCGACCTCGTCGACCTCGCCGCCAACGTCGAGGGTGCCCGTCAGGCCTTCGCGTACCTCAAGCCGGGGCTGACCAAGCTCGACCCGACCCTGACGAAGCAGATCGCCAAGCAGTTCGACGCCACGAACACGATGATGGACGGCTACCGCGACGCCGACGACCTGGGCGGTTTCGCCACGTGGGACGCCGCCACCAAGAAGTCCGACGCGAACACGATCTCGCAGCAGATCCAGGCGCTGCAGGACCCGCTGTCCCGTCTGGCCGAGAAGGTCGCGACCGCGTGACCGAGCCGGACGAGGCACCCCGGGTGGACGAGGCACCGCGGGCGAACGTCTCCCGCCGTGGTCTGTTCGGCGCCGGCCTGGCCGTGGCCGGTGCCGGGGTCGGCGCGGCAGCGGGCATCGGCGGTGCCACCGCGGCGACCGGCGTGAACCCGTTCACGGCGGTGGCGAACGGCGACGAGTCGATCGACCTGTCGCAGAGCCAGCCGTTCTACGCCACCGCGGCACGGCAGCCGCAGGGCGGGATCCGCACCACCCCGCAGCGGTACTGCGTCTACATGACGTTCGACCTGTCGACGACCGTCACGACCGAGCTGCAGGTGCTCCTCGCCCGCTGGTCGGCCGCGATCGCCCAGCTGCAGGCCGGCAAGACCGTCGGCAGCGTCGAGCCGGCGCACGGCAACGGGGTCGGTGCCGACACCGGCGAGGCGCTCGACCTCGGGCCGGCGTCCCTGACCGTCACGGTGGGCCTGGGACCCGGCGTCTTCGACGAGCGCTTCGGGCTCGCCGACCGCCGTCCGGCCTCGCTCGCCGACATCCCGACGCTGCCGAGCGACAACCTGCAGGAGGGCCTGACCGGTGGGGACCTGTCCCTGCAGGCCTGCGCCGACGACCCCCAGGTGGCGTACCACGCGGTGCGCGACCTGGCGCGGATGGCCCGCGGCACCGCGACCGTCCGCTGGACCGTGCTCGGTTTCGGCCGAGCATCGGCGGGGCCGAACCAGAGCACGCCCCGCAACCTGATGGGGTTCAAGGACGGCACCCGGAACATCACGACCGACGCCGACCACGACCGGTTCGTCTGGCTCGACCGCGACGCCGGGTGGATGGCCGGCGGCAGCTACCAGGTGGTGCGGAAGATCCGGATGAACATCGAGACCTGGGACGCCGACGTCGTCAGCGACCAGCAGCGGGTGTTCGGGCGGACGAAGATCCAGGGCGCGCCGCTCTCCGGCGGACAGGAGCACACCACCCCGGACTTCCACGCGAAGGACGACGACGGTGCGACGAAGATCGACGCGACGTCGCACATCGCCCTCGCCGCGCACGAGGCGAACGGCGGCGTGAAGATCCTGCGCCGGCCGTACAACTACACCGACGGGCTCAACGAGTACGGCCAGCTCGACGCCGGGCTGCTGTTCATCGCCTACGTGAACGACCCGGACCACTTCACGCGGCTGCAGCGGAAGCTCGGCGCCTCGGACCGGCTGAACGAGTACGTCTCGCACATCGGCTCTGCGGTGTTCGCCGTGCCGCCGGCACCCCGCAAGGGGTCGTACATCGGCGAGCAGCTCTTCCGCTGAGCTGCGTCGCTGACCCGAAGGGGTGGGCGCCCTCCGCCGTTTCCCTGGAGGCGGAGGACGCCCGCGTCGCGGAGTCTCGCCGAACGGAACCACCGTCGACTTGCTGAAAGCGACCCGGCACGACGCGTCGCGGTGCGACAACCCCGAGAGTACCCCGCGGATCCGCGGATCCGCAGTGATCGACCGGGATGGGACAGCAACCGTGACCGCCGGGTCGCGCGAGGTGTGCGCCGGACGTGCCCCGGGCCTCCTGACCGACGCGAACGGGCCGCCTCACCAGGGTGAGACGGCCCGTTCGCGTGTGTGCCCGCAGACTGTGGGTCAGTCCGTCAGGACCGTCGCGGCACGTCGTGCGCGGGTGCGGCGGAGGACCACGAGTGCCGTGATCCCGGCGAGCAGGAGCAGGCCCGCCGCGATCGCCGGAGCGGTCAGGTCCGCACCCGTGTAGGCGAGGTCGCCACCGGCGCGCGGGTCGTCGTCGGTCCCGCCGACGCCACCGATGCCCGCGTCGTCACCGTCACCCGCGCCGGGGCCGGGGATGACCCCGCCGCCCGGGTCCGGGGTCGGAGCCGGGGTCGGGTCGACCGGGTCCGTGGGGTCGGTCGGGTCCGTCGGGTCGGTCGGGTCGACCGCTGCGGCGACCGGGATCGTCACGGCGAGGGTGACGGTCTGGCCACCCGGCAGGGTGACGACGAGCGGTGCGTCCGTCGTGGCGACCGGCTCGGCCACCGCGGCGAGGGAGACGGAGCCGGCGGTGCGGGCGGCAGCGCGTGCGGCCGGCGCCTCGATCTCGGGGACCGTGACGGTCAGGGTCGCGCGACCCTGCTCGTCGTTCTTGTCGGTGATCGTCGGGTCGATCGCTGACGTTGCGAGCTCCTTGCCGTCCGCGGTGACCGAGACGGTGCCGGCCTTCGCCGGGTCCTCGCTGCTGAACACGAGCGACGACAGGTCGAGCTCGATTGCGTCACCGGGCTGGAAGCCACCGGCCGGGGTCGGCGTGACCGTGACGCCGACGGCGCGCTGGTCGACCGGGGGCGTGACCTTCGGGTTGGCGAGGAAGTAGTCCACCTGGGCTTGCAGGTCGACCTGGCCGGAGTCGGCGACGTTCGTGCCGGTCGCGAAGGCGGCGAAGTTGTCGCCACCGGTCGACAGGAACGAGTTGACGGTCACCTTGAGGGTGTCGGCCAGCGCGATCGCCGTGCCGTCGAGGGTCATGCCGGTGATGCGCTCGCCGCGACCCTTCGACGGGTCGTAGGTGTACGCGAAGCCGTCCGAGACGCCGAGCTTCAGGAACGGACGCTCGAGGCCGTCCGGCTGCCACTGCTGCTCGAGGGCGTTCTTGATCTGCTGGCCGGTCATGTCCTTCGTCACCAGGGTGTTGGCGAACGGCTGGACGAGCGCGGCCTCCTTGTAGGTGACGGTGCCGTCCGGGTCGCCGGCGCCGCTGGACGCGTAGACCATGTCGGTGCGGAGACCGCCCGGGTTCATGAAGGCGACCTGCGAGCCGTTCCGCTCGGTGGCGCTGCGCTGGACCTCGGCGATGTAGTTGCCCAGGACGGACTCGCCGCCGCGGTTCTCGGCCTTGCGGTCGGACTGCACGGCGCGACGCAGGTCACCCGTGATCTCGCCGAGCTTCTCGCCGCCCTTGACGTCGGCGACGGCCTTCGCGGCGGTCACGATGTCGCTCACGGCGTTGACCGAGGTGGTGTCGGCGGGGACACGCTTGTCCTCGTTGACGGAGGTGACCGACGACGTGATGCCGGTGAGCTGCTTGTCGGCGTCCACGGTGAGCTGCAGGTGTCCGAGGTTCACCCCGTAGGACCCGGCCTGGATCACCGGACGCTTCGTGCCGTCGGGGCCGGCGATGGAGTGGTTGTACGTCGCGTGGGTGTGCGCCGACAC
Organism: Curtobacterium sp. ME-Dv--P-122a; assembly: GCF_030209645.1. Classification (NCBI taxonomy): domain Bacteria; kingdom Bacillati; phylum Actinomycetota; class Actinomycetes; order Micrococcales; family Microbacteriaceae; genus Curtobacterium; species Curtobacterium sp. ME-Dv--P-122a. The sequence continues at coordinate 270,531 of NZ_JARVRO010000013.1, forward strand.
GATGGCCGAGACCTTCGACGAGACGCCCGAGGTGATCTTGCCGAACGCGCCGGTGCCGGTGGCGTCGGTGAGCGCACTCGTGGTGGCGCCCTCGTGCACGAGCAGGACGAGCACGTCGGCCTCGCCGTTGTCGTCCTTGCCGTCGGTGAGCTGCTCGGCGTACCGGTTGACCTGGCTGACGATCGGGGCCATCGCGAGGCCCTCGACCCCACCGGGGCTGACGAGCCCGGGGATGAGGTCCTCGGTCGTCGCGCCGATGAAGCCGACCTTGACGCCGCCCTTCTCCACGATGGAGTACGGCGTGAACGCGGGGTCGGTCGTGCCGGCCTTGACGATGTTCGCCGAGACGTACGGCCAGTCGGCGCGGTCCTCGATGCGGCCGGTCAGGTCGTCCTGGCCCTTGTCGAGCTCGTGGTTGCCGATCGCGCTGACGTCGAGGTCCATGGCGTTCAGGGCGTCGATCGTGGGGGAGTCCTGCTGGATGAGCGAGGTGAAGGTCGAGGCGCCCACGTTGTCGCCGACGCTGGCGAAGATCGTGTTCGGGTTGGCCTCGCGGTACGACTGCACGACGCCGGCGAGCTTCGCAGCACCGGCGGCCTTGTCGGCGGCGGTGCCCTCGGACTCGATGCGACCGTGGAAGTCGTTGACGTCGATGATGTCGATCGTCGTGTCGCCCTCGGCGGCGACGGCTGCGGACGGGACGGACAGTGCGACCAGGACCCCGGCGGTGGCGAGGGCCGCGCCGGCGCCGAGGCGTCGTCGGGTCGTCGCACCGGCGGTTCCGGTGGTGTGGGAAGTGTTCATCGCCGTCGAACCTACGAAGACGCACAGGCGACTCGCCAGCCCCCTGCCGAACTCGTCACACGACGTTCACATCGGCAACACGCGTGGTCGGTCCACGCGGAGTGGACGGGAGGCGCGGGTCACGTGACCGACGTCGGTCACGTGATCCGGGCCTCCAGACCAGGGCCCTGTGCTCGTTGCCGGTGGGCGCTCGCTACTGCTCCTGCGCGATCAGCGGACGCAGCGTGCGGTGCGCGATGCGCAGCCCCTCGAGCACCCGGTCGTCGGTGCCGCCCCAGAGCGGGTCCTCGTGCTCGACGCTCAGCGTGCCGTCGAAGCCCGCCTCGTAGAGGCGGTCGACGACGCGCGGCCAGTCCACGACGCCGCGGCCCGGCACCCGGAACCGCCACCAGCCCATGTCCCACGGGTCGTCGCCCTTGTCGACCTTGCCGAAGAACCCGTACTCGTTGCGCCGCTCGGGGAACAGCTCCAGGTCCTTCGCCTGGGCGTGCACGATGTGCTCGGCGAAGGGCAGGATCGTCTCGACCGGGTCGATGCCGATCCACGTCAGGTGCGACGGGTCCCAGTTCAGGCCGAAGCCCAGGCCGGTGACCCAGCCCCAGAGCTCGGGGGAGTACGCGATGTTGCCGGGGTACCCGTCGGGGTGCCAGCCCTCCATCACGCAGTTCTCGATGATGAGCCGCACGCCCCGCTCGCCGGCGTAGTCGACGAGCTCAGGCAGGACCCGGTTCCCCTCGGCCATGTTCTCGCGGACGGACTTCGTGGTGTCGCGGCCGATGAAGGTGCCGACGTACGGGATGCCGAGCGTCTGTGCGGTGTCGATGGCGTGCTTGAGGTGGGTCCGCACCGCCGCCCGGTGCTCCGGGTCCCGGTGCAGGTTGTTCTCGTAGTACGCGAGCGCGGAGATCTCGAGACCGGTGCGGTCGAGCAGGGCGCGGGTGGCGAGGGCGTCCTCGTCGGTGAAGGTGGCGACCGGCAGGTGCGCCGCCTCGAAGTCGCGGCCGCCGGTGCCGGGCCAGACGGCGACCTCGAGCCGCTCGTAGCCCTGCTGCTGGGCGAACCCGGCGATCCGGTCGAGCGACCAGCCGGGCAGGCAGGCGGTCAGCATGCCGAGCTTCACCGGATCTCCCGCCAGGTCGTCTCGGCCGCGCTGCCGATCACGGCCTCGATGATGTCGGCGGAGCGGGCGCCGTCCGCGAACGTCGGCAGTCCGTCGGGGGCCACCCCGGTGCGGACCGCGGTGTAGGTGTCGGCGACGAAGGCCGCGAAGGCGTCGAGGTACCCCTGCGGGTGCCCGGCCGGCACGATCGCAAGCCGGCGCTGGTCCGGGTACCCCTGCGACGGGTCGCGGACCACGATCTGGGCGCCGCGCTCGTTGCCGAACCACGCGGACTCGGGCTGCTCCTGGTCGAACGCCGCGCTGCCGCGGGTGCCGTCGACCTCGAACCACAGGCGGTTCTTCCGGCCCGACGCGACCTGCGAGATCACGACGTTCCCGATGCGGCCCGTGGCGGTGCGGAAGGTGGCGACGGCGGTGTCCTCGGTGGTGACCTCGGCGCGTTCGGCCGCGTCGGCCACCGGGTCCGGGTCGGGGGAGCCGGAGAACGACGGACCGGACGCCGCCGGCCGCGTCGGGTAGACGATGTCGGTCGCGGCGGACACCGAGGCGAAGCGCTCGCCCGTGACGAACTCGACCAGGTCGCACCAGTGCGAGCCGATGTCGGCGAACGCGCGGGACAGCCCGCTCGAGGTCGGGTCGACCCGCCAGCTCGAGGCGTCCTCGTCGAGCATCCAGTCCTGCAGGTAGTGGCCGTGCACCGCGAGCAGCCGGCCGAGCTCCCCGTCGGCGATGCGCGCCCGGATCTCGCGGACCATCGGGTGGTACCGGTACACGAACGGCACGGTGGCCACGACACCGGCCTCGGCTGCGGCGGCGACGAGCTCGGCGGCCTGGGCGGGGTCGATCGCCAGGGGCTTCTCGCACACCACGTTGATGCCGGCCGCGATCACCGCGAGCGCCTGCGGGTGGTGCTGGTCGTTCGGGGTGCAGATGTGCACGACGTCGGGGACGTCGGCGATGACCTCGTCGAGGGAGGCGTAGCCACGGGGCAGGTCGAGCTGCGCCGCCACCTGCTCGGAGCGGGCGGCGTTCCGGCCGAGCACACCGAGGACCTCGGCACCGGAGGCCCGGGCCGCCCGGGCGTGGACGCCGGCGATCATGCCCGTCCCGACCACGGCGACGCGGAGGCGTCGCCCTTCGTACCCACTGCTCATGGTGCTCCCTCGCGCCGGAATGACACCACCGTAGCGGCCCGGTCATCCACCGGGGCCGATGAGTACCGTCTGCTGCATGTCGAGCCTCCAGACCAGCCTGCTCATCCTCGGAGCCAGCGGCGACCTGTCCAAGCGCCTGCTCCTGCCCGGCCTCGCCACCCTGCTCCAGGTGAAGGACGACTGGGACGTCCAGCTCGTCGGGGCCGGTGTCGAGGACCTGTCCGACACCGACTGGAAGGCGCAGGTGCGCGAGTCCTTCGAGAACGCGCAGGCGTCGAAGAACGAGGAGGACGAGGGCGCCTCGGGTGACACAGCGCTGCCGGAGCGACTGCAGGCCGTGGTCGACGCCTCGACCTACCGGAAGGCCGACGTCACCGACCCCGACGACCTGCGCGCACTGCTCGCCGTGTGCGAGCATGACCCCGCGATCTACTTCGCGCTGCCGCCCGCGGTCACCGAGAAGAGCTGCGAGCAGCTCGCCCACCTCGACCTGCCCGCCGGCACGCGCCTGGCGCTCGAGAAGCCGTTCGGCACCGACGCCGACAGCGCCTCGCACCTGAACGACCTGCTGCACTCGTTCATCCCCGAGGAGCGCATCCACCGCGTCGACCACTTCCTCGGCCGCTCCACCGTGCTCAACCTGCTCGGGCTGCGCTTCGCCAACCGCATCATCGAACCGCTGCTGTCGTCGCAGCACGTCGAGCGCGTGGACATCGTCTACGACGAGACCCTCGGGCTCGAGGGCCGGGCGCGCTACTACGACAAGGCCGGGGCGCTCACCGACATGATCCAGAGCCACCTGCTGCAGGTGATGGCCGTCGTCGCGATGGAGGCCCCCGCCTCGATCAAGGCCGACGACCTGCGCACCCAGAAGGAGCTCGTGCTGCGGGCCGTCCGACCGTGGGGCGGCGACGTCGTCACGGCCGGCAAGCGCGCCCGGTACACCGCCGGCACCGTCGGGGACCGCCAGCTGCCGTCGTACGTCGACGAGGACGGCGTGGACCCGTCGCTCGGCACCGAGACCCTCGCCCAGCTCACCCTGGAGATCGCGAACTGGCGCTGGGCAGGCGTGCCCTTCACCCTGCGGTCCGGCAAGGCGCTCGCCGCGCAGCGCCGCGAGATCGTCATCACGTTCAAGGACTCCCCGCACGTGCCCGAGGGGCTCACCGGCACCGAGCTGCCCGACCGGCTGCGCATCTGGATCGCCCCGGACGAGATGCAGCTCGAGCTCAACGTCAACGGCGCCGGTGACCCGTACACGATCGACCACACGAGCCTCGAGGTGACGTTCAACCCCGGGCGCCTGAGCGCCTACGGCGAGGTGCTGGCCGGCGTGCTCGAGGGCGACGCCACGCTGTCGGTCCGCGGTGACAGCGCCGTGCAGGGCTGGAAGGTCGTCGGGCCGTTCCTCGACGCGTGGAAGGCCGGCAAGACACCCCTCGACGAGTACGCCGCCGGGTCCGTCGGCCCGGACGGCTGGGACAACATCGAGGCCTGAGCCCGAGTGGCGGCGTAGCGTCGGGCGACGTGAACACCACCGACGACGTCCTGCAGACCGTTCCCGAACCCGCCGGCGCCGACATCCGTGTCGACGACGTCCCCTACGACCACGAGGGCACCGAACTGCTCGGTGTGCTCGCGAAGGACGCCGCGATCGCGGGCCGTCGTCCGGCCGTCCTCGTCGTGCACGACTGGCACGGCGTGAACGAACACGTCGAGGCCCGGGTGACGATGCTCGCCCGGCTCGGCTACGTCGCGTTCGGCGCGGACATCTACGGAGCCGGCGTCCGGCCCGGGGACGACACCGCGGCCCAGGTCGCCGGCGGTTTCTACCAGGACCTGCCCCTGCTGCGCGCCCGCGCCACCGCCGGGCTCGAGCGACTGCTCGCCGACCCGGACGTCGACCCCGCCCGCGTCGTCGTGATGGGCTACTGCTTCGGTGGCTCGACCGCACTCGAACTCGCGCGGACCGGTGCCGACCTGGTCGGGGCCGTGGCGTTCCACGGTGGCCTCATCGCGCACGACCCCTCGGACGCCGCGGACATCCGGGCGAAGCTGCTCGTCCTCACCGGGGGCGCCGACCCCGTCGTGCCGGACGAGGCCGTGCACGCGTGGCAGGACGAGATGCGGGCGGCGCCGGACGTCGACTGGCAGGTCGTGACGTACTCGGGCGCGATGCACGCGTTCGCCGTGCCGGGCACCGACGCCCCGGACCACGGCGCGCAGTACCAGGAGCGTGCCGACCGCCGGTCGTGGCAGGCGCTCCGGGTGTTCCTGGCCGAGGTGTTCGACGAGGAGCCCGCGGCGCTGTGACGGTGCGGCCGTCGGAGACCGTTCGCGACACGCCGAGCACGGGGGCCGGAGGGGCTCGATTGGCGCCCGGGCCGCACCTGTTGTAGAGTCTTCCACGGCCGCAAGGCCACGCGCTCGTAGCTCAATGGATAGAGCATCTGACTACGGATCAGAAGGTTGGGGGTTCGAGTCCCTTCGAGCGCACAGGCAAGCAGAACGACGAAGGGCCCCGGTGGATTCCACCGGGGCCCTTCGTCGTTCCGGCGTTCCGGCCGGCGTGCGCGCACGGGTCCGTCCGTCGCGCGTCAGCTCCGTGCGACTTCGTGAGCAGGAACGGTCGAGTCCCCGAGACGGACTCGACCGTTCCTGCTCACGAAGTGGCGGGCGTGTACGGCTGGGCCGCCTCGATGACCTCGGACGCACCGGCGATGCCGAACGACGTGAAGAGCGGTGCCCACAGCGCCTTGAGCTGCGCCACGAGTTCGTCGTCGGTCAGCTGCGTCGAACCGTCCACCATGCCCAGCGTCGTGTTGAGGAGCAGCAGGACGGACGGCTGGACCGCGGCCGCGTCGACGTCCGCCGCCGCGACCCCGGCGCTGACGAGTTCGCCCCGCGTCATCTCGAACCAGTCGAAGCCGCGCGGCACCGGCACGCCGGCCTTGCCGAGTTCGTGCAGGAGCCGGACCGCGCCGCCCGCGACCGAACCCCGGCGGACGTCCATCCCGGTGGTCAGGAGGAACACCGTCAGCCGCTCGATGCCCGGCTGCGCGGGGAGTGCGTCGAAGAGTTCACGCCAGCGCTGCTGCTGCAGTTCGATGACCGCCGTCGCCAGGTCCTTCTTCGACGGGAACAGGTGGTACCCGATCGCCGACTTCGGCTTCCCCATCGCCTCGGCGACACGGGAGAACGTGGTCGCCTCGTAGCCGAAGGCCGCGAACTGCTGCCCTGCGGCGTCGATGATGGCTCGACGAGACGCCTCCATGGCGAGCTGCCGCTGGTTCATCTGGCGCGGTGTCCTTCCTCGCCCGGAGCTGAGCGATCAGTGAACACCACATCTTAGGGCCGCTCATGATGACGGCCCGTCCCCTGCCCGCGTCAGGCAGCGCAGAACGTGTGCCAGGCCACGTCGATCCCCTTCCGGTGCAGCGAGTCGAGTCCGACGTCGAGGTGCTTCCGCTCCGCGTCCACCAGGTGTGCGCACCGGTGGTCCTGGGCGACGGTCTGGGCCTGGCCGAGCGCGGTCACCAGGTCCGTGTCGATGGCGTCGAGCTGGGGGCGGATGGTCGTCAGGTCCGGTGCCGTCGTGGGTGCGGTCCACGGGTTGTGCGTCCAGTGGTTGATGAGGCCGCGCTGGACGACCTTGCTCGCGGCGATCTGTGCGCGGATCACCCGGGTCACCAGCACGGGGTCGACGCCCTGCTGCTCCGCCAGGGTCACCGCTTCGTCGACGACGGCCTGTTCGCGCACCGGGTCGGCGACCGGCTTGCCGCTGAGCCACTTCGACTCCGCCACCGGGTCGGCGAGCTCGAGCCGTCGGAGGATGAGCGTGCCGATGGTGTCGAGCTGTGCCGTCGACGCCGCGGGACGGGAACCGTCGTGGGAGATGGTCATCGTGGAACCCGTCGGTTCGGCGGACGTGGGCAGGGGATCGGCATTCGCCGCCGAGGTCGGCAGGGCGATGCCCGCCGCGAGCAGCCCGAAGGCCAGGGCCGTCGCGGCGGTCCGGCGGCTGCGGCGCCGGGCGGTGGTCGGGGTGGTGTGGTGTGCGGTGTTCACGGGGTTTCCTTCCCGAACCGGCGCCGGACGCGTCGGGTCAGATCGTCGATGATCGGTTTGATGACCTCGTCGTAGAACGGGTAGACGCCGAAGTGGTCGGCGCCCTCGTCGCAGTAGCAGTCCATCGAGATCGCCTCCTCGAAGTTCGAGAAGACGTAGGTGGCACGGTGCGGGAACACGGCGTGCGGCTCGTCGTCACGCGGGGTCGTGGTGGTCACGGCGGTGCTCGATCCCGGTCGGCAGTCCGTCAGCCGGCCAGCCGAGCCGCGGGGACGCCGGGGTCGCGCCCGGAGTCCACCACCGCGTCGATCTCGGTGGACCCGTTGCCCGACCCGACCGTGCGGTTCTGGATCTGGTTGAGCGACCAGTTGCCCGGCAGTGGCTCGAGCTGGTTGCCCGCCCAGGCCGGCGACATCCCGGCGACGAACGAGAAGTGCGCGAGTCCGGCGCTGCTCACGGCGGTGCACGTGGCGCGGGAGCCGTAGACGCCCGCCTTGTACAGGTTCCCCCGGTCCCGCAGGCCGGCGGCGACGCCACGGAAGTACGGCACCACGAGCGACTCGTCCTGTGCCGAGGTCGCGTCGAAGTCGGCGGCGAAGTAGACGGTGGTCTGCTTCGGGATCCCGAGCTTCCGGGCCGCGTCGTGGGCGCGGTGGGCGTCGCGGACGCCCTGTTCCTCCGTGAACCACGAGGCAGCGAACCCGCCCTCCTCGAAGATCGGCCACAGCCCGAGCCCGGCGCTCGCCATCACACGGAGTTCCTCGGGGGTCAGGGCCTTGTCGAGTGCCCCGGAACGCTGGTGGTTCGTGAGGTACCGGCCGACGCTGGTGGCACCGGACGCCCGGACGGCCGCCGCGCGGGCGTCGTCGAGGCGCACCGCGGTGTCGGCACCGGTCGTGGCGCGGTCCGGGTCTCCCGTGCTCGCGGCCAGGGCGGCCCAGGTGCCGGCGTCGCACGTCCCGGTCTGCTCGGCGGGCGGGAACGCCTGGAACTGCTGGAACGCACGGACCACCGCGGCGTCCGCCGCCGAGTAGGCACTGCTGAACACGACGCGCTCGCCGTTCAGCACCAGGAGCGCCTTGACGAGCAGTACCCAGGCGCCGGTGGCCCCGACCCCGACGACGCTCGGTCCCGCGGCACGGAGCGCGGCAGCCGTCCCCGGGCCCCAGGCACCGTCGACCGTGACGCCCACCGCGACCTGCACCGCGCGGATCGCCGCCGAGTACGTGCTCGTGTCGACGAGTCCGCTCGTGCTGCCGTACGCGCCGCCGGTCGCCTCGGCGTAGGTGCGGTTGAGGTACTGCTGCACCGCGCGCACCGCTCGGGACCCGCCGGAGGCGAGTCGCACGGGGTCGACGGTCAGGAGCGCGCCGAACAGGTGGGCCGACAGCGGGAGCGCGCCGGGCTCGGCACCCAGGTCGGATCGGAGCGCCTGCACGGCCGCGACGGTTGCTGCGTCGTACTCACCGGTGAGCGTGACGGTCGAGGCGCCCTTGCAGACCAGTCCGGCCTGGACGAGCCGGCGCCAGGTCGCGGCGTCGTCGCCCGTCTCGGCCCCGACGTCGCCGTGCTGTTCGAGCTTCCGACGGGTCGTCGGCCCGAACGTCGCGACGACGGGGGAGATGCCGAGCAGCGACTGGGTGGCCTGCACGATCCCGAGCACGGTGCCGCTGCCGGTCCGCCCGTCCTCGTCCACGTGCACCCATCCGTGCAGGTGCCCGAAGGTCGTGTTGAGCCAGCGCTGCACGGCCAGGACGCCCGAGTCGGCGGAGCCGGAGGAACCGGTCGACCCTGTGGAGCCGGCCGCGCCGGACGGGGTGGCGGCGTCGGCCGGGGCCGCGAGCGCGGTCGTGACGAGCGGGACGGTGGCGGTGATGCCGATGAGCGCAGTTCGGCGCGAGATGTGCACGGGGGTGCCCCTTCAGTTGCCTCGAGCGTCCGCTGGCCGTCGATCGCGTTGTGCGATGCTGATGGCCGCGGCATGGTCCGAGCAACTTCGTCCCTCAACTTGGGACGGTCCTGCAATTCGGCAGACGATCGTCTGATGAAGCGCTCAGTCCCCCCGTTCGGGCCGCCCGGCTCAGCGCGCGAACGCCGCCAACCGGTCCCGCAGCGCACGCTCCAGGTACGGCTCGAGCGAGGACGCCCACGTCGCCGTGATGTGCGTGCTGTCCCGGTAGACCAGGACGCCCCCGACGACCGCGGGGCACGTGGTGTCGGTGCAGTAGTAGCGGCTCAGGTCGATCGACGCTGCCTTGCCCCCGGCTGCCCGGAACGCGGCGACGGCCTCGACCGACGAGTCCGTCGTGCCGAGTGCTTCGGCGCGCGACCGGTCGCAGGCGTCCGTCGTCGGCCCGGACATCGTGCTCAGGCAGGCGACGACGTCGGGGCGTGGCACCGGGTTGTCACGGACGGCGATGACGGGCAGTTCGTCACCGGCGGCCTGCTCCCACGCGTCGACCAGGCCGTTGCGGGTGGCCTTGTCGCGGGCCGGTCCGGGCGGCAGGCTGACCGGCATCTGCGTGGTGGAGTGGGTGACGACCAGGGCGTCGGCGTCGCGGTGCTCGCGGACGTAGTCGATGGCGGCGTGCTTCCACGAGTTGCAGCCCCGCATCGACGAGGGGCTCAGCGAGTCCTGCTGCGCGGTGGTGAGGTAACACCCGCCGGCGCCGGCCAGGTCGATCCGCCAGCCGTTGTCGTCGGCGATCTTCTCGTACGCGCCGAGCAGTGCGTTGCTGTGCGAGTCGCCGATGACGATGAGGTGCTTCGACCAGCCGGTGGCCTTGCCGAGGACGCAGGGCCGGAACGTGCCGCTCCAGCACTCGGCGCGGTTGTCGTCGTCGTCCTTGGCCACGGCCGGAGCGGGCACACGGACGTCGGCGAGCTCGGGGTCGACGCAGGGGTCGGCGAACCCGATGCGCGCGGCGGCACCGAAGCAGGACTCGTCGTCGTCCTCCTGCTCCGCGGTGACCTGCTTCGTGACCGTGGTCGCGTTGACCTCCTGCACGTAGACGGCGGTCAGGGTGGCTGCCCCGAGCGTCACGACGGTGAAGCTGCAGATGACGGCGAGCGAGACGACGCCCCGGGGCTGCAGGTCCCGCAGCCACGTCGAGAACCGGACGGGTTCCTCGAACCAGATCGTCGTCACGGTGGCCAGACCGATCGCGACGAGCAGCACCGCCGAACTCGTCGCCCAGTCGAGCGGACGGCCGAGCATGATCGGCAGGATGACGACGAGGGGCCAGTGCCAGAGGTAGAGCGCGTACGAGATCCGACCGAAGAAGGCGACGGGCCGCAGCGCCCCGACGTCCTCGAACTCGGTCCCCGCACCGAACAACAGCACCAGTGCCGCACCGGCGACCGGCAGCAGCGCCGCGATCCCGGGGAACGCCGTCTCCGGGGTGATCACGACGAGGGACAGTGCGAGGGCCACGACGCCGATGCCGGTGGCGACCAGGCGGACCCGTCGGGCGACCTCGGTGCGGACCTCGGGCAGGTGCACGGTGGCGACGAGACCGCCGAGTGCGAACTCCCACGCGCGGGTGCCGGTGGAGAAGTAGGCGACGCCGGGGTCGGTGGCGGTCTGCACGATGCTCCACACGAGGGACAGCACGACGACGCTGCCGAGCAGCAGCCGCGCGGTCGCCAACGGCGTGAACCGACGGCGCGCGAGTGCCCCGACGCCGAGCAGCAGGAGCGGCAGGAGGATGTAGAACTGCTCCTCGACCGACAGCGACCAGAAGTGCTGGAACGGTGAGGGGGCGTCGGCCGACGCCAGGTAGTCGACGGCGTTCGCCGCGAGCTCCCAGTTCTGCAGGTACACCGTCGAGGCGATCAGCTCACGCCCGTACTGCCCCCACAGCGCGCTCGGCACGGCGACGAGCACCGCGATGCCCGTGACGACGATGGTGAGGAACGCGGCCGGCAGCAGGCGTTTGGCCCGGCGCGACCAGAACCGTCCGAGCCGGATCGTGCCCGTCGCCAGCTGTTCCCGCAGCAGCAACCCGGTGATCAGGAAGCCGGAGATCACGAAGAAGACGTCGACGCCGACGAACCCGCCGTGCAGGGCGCCCGGCCACAGGTGGTAGACGACGACCGCGAGGACGGCGAACGCGCGGAGGCCCTGGATGTCCCACCGCGTGGTGTCGCGCGCTCGGTGCGCGGGGCCCCGCTCGCCCGGCGTTGCTGTACTCACTGCGTCGATCCTAGGAGACGTGGACGGCTCCGCCGGGCGTTCTCGGCGCGGACGCTACGATCCTTCTCCAGAGGGGGGCCGATGGACCTGCGCTGGTTGACCGCGTCCGACGACGAGTTCGCGGCGGAGACGGCGCGACGGCCGCGGATGCGCCGCCCGCGACAGGCCCCGTGGTGGTGGAACGCGCTGCTCCTGGCGATCGAGGTCCCGCTCGCGTGGCTCGCGTCCGCGCTCGTGGTCTGGGGCACCGGGCTCGTCCACAACGGTGCGGGTGTCGGCGACGTCGTCCACTGGGTGGCCTGGTTCGTGGTGCTCGTCGCCGGTGTGGTCGGGCTCGTCGTGCTCCTGGTCCGGGGCGAACGACCTCGGACCCTGCGTCCGGACGAGGTCCGGGCGGTGCTGACGGGGGAGGCCAGTGGGTACCCGGCGCGTCCGGTCCGTCCGAAGCCGCTCGACTCGATGATCACCCCGCGCTCCTCCGGTATCCGTGTCCACCCCCGGTTCGGCACCGCCCCCGTGCACGTCGACGGCGTCCCGGACGTCGAGTTCGGCTGCGTCCTGCGGCGCTGGATGGTCTCGCGGGACTGGACGTACCTGGCCGTCCGGCTGCCCGGAGCGTTGCCGCACCTGCTCCTCGACGCCACGGCGAACGACGGTCGTCGCAGCGACCTGCCGGTGGTGCTCCGCCACCGGCAGCGGATGTCGCTGGAGGGCGACTTCGACCGGCACTTCCGGGTGTGGGCGCCGGAGGACTACGGCCGGGACGCGCTGTACGTCCTCACCCCTGACGTGATGGCAGCGCTCGTCGACCACGCGGCCGGCTGGAACGTCGAGATGGTCGACGACCGGCTGGTCTTCTCGGCGCCGGGGGCCGCGGACTGGTCGCGCCCTGCGCCGTGGATGCAGGTCGAGGCAGTCCTGGGCGAGGTCGTGCCGCGCATCGTGCGCGCCGCCTCCCGGTACCAGGACGACCGCTCGCTGCTCGAGGACGGGCACGCCGACGCGATCGCCGCCGCGGGGCGTCGCCTCGTGCTCCGCGACCGGCGGAAGAGCCGTCTGCGAGCGACGTGGGCGGGGGCCGTGTGGATGGGCGTCGTCTGCGTGTCCTACAGCGGACCGTTGGCCGTCGCGGTGGTCGGTTCGATGTCGGTCCTCGACCACTGACCGTCGGCGCACGCCTGCGACGTGGCCCCGGTACGGACGGGAGGCCCGTGGCGGTGTCGCCACGGGCCTCCCGTCCGTCAGGTGGTGCGTCGACTACGCGACGGTCGCGCGCGCCTCGGCCAGCGACGGGTAGTCGGTGTAGCCCTCGGCGGTCGCGCCGTAGAAGAGCTCCGGACGCGGCTCGTTGAGCTCGGCGTCGTGCTCCCAGCGGTGCGCGAGGTCCGGGTTGGCGATCGCGGCGCGGCCCACGGCGACGGCGTCGGCGTGGTCGCCGTCGACGATCGCGATGGCCTCGTCACGGGTGGTGAGCGACGAGAAGCCCGAGTTCACGATGAACGGCGCGCCCGCGGTACGGCGGACGTGCTGCACCAGGTCGCCGGTCGGCTCGGCGTGCAGGACGTCGACGAAGGCGAGGCCGAGCGGCGCGAGGCCCTCGGCGACGGCGGTGTAGGTGGCGCGGACGTCGGCGGCGTCGTCCTCGATGACGCCCTGGATTCCGTGCTCGGGCGACAGGCGGATGCCGGTGCGGTCGGCGCCGATGGCCTCGGCGATGGCGGTGGTGACCTCGATCGCGAAGCGTGCGCGGTTCTCGGGGGAGCCGCCGTACTGGTCGGTGCGGGTGTTCGACACCGGCGACATGAACTCGTGCACCAGGTAGCCGTTGGCGCCGTGGACCTCGACGCCGTCGAGTCCGGCGGCGATCGCGTTGCGGGCGGCCTGCACGAAGCCCTGCACGGCCTCCTGCACCTCGGCGGTGGTCAGCTCGTGCGGGACGGGCATGTCGGCCTTCGAGCCGTCAGCCAGGTGCGTCTGCCCGGGGGCGGCGATGGCGGACGGGGCGACGATGCGCGGGGTCTGCGAGATGTCGGTGTGCGAGACGCGGCCGCCGTGCATGAGCTGCATGACGATCGTGCCGCCGGCGGCGTGCACGGCGTCGGTCACGCGGCGCCAGCCGGCGATCTGGTCGTCGGTCTCGATGCCGGGCTGCCCGGGGTACGAGCGGCCCTCCTGCACGGGCCAGGTGCCCTCGGTGATGATCATGCCGAGGCCGGCGCGCTGCCGGTAGTGCTCGACGAGCAGGTCGTTCGGGACACCGTGCTCGCCGGCGCGGGTGCGCGTGAGCGGGGCCATGACGACGCGGTTCGACAGGGACAGGGCGCCGATGGAGGCGGGTTCGAAGAGCTTCACGTCAGGGCGAACGACGAGTTGTCCCATGCAATTCCGCCTCGGAGCACTTCTTCAGGCAGTGCGGTCAGTCGCGTGGGCACACCAGCGTCGACGAACGCACCTGGCCCTCGGGCCGGATCACCTGGTGCTGGGAGAGGGGCTTGCCGCACAGGGGGCAGCCCCGGTCGATCGTCCGGTCGTCGATGCCCTCGGGGCGACCGGCGCCGATCTGCGAGGGGCCCATCTTGTTGATGAGCGTCGTGTTCCACCGTTCGTACCACTGGCCGAAGCGTCCCACGGTGCATCCTTTCGTTCGTGCACGAACCATTATGGCACTGATGGCCGCGGATCACACCTGATCGACGCGCTCCAGCAGCTCGGTCAGCTCGTCCTTGAGGGACTCGAGGCGGGCGAGTGGCCACCCGAGCCGGTCGGCGACGGCGAGCGGCACCGCCTGAGCCCGGTCGCGCAGGGCGTGCCCGGCGGTCGTCAGGGACACCTCGAGCTGGCGTTCGTCGGCGGCGCTGCGGGTGCGGCGGACGTAGCCGGAGGCCTCCAGTCGCTTGAGCAGCGGGCTCAGCGTCGCGGAGTCGAGTCGCAGTTCGCCGGCGATCTCGCGTACCGACCGCGGGTCCCGCTCCCACAGGGCGAGCATCACGAGGTACTGCGGGTGGGTCAGGCCCATCGGTTCGAGCAGGTCGCGGTACAGCCCGATGACGCTGCGGCTCGTCGCCGCGAGTGCGAAGCAGAGCTGCCGGTCGAGCGCGAGCGGGTCCGGTGCGGTCTGGGTCATGCCCTCAGGGTACTTCGTTCGTGCACGAAGTGGTGTGGTCGCGACCCGGGGCGGTGGGCGCAACGGCCTGGAGGCCCGGTGCCGGTCTCGTGGACCGGCACCGGGCCTCCAGGGTGGTTGCGCTGGTGCGTCGACTACGCGCGGTGCGCGGGCGGGTGGCCCGAGTCGTGCGCGTTCGCGTCCGGCTCCACGGGGAGCGCGTGGGTGCCGGTGTGCGTGTCCTCGTGGCCGGCGACCGGGTGGGTGCGCTCGAGCTTCGCGCCCTCCACGTCGACGTCCGGCACGATGCGGTCGAGCCACTTCGGGAACCACCAGGCGCTCTTGCCGAGCAGGTGCATCGCCGACGGGATGAGCAGCATGCGGACGACGAAGGCGTCGATCAGCACGCCGAACGCCAGCCCGAAGCCGATCGGCTTGATGGTGGACGAGTCCGAGAAGATGAAGCCCGCGAACACGGAGATCATGATGATCGCCGCCGCCGTGACCACCGCGCGACCCGCGTGCAGACCGCGCTGGACGGCCACCTTCGCGCTCGCGCCGTGGGCGTAGGCCTCACGCATGCCGGACACCAGGAACAGCTGGTAGTCCATCGCCAGACCGAACAGGATGCCGATCTCGATGATGGGCAGGAAGCTCAGGATCGGTGCCGGGTCGTGCACACCGAAGACCGAGCCGAGCCAGCCGAACTGGTAGATCGCGGTCAGACCACCGAACGACGCCAGCACGGACAGGATGAACCCGGCGGTGGCGGTGATCGGTACGAGGAACGACCGGAACACGATGATGAGGATGATCAGCGACAGCCCGACGACCACCACGAGGTAGAGCGGCAGCACGTTCGACAGCTTCTCGGACACGTCGATGTTCGCCGACGCGTTGCCGGCGACGCCGAGGGTGACCTTGCCGTCGTCGGTCGAGACGGTCTGCTCGCGCAGGTCCTTCACGACGTTCTCGGTCGAGACGCTGTCCGGGCCGCCGGCGGGCTTCACCTGGAACGCGACGATGTCGCGGTCCTTCGAGGCGCCGATGGGCAGCACGGCCTCCACGTCGTCGTTCTTCGCGATCGCCTGGCCGATGGTGACCTCGGTCGCGGTGACGTCGCTCTTGCTGATCGACTCCGGCAGGGTCGCCACGACGAGCAGCGGGCCGTTCTGACCGGCACCGAACTCCTTCTCGAGCGTCTTGTAGGCCTTGTACTGGCTCGACTCGACGGCCTCGGACGAACCGCTCGGCAGACCGAGGCGCATCTGGGTCGCGGGCAGGGCGATGGTGCCGAGCACCGCGACGCCGAGGACGAGCGTGATGACCGCGCGCCAGCTCGACATCGGCTTGTTCGGGATCCGCGTGGAGTCGGTGTTGCCGATCTTCGCGCGCTCCTTCTTCCGCAGGATCCGCATGCCGATGAGCGACAGCAGGGCCGGGGTGAAGGACGTCGCGATGAGGATCGCGAAGAGCACCGCGACCGCACCGACCGTGCCCATCAGACCGAGGAACGGGATGCCGGTGATGTTCAGTGCGAGCAGCGCGACGATGACCGTCGCACCGGCGAACACCACGGCGTTGCCCGACGTGCCGTTCGCGAGCCCGATGGACTCGTGCACCTGCATGCCCTGCTTCAGCTGGGTCCGGTGTCGGTTCAGGATGAACAGCGAGTAGTCGATGCCGACCGCCAGGCCCAGCATCACCCCCAGCACGGGCGTGACGGAGATGAACTCGACCACGCTCGAGAACGACAGGGCGGTGAGCGAGGCGACGCCGACGCCGAGCACGGCGCTGACGAGCGGGACCGCGGCACCGATGACCGTGCGGAGCATCAGGAGCAGCACGATCGCGGCGATGATGACACCGCCGATCTCACCCGGGCCGAGGATCGACGGCACACCCTGTGCGATGTCGTTCGAGACGTACACGTTGACGCCCTGGATGTCGGCCGACTCGGCGTCCTCCGCGATGGCGGTCTTCGTGTCCGCGGGGACCTCGTAGGTCGACTTCGTGAACTGCACGGTGCCGATCGCGGCGCTGCCGTTGTCCGACACGAAGCGGATGTCCTTCGACAGGTCGAGCCGGGCCGCGTTTTCGTCGAGTTCCGCCTTGCCGTCTGCCAGCTTCTTGGCCGCTGCATCGAGTTGCTGCTGGCCAGACTCCAACGTCGTCTGCTGTGCGTCGAGCTTCGCCTGGGCCGCCGCGATCTGCTGCTGAGCTGCCGCCGCTGCGGCACCGGTCAGCGCCTGAGCCTGTGCCTTTTGCGCGTCGATCTGCTTCTGAGCTTGTTCGATCTGCTGATTGCCGGCGTCGATCGTCTTCTGCTGGTCGCTTAGCTTCTTCTCGTTTGCTGCGAGAGTGGCCTTGCCGTCGGTGATCTTCTGCTGGCCCTCGTCGAGCTGGTCCTGGGTGGCGAAGCCGCTCGTCGTGCCCTTGACGCCGTCGAGCTTCTCGAGGCTGGTCAGGAAGTCGTCGATCTCGGACTGCTGCGACGACGAGAACGCCTTGCCGTCCTTCGTCTCGAAGACGATCGTGCCGTTGCCGCCGTTCGCCGACGGGAACTTGTCGGCGAGCTGGTCCTGCACCTGACTGGTCTTGGTGTTCGGGATCGTGATCGACGACGAGATGGTGCCGGCGAAGAGCGTGTACGTGACGCCCGCGACGGCCATGATCACGACCCAGGTGATGATCACGAGCCAGTGGCGTCGTGCGGAGAACCGTCCGAGACGGTAGAGGAGACCGGCCATGCGGTTGCCTGCGGTCCTTTCGTGTCAGGTGCTGGTGGTGCGGGGTGCGCCGGTGGACCCCTGGGGGATGAGGAGGTGTGGCGGTGTCAGTCGTCGGCCATGTAGCCGCTGCGGACGCTGTGCACGAGTCGTGCGAGCAGGTCGTCCCAGGCGTCGAGCGCCGGCTGGTCGAGCTCGGGGCCGGACGTCGCCAGCCAGTGCTCCGCGATGACGACGATGCCGCTCATGAGCGACTCGACGAGCAGTGCGGCGTCGAGGGGGTCGGCGGCCGGGTAGCGCCGGGCGACCTCGTGCCGGAGTCGTTCGGTCACCCGCGAGAACGCCGTCTGGGTCAGGACCGCTGCCTTCGGGTCGTCCTTGCCGGGGTCGCCGAGGATCCGGTACATGCTGGCGATCGCCGGAGCCAGGTCGGCACCGCGGGCGGCGGACTCGAGCTCGTCGAACATCGACGCCCGGCTGCCGTCGCCCACCGGTGTCCGGGCCATGTCGGCGAGGAACCGGTCGATGATGACGGACAGCTCCTGCTCGCACACGGCCAGCAGGACCTCGTCGAGCGAGGCGAAGTGGTTGAACACGGTGCGCCGGGCGATGTCGGCCCGGGCGGCGAGGTCGTCCACGCTGAAGTCGCGGCCGCCGCGCTCGTCGATCAGGTCGCGAGCGGCCTGCAGGATCGCCGCACGGTGCTTCGCCTTGAGGGCAGCACGGCGGTCGGTCGCGATGGTCACGAGATCGAACACTAGGTGCATCGATGCACTCGGTGCAACGAGGTTGAGTGCATCCCCAGGTTCGTCCCCCGGTGCAGAACGTCTGTGCTGCACCGCTGTTCAGACGGAGGTGCCGGGTGCCAGACTGGCGGGACGAACCGCTGCCGTACGAAGGAGTACCGATGCCCGTCCGCCTGTCCCCGGAGACCCTCGACGAGATCGCCGCGAGCGGTGTCGCCGTGCCCACCTACGACCGCGACGGCATCACCGCCGGCATCGTCCACTTCGGCGTCGGCGGGTTCCACCGCGCGCACCAGGCGATGGCGGTCGACCGGCTCCTGCAGCGAGGCGAGGCCCGCGAGTACGGCATCTGCGGCGTGGGCGTGCTCGAGCAGGACCGTCGGATGGCGACCGCGATGGCCGAGCAGGGCGGCCTGTACACGCTCGTCCTCAAGCACCCGGACGGCACCCGTGAGTCACGCGTCGTCGGCAGCATCGTCGAGTACCTGCTCGCCGTCGACGACCCGGACGCCGTCGTCGAGAAGATGGCGCACCCGGACACCAGGATCGTCAGCCTGACCATCACCGAGGGCGGCTACAACTTCGACCACGTCACCGGCGAGTTCGTCGCCGACGAGCCCGGCGTCGCGGCCGACCTGCGCGGCGACGGCCCTCCCCGCACGGTGTTCGGCCTGGTGGTCGAGGCACTGCGCCGCCGACGGGACCGCGGCCTCGACCCGTTCACCGTGATGTCCTGCGACAACATCCAGGGCAACGGACACGTCGCACGGTCGATGTTCACCGCCTACGCCCGGCTGCAGGACCCGGCCTTCGCGGACTGGATGGACGAGCACGTGGCGTTCCCGAACTCGATGGTCGACCGCATCACCCCGGTCACCGCCGACGAGGACCGCGCCTGGGTCCGCGACGAGCTCGGCATCGACGACGCCTGGCCCGTCGTCGCCGAACCGTTCTTCCAGTGGGTGCTCGAGGACGACCACCCCGCCGGCCGCCCACCTTACGAGGACGCCGACGTCCAGCTCGTCGACGACGTCGAGCCGTACGAACTCATGAAGCTCCGACTCCTCAACGCCAGCCACCAGGGGCTCTGCTACTTCGGCTACCTGTCCGGGTACCGCTACGCGCACGAGGCCACCCAGGACCCGGCGATCGCGACCTTCCTGCGCCGCTACATGGACGACGAGGGCACGCCGACGCTGCACCCGGTGCCCGGCATCGACCTGGAGGACTACAAGTCGACCCTGATCGAGCGCTTCCAGAACCCCGAGGTGCGCGACACCCTCGCCCGGCTCTGCGCCGAGTCGAGCGACCGGATCCCGAAGTGGCTGCTCCCCGTCGTGCGCGAGAACCTGGCCGCCGGTCGACCCGTCACGCTGTCCGCCGGCATCGTCGCGTCCTGGGCCCGCTACGACGAGGGCACCGACGAGTCCGGCGAACGCATCGAGATCGTCGACCGGCTCGCCGAGCCCCTGCACCGCATCGCCCTCACCCAGCGCGACGACCGCCTCGCCTTCATCGCGAACCGCCAGGTCTTCGGCGACCTGGTCGACGACGAACGGTTCGTCGCCGCGTACCGCGACGCCCTGGACGGGCTCATCGCGGACGGCGCGCACGCCACCGTGGAGCGCCTGTCACGGTCCTGAGACGCGACCGACCGACGGACGGGAGGCCCGTGGCGGCGCCGCCACGGGCCTCCCGTCCGCCTGCTGCCCACGGGACGGGCGCGGGACGGCGGTTCGTGTCCGCGCGATGACGGTTCCGGTTCGCGAACCCCGAGGATCGTGAACCAGAACCATCAGCCGCTCACCGCGCGACGTCGTCCCACGGCACCGGAGTGGTCTCGCCCGTTTCCCAGTCGCGGCGCAGCACGCCGCAGCCGACCGACCCGACGGCCTGGCCGCCGTCGACGGGCCACGCCTCGCGGTAGTGGGCCTCCTGCACCCACCCGGCGCGGACGAAGACCCGGCGCATGGCGGTGTTGTCCTCGCGGGTCTGGCCCTCGAAGCGCGTGATCGCGGGCATCGTCGTGAACACGTGGTCGGTCACCGCACGCAGGGCGGGGACCCCGAGGCCGCGGCCCCGGAACCGACCGGCCAGGCGCAGGTCGAACAGGGGGACGGGGTCCGCCAGGTCCTCGAGGCGGACCAGTCCGATGCGCCCGAGGTCGTCGTGGTCGAGCCAGGAGGTGTCGTGCTCGTCGTCGCGGTAGGCGCCGGAGTCGACGGCGCTCGCCGCGTCGGCCGCGCTGATGCGCCGTCGGACGTGGAACGGGAACTCCTCGGACGTCAGGAACGCGAGCAGCTCCTGGCGGTCGGTGCCGGTGGGGTCCAGGCGGGTGAGGCGGACGGCGGGGGCTGGCATGCCGCTCAGGGTAGTTGCACGGTCGTCGGGCAGGCTCGGGGCGTGCGAGGTGGGACGGGGATGACGGCCGCTGCTCTGACGGCGTTGGTGCTGGTCGGGCTGGTGGGGTGCTCCGGTGCGCCGGGTGGTGACACGACCGGGCCGACGTCGTCCACGTCAGCGTCGGCTTCTGCGTCTGGGTCGGCTTCGGTGGCGCCGTCGACCGATCCGGCGACCGACCCCGCTACCGCGCGGGCCTTCGCTGCGCTGGAGCGGCGGTACGACGCACGGCTCGGGGTCGCCGCGATCGACACCGGGAGCGGCCGGACGATCGCACACCGTGCGGGGGAGCGGTTCGCCTTCGCGTCGACCGTCAAGGTGTTCATCGCGGCGGCGGTCCTGGACGCTTCGTCCGACGCCGACCTGGCGACCGTCGTGCACTACGACCGCGGCGACCTGCTCGAGTACGCACCCGTGACGAGCGAGCACGTCGACACCGGGATGACGGTGCGCGAGCTCGTCGATGCGGCCCTCCGCTCCAGCGACAACACCGCGGCGAACCTGCTGGTGGAGCGGCTCGGCGGGCCGGACGCCGTCGAGCGGTGGTTGCGCGGCATCGGGGACCGGACGACGAGCGTCGACCGGGTCGAACCCGACCTGAACCAGGCGATCCCGGGTGACCGGCGGGACACGACGACGCCGGAGCGGTTCGCGGCGGACCTCCGGACCGTGCTGCTCGGGGACGCGCTCGACGCCGCCGACCGTCGGGTGCTCCGCGAGGCGATGCTCGGCAACACGACCGGGGACGCGACGGTCCGCGCCGGGGTGGACCCGTCGTGGCGGGTCGCCGACAAGACCGGCACGGCGTCCTACGGGGTCCGGAACGACATCGCGGTCGTGACGCCGCCGGGGCGCGACCCCGTCGTGCTCGTGGTGATGACGAGCCGCGCCGATCCCGGCGCGGAGCCGTCGGACGCGCTCGTCGCCGCGGCGACCCGTGCCGCGGTGGCCGGGCTGTCCGACTGAGCGGCACGCGTCGCGGAGCGTCGCTGGGCGTCGCGGGGCTATCGGAGTGTGCTCGCCCAGCGCCCGATGGTGTCGTACGCCCGTTCCCGCACCTCCGGCGCGGACAGCACCACGTCGTGCAGGGCGCCGGCGAGTCGGCGGACCGTGACCTCCTCGCCGAGGGAGAGCGAGCGGTGCGCCACCGTGTCGACGTTCAGGGCGACGTCGGCCCGCGCCATGCCCGGGTCCCACCGCGGCTGGAGCATGCTCTTGTCGCTCAGCATCACCAGGGTCGGGACCCCGATCCCGAGGCCCTTCTCGACCTGTGCCTGGCCGTCGAAGACCGCGGCGAGCCACCCGGGGTGCAGGGGGAAGCCGCGCTCCGGCCGCCACTGCTGCTCGTAGGTCCACGACCCCTCGCCCTCGGCCGAGACGGTGCGGGTGTAGAAGCCCGGGTCGACGGCGGGCATCGGCGCGAGGGGGTTCCGGCGGGCACCGAGCTTGATGACCGGTGCGACGATCGCCCGCCCGACCGCGGTGGCCTGGAACTCGAGCCACGGGCTGTTCAGCACGAGGCCGTGCACGAGCTCCGGGTGCCGGGCTGCCCAGAGCGACAGGGTCAGGCCGCCCGTGGAGTGGCCCATCGGGACGAGCCGGCGGCGGTCCGAGCCGGGGTGCTCGGCCGAGATCGCGTCGAGCGCTGCGGCGATGTCCTCGTCGTACACCGCCAGGTCGTCGACCATGCCCGGGGTCTGGTACGGACGCAGGCTCCGACCGTACTTCCGCAGGTCCAGTGCGTGGAACCGGGCGCCGAGCCGCTCGAGGCGTTCGGCGAGCTCGACCTGGAAGAAGTAGTCCGACCAGCCGTGCACGTAGAGCACGTCGACCCCGTGCAGGGGCCCGCGACCATGCAGCAGCAGGTCCGTCGGGGTGTGCCGGCGGCGGACCAGGGTGGCGACGACGGGCCCCTCGGAGTCGGTACCGAGCGGCAGTTCGAGCCGCTCGTACGGTGCTCCGAGCACGTCCTCGTGCCACCCCTGGTCCGTCATGCGCCGAGCGTATCCGGCGCTGCTGCGGGTGGTGCTGGTGCGGGGGCGTGCGGCCGTCACCCGACCAGGACCACGACCTTGCCGCTGATCCGTCCCGCGGCCGCCTTGGCGTGCAGGGACGGCAGCTCCATCAGCGGGATGCGCCGGGTGACCTCGACCGTGAGCGCCCCGGCGTCGACCAGGGACACCAGCTCCGCCAGGCGCTCGCGGTTGCGCAGGACGAACACCGTCGCCGCCCGGACCCCGCGGGATTCGTCGTCCGGCGTGGCCATGAACGCCGTGGTGCTGACGACCGCGCCGCCGTCGCGCACGACGTCGACGAGTGCCGCGAAGTCCTGCGGGTCGATCGGGGCGAGGTTCAGGAGCACGTCGACCGGCTCCGTCACGGCGGCGCGGACGTCGGTCGTGGTGTGGTCGATCACCTCGTGGGCACCGGCTGCCCGGACGGCCTCGATGCTGCGCGGGCTCGCCGTCGCGATCACGTGGACCCCGGCGCGGACGGCGAGCTGGATCGCGTACTTGCCCACCACGCCGCCGGCTCCCATGACCAGCAGGCGTTGGCCTGCCTTGAGCCGCCCGTCGTCGAACAGTGCCTGCCACGCGGTGAGCGCCACCGAGGGCAGCGCCGCCGCGTCGGCCAGCGGGATGCTCGTCGGTGCGGCGACCACCGCGTCCGCCGGGGCGATGACGTACTCGGCCGCCCCGCCGTCGAGTTCCATCGGCAGGAACGCGACGACGGCGTCCCCGATCGCGATCCCCTCGACGCCGTCGCCGAGCGCGTCGACGGTGCCGGACACGTCGTAGCCGGGAACGTGCGGCAGCTGGACCGGGATCGGCAGGAACCCGCCCCGCATCCCGTTGTCCGCCGCGTTGAACGCCGAGGCGGCGACGCGGAGTCGCACCTGCCCGGCGCCCGGGGTGGGCTGCTCGACGTCCTCGGTGCGGAGCACCTCGGGACCGCCGACGTCGTGGAACCGTACTGCCTGCATGATCATGCCCTTCGTCGGTGTTGCTCATGTGCTTCGAGTTCGAAGCAACTGACGAGGACGCTAGCACTGCTTCGAACTCGAAGCAACGGGTAGGATGGATCTCGTGACCGATGCGCCGAACTCCCTGACACCGACCCAGCTCGGGGCGTACTTCGCCTTCACCGAGGTGAGCAGCCTGCTCCGCCACGCGGTCGAGCGGCAGCTCCGCGACGTGGGCGGCCTGAGCTACGTGCAGTTCCAGCTGCTCGCCCGGCTCGGTGACGCTCCGGGCGGGCAGCAGCGCATGACCGACCTCGCCGACGGGGTCGTCTACAGCCGCAGCGGACTGACCTACCAGGCGCAACTGCTCGAGCAGCGCGGGCTGGTCACCCGCGGTCCCTCGCCGGACGACGAACGCAGCACGGTCGTGACGATCACCCGGGCCGGTCGTGACGTCCTCGCCGCGGTCTTCCCCGGACACATCGAGGCGCTGCACACCCTGCTGTTCGCGTCGATGTCCGACTCGGACGTCGACGACCTCGCACGGATCCTCGGGGGAGCGGCGGAGCACCTGCGCGCGAACCCGCCACGCTCCGCGGGCGCGCGGCGGCGCGGCTGACCGACGGTCGCGCCGGCGGGTGTGCGCGGCCTAGCTGCGGGGAGCCCGCACCAGGAACAGCGTGATGGCGCCGAGGACGACCGCGGCGACGATGAGCGCCCAGGCGAGCACGATGACCGGCCCGTCCCAGGGGGTGAAGAGCAGTCCGAACCCGATCACCAGGGCCACGGCGGCGCCGATGAGGGCGAGGCGGTGCGGTCGTACCGGAGCGGTGCGTGTCACGGTTCCCACGGTACGCGCGCCGGGCTGGCAGCGCGGCGTCGAGCGGGTACGCCGGTCACACCGTCGTGCGCATCACCCACCGCCACTTGGCGATGCGGCGGTCGCGCACGAACCCGAACTGCGTGAACAGTTCTTCCGGCCCGGTGTGCAGGTAGGCACCACGCTGCGGCTTCCGCTCGACCGTCTGCTCCGGGTAGGCCTCGACGGTTCCGCCGCCGGCCCGCCGGATCTGTTCGAGTGCGGTCGTGACCGCGGCGCGTGCGACCCCTTGACCCCGGTGTCGGGACTCCACGAACACGCAGCCGATCCGCCAGTCCGGCGGCGTCGAGGCGTCGCGGGCGTACGCGCCGGGGTTCAGGATCGTCGGCAGCTCGACCGGCCGCCCGAACTGGCACCACCCGACCGCCGTGCCGTCGGCGTAGACGAGCACCTGGTGGTTCGTGCCGTTCCGCACGTGGCGGTGCTTCGCCTCCTGGTGGGACACCGTCGGGTCGGGCGTCCCGCGTGGGCCGTCCGGGTGGAAACCGATGCACCAGCACCCGCCCCACACGCCGTTGCTGCGGGTCACGAGCGCGGCGAAGTCGGGCCACGTCTCCTCGGTGAGCATCGCCGTCGAGTACTCCATGGGCCGATCATCCTCCGCACGGGCGGCGAGCGCCGAGCGGCGACCGACCCCGGCACTTTCCCAGCGGACACGACGGTGTTCCGCGGGGAAGTCACGGCGACCGCCCGAGCAGGACTGCGAGCCTCTCCGGACCGCGCCGATGATGGTGCGACCGAGGGGGAACGGACGACATGACGATGCGACGTGCAGGGGGAGCCGCGCTCGGCTTCGTGGGTGGCAGTGTGCTCGCCGGGCTGCTGGTGAGCGTCGGGGTGACTCCGGTGATCGCGGTCGCCGGCGTCGGCACGACCTCGGCGATCGGGGTGTTCGAGTCGCTGCCGGAGGACATCGAGATCGGGCAGCTGCCCCAGCGGAACCAGATCTGGGCGTACCGCGGCGGCGACCCGGTGCACCTGGCGAACGTGTGGGACCAGGACCGGTAGGAGCTCACGCTCGAGCAGATCAGCGACCAGCTGGAGCACGCCGCGGTGGACGGCGAGGACAAGCGGTTCCACGAGACCGGCGGTGTCGACGCGACGTCCGTCGTCCGGTCGCTCGTGAGCGTCGCCACGTCCGGGACCGAGGGCGGGTCGGGTGGTTCGACCCTGACGATGCAGCTCGTGCGGAACATCAAGATCCAGCAGGCGAGCGAACTGCCCACCGCCGAGGAGCGCGAGGCTGCGTACGAGGACGCGACCCGGCGGACACCGCAGCGCAAGCTCGCCGAGATGAAGCTCGCGATCAGCCTGGCGAAGCAGTACACGAAGCAGCAGATCCTGGCGGCGTACCTGAACATCGCCTACTTCGGCGACCAGACCTACGGGGTGCAGTCGGCGGCGCAGCACTACTACGGCAAGTCGGCGACCGACCTGACCCCGGCCGAGGCGGCGTCGCTCATCGCGATCGTGCAGTGGCCGGAGCGACGGGACCTGTCGACGCCGGACCACCACCGCGACAACGCCGCGCGGCGGAACGTGATCCTGCGGTCGATGCACGAGCAGGGGCACCTGTCGACCGAGGAGTACCGCACGGCGCGGCTGTCCCGCGTCGCCGACTACGTGCACCTGACGGCCCCGCAGCAGGGGTGCGAGGCGGTCGAGGTGGGCGCGGAGTTCTTCTGCGACCACGCGGAGACCATCGCCCAGCGGCTCCCGCAGCTCGGCGCGACGAAGCAGCAGCGGGCGGACGCCTGGCGCACCGGCGGGTACCGGATCCAGACCACGCTCGACCTCGACCTGAACGCGGAACAGAAGCGGCTGCTCGACCAGTACGACCCGAAGACCGAGACCCGGCTGGCGCTGGGGGCCACGTTCAACACTGTCGAGGCCGGGACGGGCCGCGTGCTGACGATGGCGCAGAACACCGACCACGACCGGTCGTCCGACGCACCGCGCACCGCGACCTCGCTGAACTACGCCACCGACCAGGCGGACGGCAGCTCGACGGGGTTCCAGACCGGGTCGACCTACAAGATGTTCACCCTGCTGGCGTGGATCGAGGCCGGCCGCAGTCCGGACACCGTCGTCAACGGCACACCGCATCCGCACAGCGAGTGGACCGCCTGCGGTGGACCCGCCTCGGCGTTCTGGCAGCCGAAGAACGACTCACCCGGGCAGCGTGGTCCGTACTCGGTCCGGTCGGCGACGGCGCAGTCCGTGAACGCGGCGTACCAGTCGATGGCCGAACAGCTCGACCTGTGCGACATCCGCGACGTGGCCGAGCGGCTGGGGGTGCACCTGGCGACCGGTGGCGAGCTGCCCTGGAACCCGGGGTCCCTGCTCGGCACCGAGAGCATCGCCCCGCTCACGATGGCGTCGGCCTACGCGGGCATCGCGAACGGCGGGCGGTTCTGTGCACCCGTCGTGATCGACCAGGTCACCGCACCCGACGGCGAGGAACTCGGCGGACAACCCCGCACCTGCAAGCAGGCGGTGTCGCCGCAGACCGCGGCCACCGCGTTCGACGTCATGCAGGGCGCGTTCCGCGGCGGCACGGCGAGCGGTGGGCAGACCCCCGACGGCGCGACCCTGTTCGGCAAGACCGGCACCACGGACGCGGCCGACCAGGTGTGGCTGGTGGGCGGGACCTCGCGTGCCGTCACCGCCTACTGGCAGGGCAACACGGACGGCGCGAAGCACAACCTGCGGTCGTTCTCCAACGGTCAGGGCGGGACCTACGCGGGGTCGCGCGCGGCCGTCTGGCGCGACGCGCAGACGGCGGTGAACGCGGCGCTGCCGGTCGGCTGACGGCCCGGAACGCAACCGCCAACGGCCTGGAGGCGCGGTGCCAGCTGGCACCGCGCCTCCAGGCCGGTTCTCGGTTGCGTCCTACGACAGCTTCTTGCTGTCCTCGAGCCAGCCCGCGAGCTTGGTCATGTAGTCAGCCTGCGACGCGTAGTCGAGGGCCGGGAACGTCCAGCTGTGGACCTGGCCCGCCTCGAGCGCGGCGTTGTCGGCGAAGGTCGGCTGCTTCTCGAGGTCGGCGACCTGGTAGCCCTGCTGCGACAGCAGCAGCACGTCACCGGTGATCTGGCCGGCGTTCTCCCACGAGTAGATGCCCCAGTAGAAGCCCTCGGGCTTCGGGTTGACGAAGTCGACCCCGTACGACGCGTACATCTGCAGCGACGGCTCGTCGGTCGGGCGGGTGACGTACGCGCCGTCACCGTCGGCGTACATCGAGACGACCGACAGGTCCTGCTCCTTCGAGACCTTCTCGAGCTCGTCGGCCGCGGTGTCGAAGCGCTCCTCGGCGGCGTCGACCGTCGACTCCTTCGCGCCGAGGGACTCGGACAGTTCGGCGATCTTCTCGATGACGTCCTCGCCCTTGCCGCCCCACTTCACCTGGACGACCGGCGCGATGGCCTCGATCTGCTTCTCCTGCGCCTTGTCCTTGAAGCCGTAGCCCGGCTGCTTCGTGTCGAGCGTGCCCTTGGCGTCGGTCGGGTAGACCGAGGTGACGACGAGGTCGGGCTTGAGCGCGGCGAGCTGCTCGAGGTCGATGTCGCCGTAGGCGGTGCCGAGCTGCGTGATGCCGTCGGTGTCGAGCCCCTTGAACCGGGCGTCCTTCGCCATCGTCAGCTGCCCGAAGGTGCCGACGGGCTTCAGGCCGTACTCGATGAACGACAGGGCGATGTCGTTCAGCACGACGACGCGCTTCGGCGTGTGGTCGACCTTCACGGTGGCGCCCGTGGCGTCCTCGTACGACCAGGCCTTCGACGCGGCGGTGCCGCCGTCGGAGTCGGAGTCGTTCGAGTTGCCGGTGCTCGAGCAGCCGGTCAGGAGGAGTGCCGAGACGGTCACGGAGGTCAGGAGGGCGGCGCGCAGGTGGCCACGTCGGGAGGTCTTCACGTTAGGAGAGGCTAACCTAAGTTCGCGGTACTCGCCAGCACGTCTTCGGTTTTCGTCGGGACGGTGTGCCCGGTCCGGGCGCTGGGGGCCGTGTGTTCCGTCGGGGCACTCGGGTGCTCCGGCTGGGCACTCGGGACGGGGTCGTGCTCGTCTGCTTCGGGCACGATCATCGGTGCACCGGTCACCGGGTCGGGGAACACCCGGGCGTGCAGGCCGAACGCGTGCTCGAGCAGTGCCGGGGTGAGGACCTCGTGCGGTGTGCCGTCGGCGACGACCCCGCCGTCGTGCAGCACCACGAGCCGGTCGGAGTACCGCGCCGCGAGCGACAGGTCGTGCAGCACCATCACGATCGTCGACCCCTGCTCGCGGTTCAGTCGCCGGACGAGCCGCAGGACCTCGAGCTGGTGCGCGAGGTCGAGGTAGGTGGTCGGCTCGTCGAGCAGGAGCGTCTGGGCCTGCTGCGCGACGACCATGGCGATCCAGGCGCGCTGGCGCTGCCCGCCGGACAGGCTCGTGACGTCGCGGTGCGCGACCTCGGTCAGACCGGTGGCGGCGATGGCCTCTTCGGCGACGGCGGCGTCCTCGGCGGTCCACGGCTTCGCCCACGACTGGTGCGGGTTCCGGCCGCGCATCACCAGGTCGAGCACGCTGGTGCCCGCGGGGGCAACGGGGGACTGCGGCAGGATCGCGAGCTTGCGGGCGACCTGGCGGTTCGGTTCCCTGCGGATCGGGGTGCCGTCGAGCAGGACCTCGCCTCCCTGTGGCTTGAGCACGCGGCCGAACGCCTTGAGCAGGGTCGACTTGCCGCAGCCGTTCGCCCCGAGGAACGTCGTGACGGTGCCGCGTTCGATGCGCAGGTCGAGGTCGCGCAGCACGGGCTGGCGGTCGTAGCCGACGGACAGGCCCGTGGCTTCGAGGACGGGGGTGTGGTGCTCGTGCTCGTGTTGGTGCGATGTTGTCATCGGGACATCTCCTTGCGGTGACGGACGAGGAGCCAGATCAGGTACGGCGCCCCGATCACGGTGGTGATGATGCCGACCGGCACCTGCCACGGGAACGCGGAACGCGACAGCAGGTCGGCGGCGAGCACGAGCACGGCACCGAGGGCACCGGCGAGCAGCAGCGGTGGCCGGTTCGTGCCGGCGAGCCGGAGCCCGACCTGCGGGACGACGAACGCGACGAAGCCGACCGGTCCCGCGGCGGCCACGGCGGCGGCGGTCAGCACGACCGCGAGCGCGATGACGAGCAGCCGGTGCCGCTGGACGCCGAGTCCGACGCCCGTCGCGACCTCGTCGCCGAGCTGCCCGATGCCGAGGGCCGCACTCGTCGCGAGCGCGATCGGCACCGCGACGACCGCCACCACGAGCAGCGGCCAGACGCTCTCCCACGAGGTGCTCGACAGGCTGCCGACGAGCCACTGCGACGCCGCGGTGGCGACGGTGATCTTCGCGCGGACGAGCAGGTAGCTCGTCACCGCGTCGAGGGTCGCGCTCACGCCGATGCCGACCAGCACGAGTCGGTAGCTCTGCACGCCGCCGCGCCAGCCCAGGCCGTACACCAGGACCGCCGCGACCAGGGCGCCGATCGTGGCCGCCACCGGGATCCCGCCACCGAGCACCAGGGACGAGACCGAGTACGTCCCGCCGCCGAGCACGATCGCCGCGACCGCACCGACGCTCGCGCCCGCCGTGACACCGATGATGTCCGGGGTGCCGAGGGGGTTGCGGGTGAAGGTCTGGGTGAGCGCGCCGGCCACCCCGAGCGTCAGGCCCACGAGTGCGCCGGTGAGCACGCGGGGCAGGCGCAGGGTGGTGATGATGAAGGCGTCCGGCCCGGACTCCAGGCCGAGCAGGGACCGGATGACGACCCCGGGGGCGATCCACGTCGATCCGACCGCCGTGCCCAGGACGATGAGCACCAGGACGGTGGCGATCGACCCGACCGTGTACCAGAACACCCGGGGGCGCCAGGCGAGGCCGACCGGGCCGATTCGGATGCCGGCGCGGCCGGGGGTTCGCACCGCTGCCCCGCTCACAGCGACACCAGCGATCGGCGACGGGCGACGGCGACGAACACCGGGCCGCCGATGACGGCGAGCACGATGCCGACCTCGACCTCGGAGAACCCGCCGATCAGGCGACCGATGACGTCGGCGAGCAGCACGAGGGCGGCGCCGACCAGACCGGAGACCGGCAGGGTCCAGCGGTGTCCGGTGCCGACGAGCGCGCGAGCGACGTGCGGCACGGTCAGGCCGACGAAGCCGATCGGGCCGGCAGCAGCGGTCGCCCCGGCGGCGAGCAGGGTGATCCCGCCCAGGCCGACGAGCCGGGCGACGAGCACGTTCTCGCCGAGCCCCTTCGCCAGCTCGGACCCGAGCCCGAGGGCGTCGAGGGCGCGGACGTTCAGCACCGCGAGCACGAGCCCGGCGGCCAGGAACGGCCACACCGCCCCGAGGATGTCGAGCTGCCGTGCCGCGAGGGACCCGACGACCCAGAGCCGGTACGCGTCGAGCGAGGCCTGGTCGGTCAGCACGACGAAGGAGGTCAGGGCGGCGAGCAGCGCCGAGACCGCGGCCCCGGCGAGGGCGAGTGGCACCGGACTGGCGGTGCCGCTGCCGGCGATGGTCACCGAGAAGACGACGACGCTCGCGACCAGGGCCCCGACCAGGGCGAACCACACGGTCGCGCTCGTGCTCGTCACCCCGAACACGTAGACGCCGAGCACCACCGCGAGCCCCGCACCCGACGAGACCCCGAACAGGCCGGGGTCGGCGAGCGGGTTGCGGGTGTGTCCCTGCATGAGGAGTCCGGCGATGCCGAGGGCCGCCCCGACCGCAGCACCGATGAGCGTGCGCGGGATGCGGGAGCCCCACACGATCGCCTCGTCGGTGCTCGACCCGGAGCGGGTGAGCCCTGCCCACACCTCGGCGACACCGATGCGGTTGCTGCCGAGCAGCATGCTCGCCACGGCGACGAGCACGAGGGCGACGACGAGCCCGATGATGACCGCGGTCCGCCGCCGCATCGCGGTCCGGTGGACGCCGAGGGCACGGGACGCGTCGCCGTCTCGGGCGCTGGACGCGACGGGTTCGGGGGCCTCCGGACCGGAAGCCAGAACGGGATTGGGGGCTGGCACGGAAGTCATCTTAGGTTAGCCTTGCCTCATGGCGAAGACCCCGCGGCTCCTGCCGACGAACCCCCGGCTCTTCCGCGCCCGTGTCCTCCGGACCCAGCGGGTGACCCCCTCGATGCAGCGCGTCACCGTCACAGGCGACGACCTGCACGAGTTCGGCTACCTCGGTTTCGACCACTGGTTCCGCCTGTTCGTCCGGCGCCCCGACCAGGACACCTTCCGGATGCCCGACCTGGACGGCAAGAAGTGGTGGCCGACGTTCCTCGGCATCCCCGAGGACATCCGCCCCCACTGCGCGAACTACACCGTCGCCGCCTACCGCATGCTCGCCGACGGCACCGCCGAGCTCGACATCGACTTCGTCGTGCACCTGGACCACCGCGGCGAGCTCGAGGGCCGCGCCGCGATCTGGGCCTGCGCCGCACGCCCCGGCGAGGAGCTCGCGATGCTCGACCAGGGCTGCATCTTCGACGTCCCGGCCGGCACCAGCGAGGTCGTCGTCGCCGCAGAGGAGACCGGCCTGCCCGGCGTCGTCGGCATCGCCGCCTCGTTGCCGCGCGACACCGTCGGCCGCATCATCCAAGAGGTCCCGACCCCCGCCGACATCCGCGACCTCGACGCCCCCACCGGCGTGCAGGTGACCTGGATCGTCCGGCAGCCGGGTGCGGTCCCCGGCAGCGGAGCCCTCGCCGAACTGCAGCGGCACGTGCCGTCCGACGACCAGGGGTACGCGTTCGTCGTGGGGGAGTCGCGACTCGCCACCGAGGGCCGCCGCCACCTGCACCGTGCGGGCCTGCCGAAGTCGCGCATCACGTTCTCCGGCTTCTGGAAGCACGAGACGAAGGTCTCCGTCCCCGCCTGACCCGCGCGGTTCCTGGCAGGTATGCCCGCTCGCGCCAGGTACGCCCGGTTCTTCCCCTGGCGTGCGCGATGCCTGGTGCTTTCGGGC